>NZ_CP108455.1:4215000-4465000 GCF_036241575.1 Streptomyces sp. NBC_01267 | reverse complement strand
CCGTTTCCAGGGCTTGTCCCAGAGTGAAGGGCAGATTGCCCACGTGTTACTCACCCGTTCGCCACTAATCCACCCCGAAAGGCTTCATCGTTCGACTTGCATGTGTTAAGCACGCCGCCAGCGTTCGTCCTGAGCCAGGATCAAACTCTCCGTGAATGTTTACCCGTAATCGGGTCCACATCGCGTTGAGCGGGACAGTCAGACCGGAATAAGGCCGACTGTCCACAGCGTCCTCGCTGTGTGTTGCCTACCCGTTCCGAAGAACCAGCAGGACTTTTTCAAAGGAACCACCAACCCACCAGAGGTGGGCCGGGGTATCAACATATCTGGCGTTGACTTTTGGCACGCTGTTGAGTTCTCAAGGAACGGACGCTTCCTTTGTACTCACCGCCGAACACTCTCAGCGGCTTTCCTCCGGGCTTTTCCCTTCGGTCTTGCGTTTCCGACTCTATCAGACTCTTTCGTGTCCGATTCCCGGTCGGCCGGGGGTTGCTTTCCAGTTCTTCGCTTTCGCGTTTCCCTTTCCGGCGAGTCCGACTCTATCAGATCCTTTCGGGCCTGACTCCCAGTCAGCGGGGTTTGTCTTCCCGGCTGTTGGGCCGTTCCGACGAGTGAGACATTAGCGGATTCCTGGCCCCCGAGCTAATCGGGGGTCACGTTCCTTCGAACGCGGATTCCTCATTTCGCAAAAGTGCATAAGAGCGGCGCGACAAGTCGTCGCTCGCTCGAATGATTGGTGCGGAATGGCTGTCCGGGGACCGACCGGGGCCGGAGCTCACGTCGGACAGCTCGGAGAACATTACGGAGACGCCCCTCCCATGTCAAACCGGAGGGCTGGAGGAGGCCCGGTCGGGCGGGCCCTGCGCTACGGTAGGGCTCATGCATACGCGTACGTGCACCCTTCGGTGGCGGGCCGCCTGACGGCGGCCGGCATTCACGTGTGCGTTCAACGGCCGCCTCTCCGGCGGCCGTTCGTGTTTCTCCCTCCGGGAGGTCGGCTGTCGAGGACGGCGGCTCCGATCGAGAGGTGGAGAAATGACTCGCGTCTTCAGCGGGGTCAAGCCGACCGGGCATCTGACGCTCGGGAACTACCTGGGTGCCGTGCGCCGGTGGGCCGATGAGGACCAGTACCGGGCCGAGTCCCTGTTCTGTGTGGTGGATCTGCACGCGCTGACCATGCAGCACGACCCCGCGCGGGTGCGCAGACTGAGCCGTCAGGCCGCCACGCTGTTGCTGGCCGCCGGGCTCGATCCCGAGCAGTGCACCGTATTCGTGCAGAGCCACGTCGACGAGCACGCGCGGCTCTCCTATCTGATGGAGTGCACCGCCACCGACGGCGAGATGCGGCGCATGATCCAGTACAAGGAGAAGAGCGTCCGGGCGAAGGCGGCCGGGGACAGTGTCCGGTTGTCCCTGCTCACGTATCCGGCGCTGATGGCGGCGGACATCCTTGCCTACGCGACCGACGAGGTACCGGTCGGTGAGGACCAGACGCAGCACGTGGAGCTGGCGCGGGATCTCGCCGTGCGGTTCAACCAGCGGTACGGGCACACGTTCGTCGTTCCCGAGGCCACCTCACCGGCCGTGGCCGCGCGGGTCATGGACCTTCAGGATCCGACGGCCAAGATGGGGAAGTCGCACGAGTCGGGTGCGGGAATCGTCTATCTGCTGGACGAGCCCGACGTCGTACGGAAGAAGGTCATGCGCGCCGTGACCGACAGTGGCCGGGAGGTCGCCTACGACCGGGAGTCCCGTCCCGGGGTGGCCAATCTGCTGGACGTGCTCGGGGCGTGTACCGGGCGGGCGCCCGGGGCGCTCGCCGAGACGTACGAGTCGTACGGGGCTCTGAAGAAGGACACCGCCGACGCGGTGGTGGAGCTGCTGCGCCCGCTGCAGGAGCGGCATGCGGAGCTGGCCGCCGACCCCGGGTATCTGGAAACGGTGCTCAGGCGGGGTGCCGAGCGGGCCCGGGAGATGGCGCGGCCGACCGTGGACGCCGCGTACCGGGCCATCGGGCTGCTGGAGCCGTAGGCCCGGGGAGGGCGCCGGGGCCTCAGCCGTTGCCGGAGGCCAGTTCGCGGCTGCGGTCGCGGGCTGCCTCCAGCGCGGCGATGAGGGCGGCTCGTACGCCGTGGTTCTCCAGCTCGCGGATCGCGTTGATCGTGGTGCCCGCCGGGCTGGTGACCGCCTCGCGCAGTTTCACCGGGTGTTCGCCGCTGTCCCTGAGCATCACCGCCGCGCCGATGGCCGCCTGGACGATCAGATCGTGCGCCTGCGCGCGGGGCAGGCCGAGGAGGATGCCAGCGTCGGTCATCGCCTCGACCAGGTAGTAGAAGTACGCCGGGCCCGAGCCGGAGAGTGCGGTGGCCGCGTCCTGCTGGGTCTCGGGGACGCGGAGGGTCTTGCCCACTCCCCCGAAGATCTCGTCGGCGTGCCGCAGGTGCGCCTCCGTGGCGTGGCTGCCCGGGGAGATGACGGACATCGCCTCGTCCACGAGCGCCGGGGTGTTCGTCATGACCCGTACGACCGGGGTGCCCTCGGCGAGGCGCTCCTCGAAGAAGGAGGTGGGGATGCCCGCCGCGCCGCTGATGATCAGGCGGTCGGCGGGGACGTGCGGGGCCAGTTCGTCGAGGAGCGTGGCCATGTCCTGCGGCTTGACGGTCAGGATCAGGGTGTCGGCGCGCTTGGCCGCTTCCTCGTTGCTGACCGCCTCCACGCCGTAACGCGTACGGAGCTCGTCCGCCCGCGCCGGGCGGCGGGCGGTGACGAGGAGGTCGGCCGGGTGCCAGCCCGCGCGGATCATTCCGCTGAGGAGGGCTTCGCCGATCTTGCCGGTGCCGAGGACTGCGACTGTCTGGGCCATGGCTCTGTTCACCTCGCCGGTGGGGCGGTTCGTCTGTCGCCGGCCATCCTCGCACCAGGGCGGGGCGACGGGGGCGGGTGTCCGAGCGGTGGAATCGGCGGGGGCGCGGACGGAGCGTTCATGCCGTGCGGCGGCGCAGGGTCGCCGCGCCCAGGGTCAGGACCAGCAGGGCGCAGCCTCCGACGATCAGTGCGTCGCGTACGAACGTCGCCGTCATGGTCCCGTGGTGCAGTACCTGGTTCATCGCGTCCACCGCGTACGACATCGGCAGCACATCGGAGATGCCCTCCAGGACCGGCTGCATCTGGGCGCGCGGGGTGAAGAGGCCGCACAGCAGGAGCTGCGGGAAGATCACCGCCGGCATGAACTGGACCGCCTGGAACTCCGACGCCGCGAACGCCGAGACGAACAGGCCGAGTGCCGTGCCCAGCAGGGCGTCCAGGAGGGCCACCAGGAGGAGGAGCCAGGGAGAGCCCGTGACGTCCAGGTCCAGGAGCCAGACCGAGAGGGCCGTGGCCAGGGCGGACTGGACGACGGCCAGCAGGCCGAAGGCCAGGGCGTACCCCGCGATGATGTCGGCCTTGCCGATCGGGAGGGACAGCAGGCGTTCGAGGGTGCCCGAGGTGCGTTCGCGCAGGGTCGCGATCGAGGTCACGAGGAACATGGTGATCAGCGGGAAGACACCGAGCAGGGACGCGCCGATCGAGTTGAACGTCTGCGGGGACGCGTCGAACACGTACCGCAGCAGCGTGATCATGGCTGCCGGGATCAGCAGGAGCAGGGCGATCGTCCTGGGGTCGTGGCGCAGTTGGCGCAGGACCCGGCGGGTGGTGGCGAGGGTGTGGGTGAGGGTCATCGGGCCGTCTCCCGGTCCGCGCCGACGAGGTGGAGGAACGCTTCCTCGACGGTCGGGGCGTGGGTGCGGGTGCGCAGTTCGTCCGGGGTGCCGTCGGCCAGGATCTCGCCCTCGCGCATGAGGAGCAGGCGGTGGCAGCGTTCCGCCTCGTCCATCACGTGGGAGGAGACGAGGAGGGTGGTGCCTGCCTCGGCGAGGCTGTGGAACAGGGCCCAGAGGTCTCTGCGGAGCACCGGGTCGAGGCCCACGGTCGGCTCGTCGAGGACCAGGAGTTCCGGGGTGCCGAGCAGGGCCACCGCCAGGGAGACCCGGCTGCGCTGGCCGCCGGAGAGGTTCCCGGCCAGGGCGTGGGTGTACGGGGTGAGGTCGACCCGCTCGATGGCGCGAGGGACGTCGGCGCGGGCACCCAGGACGGAGGCGAAGTAGTCCAGGTTCTGATGGACGGTCAGGTCTGCGTATACGGAAGGGGCCTGGGTGACGTAGCCGATGCGGTGGCGGAGCGGGGCCTCGCCCGCCGGGTGGTCCAGGACCGTGAGCGTGCCCGTGACCTTCGCCTGGGTGCCGGCCACCGCGCGCATCAGGGTGGACTTCCCGCAGCCGGACGGGCCGAGCAGGCCGGTGATCCGGCCGCGGGGAACCGTGAAGGTCAGGTCGCGCAGAACGGTGCGGGAGCCTCGTACGACGGTGAGGTTCCGGGCGTCGACGGCGGCTTCGGAGGGAGCCGCCGCGGGTCTCTGCCCGGGGTCGCCGCCGGAACCCATGGGCCCGGCCGCACCCCGTTTGAAATTCATCATGTGATGAATAATTGGGGCGGGGCGCTGCGCCGTCAAGGGTTCCGGCAGCCGCGCGCGGTACGGATCAGCGGACCGCCACGCAGAGGTCGACCGTGTACGCCTCCTGGACCACGCCCGTCGGGAAGACCTCCGTGAGCGCGGTGCGCTCCTCGTCGACGAAGGCCCTGGTGGCTTCCTCGCCCGCGACGAGGAAGACGGAGTGGCTGGCCAGATTGGCGAGGTGGGTGTCCAGCGGAACCTCCCGGGTCCAGGGAACGCCGCGCCGGACGAACTCCGGCCCGCCCTGCGTCATGCGCACCCGGTCGGCGGTGCCGTGGGCGCCGTGCGCGCTGTCGTTGCCGAAGAAGCGCCGGATGCGGTCGTCCTGGGCGGCGATCCACGGCACTCCGTGGTCCGAGACGTTCCACCAGAGGGCGAGTGCGCCGCCGGGGCGCAGCACCCGCATCGCCTCGGGTGCGGAGCGGTCCGGGTCCGTCCAGTGCCAGGCCTGGGCGTACGTGACGAAGTCCGCCGACGCGTCGGCGAGCGGAAGGTGGTTCCCGTCGCCGCGCACGACCGGTACGCCGGGGAGCGTGCGGCGGAACTGTTCCGTCATGCCGTCGCCCGGCTCCACCGCGACGACGCGCGCGCCCCGGGCGTGCAGGAGGGCCGTCGCGATGCCGGTGCCCGCGCCGACATCGACGACCCGGGCGCCGGCCAGGGGGCGGCCCGCGATGTCCTCGACGGCGTCGAGGAGCGCGGGCGGGTAGGAGGGGCGGTTCGCGGCGTAGGCGGCTGCCGCCGCGTTGAAGGAGTGGGCGCGTGAGGCGCGGGTGGGCATCGTCATGCGGCAATTCTGCCCACCACCCGGGAAAGCGGGCCGACTTCAGGGCTGCGTCAGGGTCATCCCCCATGGCGTCGGGGCGGTGCGCGGCGGACCGTGGGGACATGACGCAGAACACGGAGATGTCCAAGACGGAGATGTCCAGGTCCGAGCAGCGCAGTCTCGCTCTCGCCTCCGCGACGCTCGGGCCGTGGCGGTCCGCCACGGCCGTCGGCCTGCTGGGCGGCGGGGTCTCGCTCGGCATCGCGACGATCGCCGAGGGGCTGGGGGCGCACACGGTGACCACCGCGGTCTCGGTCGCGCTGACGCTGTTCTTCGTCGTCGGCGGTACGCCGCTCGGCGGGCGGCCGGGGGCCCGGGTCGACCAGCGGATCCGGCGGTGGGCGGCGGCGCACCCGTGGCGGGTCGCGGTGGTGCCCGGCGCGCTGATGGCGGTGTCCGACGTGGTGGTGCGGCAGCTGCTCGGCTCGGAGAGCTTCTTCAGCAGCCTGACGGACGGGGTGTGGCGTGGCGTCGTGGTCGGGGGGATCGTCGGGCTGGTGGGGCGGTACGGCGGGCGACGCGGGTGACGGACCCTGGTGCGGGCGGACACGGCTGGGCGGTGCAGGGGGCTTGAAGTCCCTTACCGTGCCGGTCGGTTCGCCGGTTTCCGGACGGTCGTGAGGTTGATGACGTACTCCTCCCGCACCACGCCCGCCGGGAAGATCCGCAGCAGTTCCGCCCGTTCGTCCGCCAGGACCGGCGCCGATGTCCCGTCATGTGGGACACCCTCGCGGCGCGGCGGCCTACGGAACAGGGGCCTCCGGGGCCCTATGCGCGCTTGGGCCCGGCCTTGGCCTTGGCATTGGCCTTGCGACGGGCTGCCGGGTTGCCCGCGCGGGTGCCCCGGCGCTTCTCGTACCGGGCCACGGCGCTCTCGTACTCGGCGCGCAGCAGCTGCTCGCCCGGGGCCTCGGTGAGGGAGCGGAAGAAGTACGCGAGCAGGGAGCCGATGAAGCCGATCGCCTTGAAGCTGCGCAGGGATTCCTCGCGGGCCGGATCGGCGGGGCGGCGGCGGAATCCGTCCCAGGTGCGGACGAAGGCGAGGGCGCTGCAGAGGGTGAAGACGGCGATGAAGAGGACCGCGACGAAGCTGCCGGCGTCGGCGATCCGTACGCCCTGGTAGGCGAGGCGCATCACGAGGCAGGCGGCGGCCGTCGTGACCAGCGAGCCGACGGAGACCGCGACGCGCCGCAGCCCGTATCCGTTGTCGTGGCCGACCCAGGTCGTACCGAAGAAACGGATCGATTCGGGCTGCGGCCCGCCGGGGGTGGTGCTCTCGTTGTTCTCGCTCACGGGGTCGAGTATCCCCCGGGGCCGTGGGGCGGGCTTCAGCCGCAGTGTTCCCAGGGACTCGTGTAGGTGTACGTACCGACCCCGGCCTCGATCATGCCGCCCCACTTCACGCAGGAGTGGACGGCTTTCAGCCGGACCGGGCCCGCGTACGAGGTGAACGTGCCCTGGTTCTTGACCTGGCCCTTGCCGTCGCCCTGCACGTCGAGCCAGGCGCCGGTGGTCAGCGGCATGCCCGCGGTGGCCTTGCTGTGCTGGGTGACCACGCAGTTGTAGCCGGTGGCCGCGTCGTAGAGCAGGAAGACACGGGCGAATTCGACTCGCCCGTTGGTGAAGATGTGTGAATCGATCTGGCGGTATCCGGAACCGCAGATGCTGGCCGGGGTGGCCGTCGCCGCGGACGCCGGGACGATCCCGATCGCCGCGAATGCTCCGACGGCCGCGGCGAGCACGGCTGACCTCTTGATGAACTGACGCATGGTGCCCCCATTTGTGACCATGTCAGGGAAGGGGGCATCGTAACGCACACGCCCGGACACACACAGTAATCATACTGCGGGTGTCCGGGCGTGGGGGTGGAGCGGGGCCTGTGGCCGTGGAATCGGGCCGTCGGCTCGTCAGCCGAGCTTGGACACGTCCCTGACCGCGCCACGGTCGGCGCTGGTGGCCATCGCCGCGTACGCCTTGAGCGCCTGCGAGACCTTGCGCTCGCGGTCCTTCGGCGCGTACACGCCGTTCAGCGCGGCCCGGCGCTCCGCCAGGTCCTCGTCCGACACCAGGAGCTCGATGCCGCGGTTCGGGATGTCGATACGGATGCGGTCGCCGTCCTCGACGAGCGCGATCGTGCCGCCGGACGCCGCCTCGGGCGAGGCGTGACCGATCGAGAGGCCCGAGGTGCCGCCGGAGAACCGGCCGTCGGTGACCAGCGCGCACGCCTTGCCGAGGCCGCGGCCCTTGAGGAAGGACGTCGGGTAGAGCATCTCCTGCATGCCGGGGCCGCCCCTGGGGCCCTCGTAGCGGATGACGACGACGTCGCCCTCCTTGATCTCCTTGCGGAGGATCTTGTCGACGGCCTCCTCCTGCGACTCGCAGACCACGGCCGGGCCCTCGAAGGTCCAGATCGACTCGTCGACACCGGCCGTCTTCACGACACAGCCGTCCACGGCGAGGTTGCCCTTGAGGACCGCGAGACCGCCGTCCTTCGAGTACGCGTGCTCCGCGTCCCGGATGCAGCCGCCCGCCGCGTCCACGTCGAGGGTGTCCCAGCGCTCGGACTGCGAGAAGGCCTCGGCGGAACGGACGCAGCCGGGGGCCGCGTGCCACAGCTCGACGGCCTCGGGCGACGGGGAGCCGCCGCGCACGTCCCAGGTCTTCAGCCAGTCCGCGAGGGACGGGGAGTGCACCGCGTGCACGTCCTCGTTGAGCATCCCGCCGCGGTACAGCTCACCGAGGATGGCGGGGATGCCGCCGGCGCGGTGCACGTCCTCCATGTAGTACGTGCCGCCGGGGGCGACGTTCGGGGCGACCTTGGAGAGGCACGGGACGCGGCGCGAGACCTCGTCCATCTCAGCCAGCCCGTAAGGCAGTTCGGCCTCCTGCGCGGCGGCGAGCAGGTGCAGGATCGTATTGGTGGAGCCGCCCATGGAGATGTCCAGGGCCATGGCGTTGTCGAAGGCGGCGCGGGTGCCGATGGCGCGGGGCAGGACGGTCTCGTCGTCCTGCTCGTAGTAGCGCTTGGTGATCTCGACGACCGTGCGGCCCGCCTCCTCGTACAGCGCCCGGCGGGCGGTGTGCGTGGCGAGGACCGAGCCGTTGCCGGGGAGGGCGAGGCCGAGGGCCTCGGTCAGGCAGTTCATCGAGTTGGCGGTGAACATGCCGGAACAACTGCCGCAGGTGGGGCAGGCGTTCTCCTCGATACGGAGGATGTCCTCGTCCGAGACGTTCTCGTTGACCGCGTCGCTGATCGCGTTGATCAGGTCGAGCTTGCGGACCGTGCCGTCGACGAGGGTGGCCTTGCCGGCCTCCATCGGGCCGCCGGAGACGAAGACGGTGGGGATGTTGAGGCGCATCGCGGCCATCAGCATGCCCGGGGTGATCTTGTCGCAGTTGGAGATGCAGATCAGGGCGTCCGCGCAGTGCGCCTCGACCATGTACTCGACACTGTCCGCGATCAGGTCGCGCGAGGGGAGGCTGTAGAGCATTCCGCCGTGGCCCATCGCGATGCCGTCGTCCACGGCGATCGTGTTGAACTCCCGGGGGACGGCGCCCGCGGCCTTGATCGCCTCGGAGACGATCCGGCCGACCGGCTGGAGGTGCGTGTGGCCCGGAACGAACTCCGTGAACGAGTTGGCGACCGCGATGATCGGCTTGCCGATGTCCTCGCTCGCTACGCCCGAGGCTCGCATGAGGGCACGGGCGCCCGCCATGTTGCGGCCGTGGGTGACTGTGCGGGACCTCAGCTCGGGCATCGTGGCTCGCTCCTTAGGCAGAATGGACTGCTGACGAGCGTACGCCTGCACTCCAGGATCTGGACCGTGCGTCCGGATCCCGGAATGTGCGGAGGCGGACCTTCAGCGCACGGGCCGGGCGCCCGGCGGGGTCTCGGACGGGTCGGTCAGGTATCTCTGCAGGGTCGGTGCGACCATCGCGACGATCTCGTCCACCCCCGCCGAAGCCATCGGCTCCACCTTGATCACGTACCGCATCATCGCGATCCCGATCATGTGCGAAGCCGCCAGTTCCGCCCGGAACTGCGGGTTCGGTACGTCCAGGTCGGCCGCCACCCGGCCCAGTACCCGCTGGAGCACGAACCCCCGCAGCACCTTCGCCGCGGCCTCGTGCGTCAGCGCCGAGCGGATGATCGCGAGCAGCGGGGCGCGGGTCGCCGGGTTCTCCCAGGCGCCGAGGAAGTAGCGGGCCAGCCGCTCCCCGATGCCGTCCGGGCCCGCGGCCACCAGGGCGGGGACCAGTTGCGCGGGCTCCATCGTGACCTCGATGGCCGCCTCGAACACCTCGTCCTTCGTACCGAAGTAGTGGTGGACGAGCGCCGCGTCGACCCCGGCCGCCTTCGCGATGCCGCGTACGGAGGTCTTGTCGTAGCCCCGCTCGGAGAACTCCGTGCGCGCGGCCTCCAGGATCCGGCTCCGCGCGCCACCGCCCTCGGCCGCCCGCGCGCGGGGCGGGCGGCCTCTGCGGCGGGCGGGGGCGGGATCGGGGCCGGGTCCGGTCATGGCCGGCGGACCCCGGTCGCCAGGTGGAGACGGGTGAAGGCGAGCGCCTCCGCCAGGTCCGCCTCGCGTTCGGCCGAGGACATCGCGCGGCGGGTGTTGACCTCGATGACCACATGACCGTCGAAGCCGCTGCCCGCGAGACCGTCGAGGAGTTCGGCGCAGGGCTGGGTGCCGCGGCCGGGCACCAGGTGTTCGTCCTTGCCCGAGCCGCGGCCGTCGGCGAGGTGGACGTGGGCCAGCCGGGATCCCATCCGGTCGATCATCGCCATCGCGTCGGTGCGGGCGGTCGCGGTGTGCGAGAGGTCGACGGTGAAGTGGCGGTAGTCGTCCTTGGTGACGTCCCAGTCGGGTGCGTACGCGAGCATCTCGCGGTCCCGGTAGCGCCAGGGGTACATGTTCTCGACGGCGAACCGCACATCGGTCTCGTCCGCCATCCGCCAGATCCCGTCGACGAAGTCACGGGCGTAACCGCGCTGCCAGCGGAAGGGCGGGTGCACGACCACCGTGGACGCGCCGAGCTTCTCGGCCGCGGCCCGCGCGCGCTGGAGCTTGGTCCAGGGGTCGGTCGACCAGACCCGCTGGGTGATCAGCAGACAGGGCGCGTGCACGGCGAGGATCGGGACCTGGTGATGGTCGGAGAGTCTGCGCAGGGCTTCGATGTCCTGGCTGACGGGATCCGTCCACACCATCACCTCGACACCGTCGTAGCCGAGGCGCGCGGCGATCTCGAAGGCCGTCGCCGTCGACTCCGGGTACACGGACGCCGTGGACAGCGCGACCTTCGCATCCGGGATGCGCACCACTGGTTCTGCCACGGAGACAGCGTACGGGCCGCGTCGGGGGCCGCGTCGGGGGCCGGGACCCACGGCTCAAGGTCCTATCGGACGGGGAGGTGGTCGAGGCGGCGCAGGATGACGCCCTCGCGCAGTGCCCAGGGGCAGACTTCCAGCTCCTCGACCCCGAACAGGTCCATCGCGCCCTCCGCGACCAGCGCCCCGGCCAGCAGTTGCGGTGCCCGCTCGGCGGAGACGCCGGGCAGCTGGGCGCGCTCGGCCGCCGTCATCGCGGCCAGCTTCGGGACCCACTCCTCCAGTGACGTACGACTCAGGCCGCGGTACACGTAGGGGCCCTCGTTGGAGCGGGCCGCGCCCGCGATGCGGGACAGCTGCTTGAACGTCTTCGAGGTCGCCACCACGTGGTCCGGCCTGCCGAAGCGGCTGAACTCACCGACGGTCCTCGCGATCTCGGCGCGTACCTGCCGGCGCAGCGCCCTGACGTCCTGCGGGTCCGGCGGATCGCCCGGCAGCCAGGTGTGGGTCAGCCGGCCCGCGCCGAGTGGCAGCGACGCCGCGGCGTCGGGCTCCTCGTCGATGCCGTACGCGATCTCCAGCGAGCCGCCGCCGATGTCGAGCAGCAGCAGGCGGCCCGCGGACCAGCCGAACCAGCGGCGGGCCGCGAGGAAGGTGAGCCGCGCCTCCTCGGCGCCGGTCAGGACCTGGAGGTCGACGCCGGTCTCGGCGCGTACCCGGGCGAGGACGTGGTCGGCGTTGCTGGCCTCGCGTACGGCGGAGGTCGCGAACGACAGGACTTCCTCGGCGCCCTTGTCCTCGGCCGCCTGGAGGGCTTCGCCGACCGTGGCGACCAGGCTGTCTATGCCCTCGGAGGCGATCGCGCCGTCGGCGTCGAGCAGTTGGGCCAGGCGCAGGTCGGCCTTGTGCGAGTGCGCGGGCAGCGGGCGGGCGCCGGGGTGGGCGTCGACCACCAGCAGGTGCACCGTGTTCGAACCGACGTCGAGGACTCCGAGTCTCATGTGCGGAACGCTACTGCGGACGGACCACGGGGTGGCCGCGCGGGCCTGCCGGGGCTCCGTCCCCGTACGCTGGGCCTGTGCCAAAGACGAAAAAGGCGAAGCCGGGCAAAGCTGTCACGCAGCCGAAGCCGAAGAGTGACGAGCAGGGCCTGGATTTCGCCCGTGCCTGGGTCGAGTTCCCCGATCCCGCCGACGACGAACAGATCTTCCGCTGCGACCTGACCTGGCTCACCTCCCGGTGGACCTGCATCTTCGGCAGCGGCTGCCAGGGCATCGAGGCGGGCCGCGCCGACGACGGCTGCTGCACGCTGGGGGCGCACTTCTCGGACGAGGACGACGAGAAGCGGGTGGCCGGTCATGTGGCCCGTCTCACCCCGGACCTGTGGCAGTTCCACGACGAGGGCACGGAGTCGGGCTGGGTGCAGCTCGACGAGGACGGCGAGCGTCAGACCCGGCGGTGGGAGGGCTCGTGCATCTTCCAGAACCGGCCCGGTTTCGCGGGCGGTGCGGGGTGTTCGCTGCACATCCTGGCCCTGAAGGAGGGCAAGGAGCCGCTGGAGACGAAGCCGGACGTCTGCTGGCAGCTGCCGGTCCGCCGTACGTACGACTGGATCGACCGGCCCGACGAGTCTCGGGTGCTCCAGATCTCCATCGGTGAGTACGACCGGCGCGGCTGGGGTCCGGGCGGTCACGACCTGCACTGGTGGTGCACGTCGGCGACGTCCGCGCACGGGGCCGGTGAACCGGTCTACGTCACGTACCGGCCGGAGCTGACCGAGATGATGGGCAAGGCGGCGTACAAGCGCCTGGCGCGGCTGTGCGAGGAGCGGCTGGCCGCGTTGCTGCCGATGGCTCCGCACCCGGCCGACCCCGGCACGCCGTAGGTTGCCGGAACTCGGTTACCGGAACTCGGTTACCGGAACTCAGTTGCCGGGACTCAGTTACCGGGCGAAGGTGTCTGCGGGTCCGAGGGCGGCGGGGACGCCGGAGGGCCGGAGACGGTGGGCGTCGGGGTGGGCGTGGGGTCCGTGGGCGGTGATGCCGGGTCGGACGGGGTCGGCGTCGGACCGTTGCCCGAGCCGCCCGAGGGGGTCGGGCGGCCGTGACCGTGGCCCCCGTGGTGGCCGTGGCCGTGATCGCCGCCCGTCCTGCCGTGTCCCCGCATCGAGACCACGGCGCCCGACGGGTCGACGCCGATCCGGGCCGACCAGGCGCCCGCCGGTTCGGCGCGGTGGTCGACGTACACCTGGATCGTGACCGACCGGCCGGGCTCCAGTACGCCCGACGTGCTGCTGAGGTAGAGCCAGGGCGCGGTCTTCCAGGCCGACCAGGAGACCGGCCCGTCACCCCCGGCGGTCAGCGTGATCGCCGTCCGGCCGCCCGCCGAGCGGGCCTGGACGGTGAGCGAGCCGGGGGCCGCCGAAGTGCCGCCCGGCGACGCCCCGTTCTTCCCGGCGTCCGGGCTGACGACCTCCACCGACACGTCCGGCGAACTGCTGCCGCCGGCGAACGGAGTGTGTTCGGTACGGGCGTTGCCCGCGTTCTCGTAGTGGTCGTACGGCCCGGTGTCCGGTCCGCCGGGCTCCTCGGCCTCGCTGGCCGTCACCGAACCGCCGTGCCCCTCTCCGGTGCTCGGGGCGTGCCGGTACGCCGCCCACAGGGCCAGCATCGGGGCCGCGACGACCGTCGCCACGACCGTGGTCGTCACGGCGCGCGAGCGCAGCCGTTCGCGGCGCGCGGCACGGTCCTTGGGGTCCATCGGGAAGCCCGCGCGGCCGAAGCGCGGGGCGCTGCCGCGGGGGGCGTGCAGCATCGCGGTGTACGCGGCGGATCGTTCCGCCGCGACGAGCGGCAGGGCCGCGGGGGTGGCCGGGGTGGTGCGGGAGCCGGGCCACGGGCCGGTGGCCCCGGCGTGCTCGGCGACCCGGCGGCAGCGCGGGCAGTCGTCGACGTGCCGGACGAGTTCGCGGCGCAGCGCCGTGGAGAGCAGGACCTGGTGGTCTCCGGTGAGGCGGGCGACGCTCGGACAGTTCCCGGTCTCGACGACGGCGAGCGCCGCGCGGGTCCGCTCCACCTCGCAGGCCGCGGCGGCCAGCAGGTCACGGGCCGCGGTGGGGTCCATGCCGAGGACGGCGGCGACCTCACGCGGACCGAGCTGGTGGCGTACCGCGAGTTCGAGCGCCTCGCGCTGCTCGGGGGTGGTGCCGGCTGCTTCGGGCCAGGCGAGGGTGGCGAGATCCCGGCGCCTGCGCTCGGCGGCTTCCGGTGGTTCGGTCCGCGCGGGCGCGGGCGCGGGCGCGGGCTCCGGCGTGCGGCCGGTGTGCGCGCCGGGCCGCAGCCGTTTCTGTTCGGCGAGCTTGCGCAGACAGGCCCAGCGCGCGAGTGCGTACAGCCAGGACCGGCGCCCCTGCTCGCCGGAGGGGCAGCGGCTGAACTGCCGCTCCGCGACGGCGAGCACCTCGCCGAGGACGGCGGTGGCCGCGTCGTGGTCGCACAGGACGGAGAGGCAGTAGGTGAAAAGACCGTCCAGATATGCCTCGTAACGGGCCGGCGGACGCTGCTCCGCCGGGTGGGACGCCCTGCGGTGCGCCCGGTGTGCGCCGGTGGCTTGTGTGGGGTTCTCCAGCCTGCTGCTCGTCACCCGGCCGACGGTAGGCCGGGAGTCGCCGCCTCTTAGCACCTCTTCAGGGCATTTAATCCTTACGGGTGAACGTATCCCTCAAAAGGGGACAGGAATCCTGCATTCCGCCGCGCTTTCCGGACGAAAGCCCCACTGTCCGACCCGGCGGTTACGGTGGCGCCATGGCCACCCGTGCAAAGACCAAAGACCGGCCGTCCTACCGCTGCACCGAGTGCGGCTGGACGACCGCCAAGTGGCTCGGCCGCTGCCCCGAGTGCCAGACCTGGGGGACGGTCGAGGAGTTCGGCGGCGCGCCCGCCGTGCGTACGACGGCGGCGGGCCGGGTCAGCACCGCCGCGGTCCCCATCGGCCAGGTCGACAGCCGGACGGCGACCGCCCGTTCCACCGGTGTCGCCGAGCTGGACCGGGTGCTCGGCGGCGGGCTGGTGCCCGGTGCCGTGGTGCTGCTCGCGGGCGAGCCCGGCGTCGGCAAGTCCACGCTGCTGCTCGATGTCGCGGCGAAGGCGGCCAGTGACGACCACCGCACGCTCTACGTGACCGCCGAGGAGTCCGCCAGCCAGGTCAGGCTGCGCGCCGACCGGATCCACGCGATCAACGACCATCTGTACCTGGCCGCCGAGACCGATCTCTCCGCGGTGCTCGGCCACCTCGATGCCGTCAAGCCGTCCCTGCTGGTGCTGGACTCCGTACAGACGGTGGCCTCGCCCGAGCTGGACGGGGCGCCCGGCGGTATGGCGCAGGTGCGTGAGGTGGCGGGGGCGCTGATCCGCGCCTCCAAGGAGCGCGGGATGTCCACGCTGCTGGTCGGCCACGTGACGAAGGACGGCGCCATCGCGGGCCCGCGGCTCCTGGAACACCTGGTGGACGTCGTGCTCTCCTTCGAGGGCGACCGGCACGCCCGCCTCCGGCTGGTCCGCGGTGTCAAGAACCGGTACGGCGCGACCGACGAGGTCGGCTGCTTCGAGCTGCACGACGAGGGCATCACCGGCCTCGCCGACCCGAGCGGGCTGTTCCTGACACGCCGTGACGAGCCCGTCCCCGGCACCTGCCTGACGGTCACCCTGGAGGGCAAGCGCCCCCTGGTCGCCGAGGTGCAGGCGCTCACCGTCGACACCCAGATCCCTTCACCCCGGCGCACCACCTCGGGCCTGGAGACCTCCCGGGTCTCGATGATGCTCGCCGTGCTCGAACAGCGCGGCAGGATCAGCGCGCTCGGCAAGCGCGACATCTACACGGCGACGGTCGGCGGCGTGAAGCTCACCGAACCGGCCGCCGACCTGGCCGTCGCGCTGGCCCTGGCCTCCGCGGCCAGCGATGTCCCGCTGCCGAAGAACCTGGTCGCGATCGGCGAAGTCGGCCTGGCAGGCGAGGTCCGAAGGGTCACCGGCGTCCAGCGCAGGCTCGCCGAGGCGCACCGTCTCGGCTTCACCCATGCCCTGGTCCCGGCCGACCCGGGGAAGGTCCCGGCGGGCATGAAGGTGATCGAAGTGGCCGACATGGGAGACGCGCTCCGGGTCCTCCCGCGCAGTCCGAGGGCCCGCGCGCCCCAGGAGGAGGTAGTGCGCCGGTAGACTTTGCCCTGGTCTCGCCTGTCCGTACGAGCCGGAGGAGTGCAGTGGCAGCCAATGACCGAGCAGCACCCGGGAAGTCCGGCGGGAGCTCCTCCGGCAATGAAGCGCTGATGCGCGCCACGCTGAGCGCTGTCGCGCCCGGTACAGCGCTGCGCGACGGCCTGGAACGCATCCTTCGCGGGAACACCGGCGGCCTGATCGTCCTGGGCATGGACAAGACCGTCGAGTCGATGTGCACCGGCGGCTTCGTCATGGACGTGGAGTTCGCCGCGACCCGCCTGCGCGAGCTCTGCAAGCTCGACGGCGCGCTGATCCTCGACAAGGATCTCACCAAGATTCTGCGGGCCGGTGTCCAGCTGGTCCCGGACGCGTCGATCCCCACCGAGGAGACCGGCACCCGTCACCGCACGGCCGACCGGGTCTCCAAACAGTGCGGTTTCCCGGTCGTCTCGGTGTCGCAGTCGATGCATCTGATCGCGCTGTACGTCGACGGGGAGCGCCGGGTCCTGGAGGAGTCGGCGGCGATCCTGTCCCGCGCCAACCAGGCACTGGCCACGCTGGAGCGGTACAAGCTCCGGCTCGACGAGGTCGCCGGCACGCTCTCTGCGCTGGAGATCGAGGACCTGGTGACGGTCCGGGACGTCACGGCCGTGGCGCAGCGGCTGGAGATGGTCCGGCGGATCGCCACCGAGATCGCCGAGTACGTGGTGGAGCTGGGCACCGACGGCCGGCTGCTCTCCCTCCAGCTCGACGAGCTGATCGCGGGGGTCGAGCCGGAGCGGGAGCTGGTGGTCCGGGACTACGTGCCGGAGCCGACGGCGAAGCGTTCGCGCACGGTCGCCGAGGCGCTGGTCGAGCTGAACACGCTCAGCCATACGGAACTTCTCGAACTGCCCGTCGTGGCACGGGCGTTGGGCTACAGCGGCTCCCCCGAGACGCTCGACTCCGCGGTGTCGCCGCGCGGGTACCGGCTGCTGGCGAAGGTGCCGCGGCTGCCCGGAGCGATCATCGAGCGGCTGGTCGAGCACTTCGGCGGGCTGCAGAAGCTGCTGGCCGCGAGCGTCGACGATCTGCAGACGGTGGACGGGGTCGGCGAGGCGCGGGCCCGGAGCGTGCGGGAGGGGCTGTCGCGGCTCGCGGAGTCCTCGATCCTTGAGCGGTACGTCTAGGCGGTGGCCTTGGAGGGCGGTGGCGTTTCGGGGCTCCGCCCCGGACCCCGCTCCTCAATCGCCGGAGGGGCTCGAGGGTCCGGAGGGGCTCGGGTTTCCCGGCCCGTCAGTCCTTCGCCAGGACCACCGAGGTCTGCTTCACCGGCATGCCCGGCGCCTCCGCCTCCACCAGGTACGTGCCCGGACCGGCGACCGCGGGCCCCGGCTTCTCGCACTTCGGGGCGGACTTCTTGCGGTCCCACTCGACGGTGTGGGTGATCGTGGAGTCCGCCGGGACCTGGATGAAGAGCGACCTGGCGTCCGTCGGGCAGTCCTTCGACGACCAGACGACGCCGTCGTTCTCGGTGGATGTGATGGTGAACACAGTCCCCTTGGGGCCGAAGTCCACCTTGCAGTCCGCCGCCGAGGTGTTCTTGGCGACCAGGCCGAACTTCGGCTTCTCGCCCGGCGCGTAGCTGTTCCTGGTCGTACGCACCGTCAACTGGACCGCTCCCGCAGTGCAGTCGGGGAGGCCGGAGCTCGCCGGGACCTGCTGGCCGGCGGTGCCGCCGCCGCCTGCCGCGCCCGAACCGGCGCTGCCGCCGGTGCCGTTGGAGTCGCCGCCGGCGTCGTCGCCGGAACCGCCCGTTCCCGTACCGCCGCCGCCCGAGCCGCTGCCCGCGTCACCCGACCCACCGGAGCCGCCCGGGTCCGAACCGCCGGAACTGCTCGACTCGCCACGTCCGCCCGGTGCTTGGCTGATCGCGGGGCCCGTCTGTGAGGGGCCCGGGGTGATCGACTTCGCCGGGCTCGACCCCTTCGCAGTGGATTTGGGGTGCTTTCCGCCGCCGCCCGAGGTCACGATCCACACGACGAGCAGAGCGAGCAGCGCAACCAGAGTCGCCGCTACTGCCCTCCGTCGCCAGTAGATGGAGGAGGGAAGCGGCCCGACCGGATTGCGCATAGATCCCACGGCGCAAACTGTACGAGAGATCAGGACCAACTCAGGCCCCACATGCCGCTGTCCGGGCAACTTTTACGGATCATCATTCCGCAGACCGTGCCGGAGCGCCGTCTTCCGCGCGGGCCGGGGACAGGGGGATCGCCCGTGGTGACCGCACAGGGATGACCCATACTGTCCGTCACCATGGACAGTTCTTCCCAGCTCTACAAAGACATCCTCGAATTCGCCCACTCCACTCCCTCCTGGGTGCAGCAGCTCATGGAGTTGTGGACGGAGGCCGGTCTGCTGCTCTTCGCGGTCCTCTTCGTCGTGGTGTGGTGGCGGGCGCGCACCCGCTCGTCCCAGGCGATGAGCCTGGCGCTGCTCGCGCCGCTGGGGACCGCCATCGCGTACGTCATCAGCGAGGTGCTGAAGTCGGTGATCCACGAGGAACGTCCGTGCCGGGCCGTCTCGGGGGCGATGCGCCCGCTGATCGACTGCCCGGCGCCCGGTGACTGGTCCTTCCCGAGCAACCACTCGATCATCGCCGCGTCCGCCGCGGTGGGTCTCTCCCTCGCCATGGTGCGGCTCGTCTGGCTCACCGTGCCGGTGGCGCTGCTGATGGCGTTCTCGCGGGTCTTCGTCGGGGTGCACTATCCGCACGACGTGATCGTCGGCCTCCTCCTCGGCGCACTCGTCGCGCTGCTGGTCAGCGAATTCCTGACGCGTCCCGTGCGGTCGCTGGTGGAGACCATGCGGACGAGTGACATCAGCGCCGCGGCCTGGTTCGTGGGGCCGGGTCTCCGGAGCTGAGAGGATCGGAGGTGCCATGACTGCGACCACTGAGCCTTCACACGAGCCCGCCGCCCCCGCCGCCGCCGACCTCCACTCCCCCGTCCTCGCCTGGTTCGCCTCGAACGCCCGCGATCTGCCGTGGCGCCGCCCCGAGGCGGGCGCCTGGGGGGTGATGGTCAGCGAGTTCATGCTCCAGCAGACCCCTGTCGTCCGGGTGCTCCCGGTGTACGAGCAGTGGCTGGCGCGCTGGCCGCGCCCCGCGGATCTGGCCGCCGAGGCCCCCGGCGAAGCGGTCCGCGCCTGGGGCAGGCTCGGCTATCCGCGGCGGGCGCTGCGGCTGCACGGGGCGGCGCAGGCCATAACGGAACGGCACGGCGGGGACGTACCGACCGAGCACGCGCAGCTGATCTCGCTGCCCGGCATCGGCGAGTACACGGCGGCAGCCGTCGCCTCCTTCGCCCACGGTCAGCGTCACGCGGTCCTGGACACCAACGTGCGGCGGGTCTTCGCCCGCGCGGTCACCGGCGTCGAGTACCCGCCGAACGCCACCACGGCCGCCGAGCGCAAGCTCGCCCGCACGCTGCTCCCCGAGGACGAGGCCACGGCGGCCCGCTGGGCGGCGGCCTCGATGGAGCTGGGCGCCCTGGTCTGTACGGCCAAGAAACCGGAGTGCGGGCGCTGTCCCGTCGCCGGGCAGTGCGCCTGGCGGCTGGCGGGCAAGCCCGCGCACACGGGGGCGCCCCGGCGCGGACAGACATACGCCGGTACGGACCGCCAGGTGCGCGGCAAGCTGCTCGCGGTGCTGCGGGAAGCGGTGGATCCCGTACCCCAGGCGGAGCTGGACGCGGTGTGGCACGAGCCGGTGCAGCGGGCCAGGGCGCTGGACGGGCTGGTCGCGGACGGGCTCGTGGAGCCGCTGGCGGACGGGGTGTACCGGCTCCCCCTGGGCTGATCGCGTTTTAAACCTGATTCACCGATCTTCGTTACACAACCGATGGACAGCCGTGCGGCAGCCGACGGCTGGTACGCACAGCTCCGTGACAACGCCTCCGTAGCTTCGTGGACAGACCACAGAACAGACCACGCAGCAGTGCACACGGGGAACGACGGAGGCGGTTGGGTATGGCGCACGGTGAGGTGCTCGAATTCGAGGAGTACGTACGCACCAGGCAGGAAGCGCTCCTGCGGAGTGCCCGCCGGCTGGTGCCCGACCCCGTCGACGCCCAGGATCTGCTGCAGACCGCGCTGGCCCGTACGTACCGCCGCTGGGAAGGCATCGCCGACAAGTCGCTCGCCGACGCCTATCTGCGCCGCGTCATGATCAACACCCGTACGGAGTGGTGGCGCGCCCGCAAGCTGGAGGAAGTGCCCACCGAGCAGCTGCCCGACGCGAGCATCGAGGACGGCACCGAGCAGCACGCCGACCGCGCCCTGCTGATGGACATCCTGAAGGTGCTCGCTCCCAAGCAGCGCAGTGTCGTCGTCCTGCGACACTGGGAGCAGATGAGTACCGAGGAGACGGCTGCCGCACTGGGCATGTCTGCCGGTACGGTGAAGAGCACTCTGCACCGGGCCCTCGCACGGCTCCGGCAGGAGTTGGAGAGCCGCGACATCGACGCCCGAGCGCTGATCCGTGGTGAACAAGAGATGGGGCGGGAGCGGTGCGCGGCCTGAAGAGTGGCCTGACCCATGACCTGGACGAAGATCCGGCCGACGGCCCGGACGGGGACCGGGGCGGCGGCCGGGGAGCCAGGAACGGAACACTGGCGGCGAGTGTCACGGCGGTCGCCGGGCTCGTCGCCCTCGGGCTGTTCCTCGCCGGCTGCGACTCCGGCGGCACCGGCACCCGGGACGCGGGAGAGGCCCGGTCGGTCCCCGCGGTCGGCACGCTGGAGCCCTCGCCGGACTCCGGTTCGGCCACGGTCATCCAGCCCGCGGAACGCGTCGACGCGGTGCGGCTGGTCCGGCAGGATCCCGAGGTCAGCCCGGCGGTGAAGCGCGATCTGAAGCCGTGTTCCAAGAGCGACTACCCGGTCGACGTCTCGTACGGGCACCTGACCGGCAACAGCGTCGCCGACGTCGTGGTGAACGTGATGACCTGCCGTGACGCGGTGGGCGTCGCCACCTACGTCTACCGGGCCAAGGGCGACACGTACAAGAACGTCTTCACCTCGGAGGCGGCACCGGTCTACTCGGAGATCGACCGGGGTGACCTGGTGGTCACGAAGCAGCAGTACGCCAAGGGCGACTCGGTGTCGTACGCGTCGAGCGAGGACGTCTTCACGTACCACTGGGCGAACAACAAGTTCTCCCAGACCGACACCGTGCACACCGACTTCAGCCGGGCGGTCGGTGACGGGGACAGCGACGGCGGCACCGCGACGGTCGGCCCCACGAACAACTGAGAAAGCAGCGGAATGGCTGAGACCCATGTCCTCTTCGTCGAGGACGACGATGTGATCCGCGAGGCGACCCAGCTCGCGCTGGAGCGCGACGGCTTCCGGGTCACCGCGATGCCCGACGGGCTGTCGGGCCTCGACGCGTTCCGTACGAACCAGCCCGACATCGCACTGCTCGATGTGATGGTGCCGGGCCTGGACGGGGTCTCCCTGTGCCGCCGGATCCGTGACCAGTCGACCGTGCCGGTGATCATGCTGTCGGCGCGCGCCGACTCGATCGATGTCGTGCTGGGCCTGGAGGCCGGGGCCGACGACTACGTGACCAAGCCGTTCGACGGTGCGGTGCTGGTGGCCCGGATACGCGCCGTGCTGCGCCGCTTCGGGCATGCGAACGGCTCCGGTTCGGACGGCGGCACACAGCCGGACGAGCGCGGGGTGCTGGTCTTCGGTGCCATCGAGGTCGACACGGAGGGCATGGAGGTGCGCAAGCACGGCGAGCACGTGGCCCTGACCCCGACCGAGATGCGGCTGCTGCTGGAGTTCTCGTCGGCGCCGGGCACGGTGCTCTCCCGCGACAAGCTCCTCGAACGGGTCTGGGACTACGGCTGGGGCGGCGACACCCGGGTGGTCGACGTCCATGTACAGCGGCTGCGCACGAAGATCGGGCAGGACCGGATCGAAACGGTCCGCGGCTTCGGATACAAGCTCAAGGCATGAGGCACTTCGCACTGCGCACCGGGGTCCGGTGGAAGATCAGCATCGCGATCGCCGGGGTCGGCGCGCTGATCGCCATCGCGCTCAGTCTCGTCGTACACAACGCGGCGCGCGTCTCGATGCTCGACAACGCGCGGGACACCCAGGTCGGCCGGCTCCAGTTCGCCCTGCGGCTCTACGAGTCGAAGAAGCAGCAGCTGCCGCAGTTCGGCTCCAAGGTCAATGACCCGACCCTCCCCGCGGAACTGCGCCGGCGGGCAGCCGACAACCGGCTCTCCACCCTGATCGTCGAGCACGCCGACGACGTGCCCGACGTCTGGGCCGCCGCCCCGCTGGCCAACGGCAGCGTGCTGTCCCTGCACAGCCGCTACAGCAGCAACGCCACCGTGATGCAGGACCTGGACCGGGCCCTGGTCATCGGCTCGGTCTCGGTGGTGCTCGGCGGCAGCGCGCTGGGCGTGCTGATAGGGGGGCAGCTCTCACGGCGGCTCCGCAAGGCGGCAGCGGCGGCGAGCAAGGTCGCACACGGCGGTACGGATGTCCGGGTCAGGGACGCCATCGGCGGTTTCGTACGCGACGAGACCGACGAGCTGGCCCGCGCCGTGGACGCGATGACCGACACCCTCCAGGAGCGGGTGGAGGCCGAACGCCGGGTCACCGCGGACATCGCGCACGAGCTGCGGACACCGGTCACCGGGCTGCTGACGGCGGCGGAGCTGCTGCCGCCGGGCCGCCCCACGGAGCTGGTGCGCAACCGGGCGCAGGCGCTGCGGACGCTGGTCGAGGACGTACTGGAAGTGGCCAGGCTGGACAGCGCGTCCGAGCGGGCGGAGCTCCAGGAGATCGCGCTGGGCGAGTTCGTCAGCCGACGGGTGACGATCATGGCCCCGGACGCGACGGTGCGGGTGATCCACGAGTCGTGGGTCAACACCGATCCGCGACGGCTGGAGCGGATCATCGGCAATCTGCTCGGCAACGCGGCCAAGCACGGCGGTACGCCGGTGGAGGTCACGGTCGAGGGCCGGGTGGTACGGGTGCGGGATCACGGCCCCGGGTTCCCGGAGGATCTGCTGCGGGAGGGGCCGAGCCGGTTCCGCACCGGCAGCAGCGACCGGTCCGGCGTCGGACACGGCCTGGGGCTGACGATCGCGTCCGGGCAGGCCCGCGTGCTGGGTGCGCGGCTGACGTTCCGCAACGCGGCTCCGGAGGGCGCGAAGGAGACGGGCGGCGCCATCGCGGTGCTCTGGCTCCCGGAGCACGCCCCGACGAACACCGGCAGCTACCCGACGCTGACCCGGCCGAAGCCGTAGGGACGTCATGCCGGAGGGGCCCCGGGGTGCGTGCGCCCCGGGGCCCCTCCGTGTCTACGTCCGTGCTGGTCAGACGGTCTCGACCGCCGCCTTGACCTCGCCCTCCTGGGACGCCGCCGTGGGGGCCGGGCCGCCGCCGCGCAGCGCCACTTCCTTGACGAAGACCGCGGCCACGATCACGGCGAGACCGGCCACCGCGCCCAGCAGGAACCCGCCGTGCGTACCGGCCGCCACCGCGTACTGGTACGCGTCCCTGGCCTGCGCCGGCAGCTTCGCGAGGTGCGCCGCGTCCAGCTGCGCCGAGGGGAGCGAGACGCCCTTGCCCATCCGCGCGGCCATCTCGTCCTGCACCTTGCTGGTGAAGAGCGCGCCCATGATCGAGACGCCGAAGGAGGAGCCGAGGGTACGGAAGAGGGTGGTGGAGGACGAGGCGACGCCCATGTCCTTCAGCTCCACGCTGTTCTGCGCGACCAGCATGGTGATCTGCATCAGGAAGCCCATACCGGCACCGACCACGGCCATGTAGATGCCGGTCGTCAGGCGGGTGGTGTGGACGTCCATCGTCGACAGCAGGTACAGCCCGGCGACCATCAGGACGCCGCCCACGATCGGGAAGAGCTTGTACTTACCGGTGTTGGTGGTGATGCGGCCCGCGATCAGCGAGACGGCCATCATCGCCAGCAGCATCGGCATCAGCAGCAGACCCGAATTGGTCGCGGACGCGCCCTGCACCGACTGCTGGAACAGCGGCAGGAAGAGCATCGCGCCGAACATCACGAAGCCCGTGAGGAAGCCGATGACGGACATCAGCGTGAAGTTGCGGCTGCGGAAGATGTGCAGCGGCACGACCGGCTCGGCGGCCTTGGTCTCCCAGAAGACGAAGCCCAGCAGCGCCGCGATACCGATGAAGATCAGTTCCATGATGATGGCCGAGCCCCAGGCGTACTGCGAGCCGCCCCAGGTGGTGACCAGTACGATCGAGACGATGCCCACGGTGAGCAGCGCCGTACCCAGATAGTCGATCCGGCCCCGGGCCCGCTTCTTGGGCAGATGCAGTACGGCGGTGACCATCGCGAGCGCCACGGCGCCCAGCGGGAGGTTGATGTAGAAGGTCCAGCGCCAGCCGAGGTGGTCGGTGATCGCGCCGCCGACGAGCGGCCCGCCGATCATCGCGACCGCCATGACGCCGGCCATCATGCCCTGGTACTTGCCCCGCTCACGCGGCGGGATGAGGTCGCCGATGATCGCCATGACGCCGACCATCAGACCGCCCGCACCCAGCCCCTGGACGGCCCGGAAGCCGATCAGCTGGGACATGTCCTGGGCCATCCCGCTCAGCGCGGAGCCGACCAGGAAGATGACGATGGAGGCGAGGAAGGCGCCCTTGCGCCCGTACATGTCGCCGATCTTCCCCCAGATCGGCGTCGAAGCGGCCGTCGCGAGGGTGTATGCGGTCACCACCCAGGACAGATGTTCCAGTCCGCCCAGTTCGCCGACGATCGTCGGCATGGCCGTATTCACGATCATGTTGTCGAGCATCGCGAGCAGCATCGCGATCATCAGCGCGAACAGCACCACCCTGACACTGCGCGCCCGTGGCTCGGCTTTCGCCTCTGCCCCGGCCTTCGCCACATCTACGGTCTCCGACACGTACCCCACCACTCCCCTGGAAACTGCCGGCCCGACTCTGCACTTACTTGCCGCCCGGCTAGCTGACTACAATGCGGAAAGGTAGTCCCGCAACTAGCCGGGCGTCAAGTAAGTATCGCAGGAGAGCACCATGGGCAGCAGGGGCAACACTCGCCAGCGCATCCAGGACGTCGCCCTGGAGCTCTTCGTCGAGCACGGATACGAGAAAACATCGCTGCGGGAGATCGCCGAGAAGCTCGACGTCACCAAGGCGGCGCTCTACTACCACTTCAAGACCAAGGAAGACATCCTCATCAGCCTCTTCCGGGATCTCTCCGCGCCGATCGACGAAGTGATCGCCTGGGGCCAGTCGCAGCCGCGCACCCTGGAGACGAAGACCGAGGTCCTGCGCCGCTACAGCGAGGCGCTCAGCGGCGCCACCCCGCTCTTCCGCTTCATGCAGGAGAACCAGGGGACGGTGCGCGAGCTGAGCGTCGGCGAGAACTTCAAGGACCGGATGCTGGTCCTGCTCGACCTGGTCCGGGCGCCCGACGCCTCCCTGTCCGACCAGGTCCGCTGCTTCACGGCGCTGTTCACGATGCACGCCGGGCAGTTCGCGCTCAAGGACGCAGAAGGCGACCCCGAGGACAAGCGCGAAGCTGTCCTCGAGGTCGCCACCGAACTCATGACCCGGGCTCACCGGGACACGGGCACGGACTCCGTCACAGGTTGACGCCGTGGGCCTTCAGGAACGGGACCGGGTTGATGCCCGAGCCGTAGTTGGGGCCCGTACGGATCTCGAAGTGCAGGTGCGGACCGGTCACGTTGCCGGTGGCACCGGACTTGCCTATGACCTGGCCGGCCTTCACGGTCTGACCGACGTGGACATCGATCTGCGACAGGTGCGCGTACTGCGCGTACGTGGTGTTGCCGACCTTGATCTCGATGGCGTTGCCGTAGGCGGGGCCGTCGCCGCCACCGTTGGGGCCGGCCTTCACGATGGTGCCGTCGTGCACGGCCTTCACCGGGGTGCCGGTCGGCATGACGAAGTCCTGGCCCGAGTGCTTGTGGGACCACATCTTGCCGCCGATCCCGAAGGGCTCACCGATCACGACGTGGTCGACCGGCTTGACCCAGGCGTCCTGGGCGTTGGCCGCGTTCACGGTCTTGATGGGCGTCGTGGTCTTGGCCGCGGCCTGCGCCTGGGCTTCGGCCTGGTGGGCGACTGCGGTGGCGACGGACGAGGTCCCCGCCGAGGAGGACGGGTGTGCGTCGGCGGCCACCGCAGCACCGGCACCCAGCGCGACCGACACTCCGAGCCCGGCGGCTATGACCGCGGCGCGGCTACGGAACGGGGACAGGCGGGGCGTACGGAACTTGGTGTGCTTCTGCATACGTGCAACAACTCCGGGGCGTAAGAGGACCCAGCCGCACAGGCCGGGCTGACCACTCATTGGTAACCCGACCGGACACAACACCCAAAACGCCCATCTACGACATCAGGCCGTAGCGACGGCACCAGGAACCCGGCGCCGTTCGGCGGCCCCGGCGCGCTCCGCAGCGACCCGACCCGATCCGGCCGAGGCAGGAAACCGCAGCTGAACCCGGTACCGAGCTGTCCCGCACAGGGGTTCCACCGCGCAGGACGAAGGTCCCGGCCGCCGCCGGCCGGAAGGCCTGGCCGCCTGTACCGGCCGATCCCCTATTCCGCCTAGTAGGCCTCGAACCCCCTGTGGCCCTTGTCACCGGCGTGGGACCAATGCCTGCCGGTTCCGGGACCTTCGGCCCTCGGGCACAACGGGCTGATTCTGTGAGCCAGTTCACCGCCGGGCAGCGCTGAGCGGCGGTGAACCGAGGGACTCGGAGGGGTTCGGAGGACGCAGAAAGGGCGGCCCCGGAACCGATGTACTCGGTTCCGGGGCCGCCCTTCTGTCACTCGGGCCGTTCAACGCATCCGCGTCAGACGTCCTTCGTCATGTTCGGGCCGGAGCCACCCGCCGCCTGCTCGATCGGCGGGGCGTCGGGCAGTGCCGACTTCTCCTCGCCGCGGAAGGTGAACTTCTTCTCCTCACCCTCACCCTCGACGCCGACGACCACGATGTGACCGGGGCGCAGCTCACCGAAGAGGATCTTCTCGGAGAGGATGTCCTCGATCTCGCGCTGGATCGTGCGCCGCAGCGGACGCGCGCCCATCACCGGGTCGTACCCGTGCTTGGCGAGGAGCGCCTTGGCGTCCGGGCTGAGCTCAAGGCCCATGTCCCGGTCGCGCAGCCGCTCGTCGACCTTCTCGACCATGAGGTCGACGATCTGGATGATGTCTTCCTCGGTCAGCTGGTGGAAGACCACCGTGTCGTCGACACGGTTCAGGAACTCGGGGCGGAAGTGCTGCTTCAGCTCCTCGTTGACCTTGGCCTTCATCCGGTCGTAACCGGTCTTGACGTCGCCCTGGGCCGCGAAGCCGAGGTTGAAGCCCTTGGAGATGTCCCGGGTCCCGAGGTTGGTCGTCATGATGATGACCGTGTTCTTGAAGTCCACGACCCGGCCCTGGGAGTCGGTCAGACGACCGTCTTCCAGAATCTGGAGCAGGGAATTGAAGATATCGGGGTGGGCCTTCTCGACCTCGTCGAAGAGAACGACGGAGAACGGCTTCCTGCGCACCTTCTCGGTGAGCTGGCCGCCCTCTTCGTAACCCACGTATCCGGGGGGAGAACCGAAGAGACGGGAAACCGTGTGCTTCTCGCTGAACTCCGACATGTCGAGGGAGATCAGTGCGTCCTCGTCGCCGAAGAGGAATTCGGCGAGCGTCTTGGAGAGCTCGGTCTTACCGACACCGGACGGACCGGCGAAGATGAACGAGCCACCGGGGCGCTTCGGGTCCTTCAGTCCGGCCCGCGTACGGCGGATCGCCTGCGACAGGGCCTTGATGGCGTCCTTCTGCCCGATGACGCGCTTGTGCAGCTCGTCCTCCATGCGGAGCAGCCGCGAGGACTCCTCCTCGGTGAGCTTGAAGACCGGGATGCCCGTGGCCGTGGCCAGCACCTCGGCGATCAGCTCGCCGTCGACCTCGGCGACGACGTCCATGTCGCCGGCCTTCCACTCCTTCTCCCGCTTGGTCTTCGCGGCCAGCAGCTGCTTCTCCTTGTCGCGGAGTGAAGCTGCCTTCTCGAAGTCCTGGGAGTCGATGGCCGACTCCTTGTCGCGGCGGACGTTCGCGATCTTCTCGTCGAACTCGCGGAGGTCCGGCGGCGCGGTCATCCGGCGGATGCGCATCCGTGAGCCGGCCTCGTCGATCAGGTCGATCGCCTTGTCCGGCAGGAAGCGGTCCGAGATGTACCGGTCGGCCAGGGTGGCGGCCTGGACGAGGGCCTCGTCCGTGATGGAGACACGGTGGTGGGCCTCGTAGCGGTCCCGCAGGCCCTTGAGGATCTCGATGGTGTGCGGGAGGGACGGCTCCGCCACCTGGATCGGCTGGAAACGGCGCTCCAGCGCTGCGTCCTTCTCCAGGTGCTTGCGGTACTCGTCGAGCGTCGTGGCGCCGATGGTCTGGAGCTCACCACGGGCGAGCATCGGCTTCAGGATCGAAGCCGCATCGATCGCGCCCTCGGCGGCGCCCGCACCCACCAGGGTGTGGAGCTCGTCGATGAACAGGATGATGTCGCCGCGGGTGCGGATCTCCTTGAGGACCTTCTTCAGCCGCTCCTCGAAGTCACCGCGGTAGCGGGAACCCGCGACGAGCGCGCCGAGGTCGAGGGTGTAGAGGTGCTTGTCCTTGAGGGTCTCGGGCACCTCACCCTTGACGATGGCCTGCGCCAGCCCCTCGACGACCGCCGTCTTTCCGACGCCGGGCTCGCCGATGAGAACCGGGTTGTTCTTGGTACGGCGCGACAGCACCTGCATGACCCGCTCGATCTCCTTCTCGCGCCCGATGACCGGGTCGAGCTTGGATTCGCGGGCAGCCTGGGTGAGGTTGCGGCCGAACTGGTCCAGGACGAGCGAGGTCGAGGGCGTGCCCTCGGCGGGACCGCCTGCTGCGGCGGTCTCCTTGCCCTGGTAGCCGGAGAGCAGCTGGATGACCTGCTGCCGCACCCGGTTCAGATCGGCGCCCAGCTTCACGAGGACCTGGGCGGCTACGCCCTCGCCCTCGCGGATCAGGCCGAGCAGGATGTGCTCCGTACCGATGTAGTTGTGGCCGAGCTGAAGAGCCTCCCGGAGCGACAGCTCCAGGACCTTCTTGGCACGAGGGGTGAAGGGGATGTGGCCGGACGGGGCCTGCTGCCCCTGACCGATGATCTCCTCCACCTGCTGGCGGACCGCCTCGAGCGAAATCCCGAGGCTCTCCAGGGCCTTAGCGGCGACACCCTCACCCTCGTGGATAAGGCCCAGGAGAATGTGCTCGGTGCCGATGTAGTTGTGGTTGAGCATCCGGGCTTCTTCCTGAGCCAGGACGACAACCCGCCGCGCGCGGTCGGTGAACCTCTCGAACATCGTTAATCGCTCCTCAGAGCGGTCGGGCAGCGAGGGGTCGGTCCCCTCCCAGTCCTTCCGCATGCTAGTCCCGCGGGGCGGGACAGCTCATTCCAACTGCCGACACCCGTCCATGGCCTCCGGCCCCGAACAGCCGACAACTGCTCCAACCCGATGGTGCGAGACGATGTTCCCGCAGGCCAGGCAGATACCCCTGTCTCCAGTACGCCGATGGCGAACGTGAGACCGCCTGAACCGCGTGTCGCCCCTCCCCACTAGGTATGTCTTACCCGCAAGCACTGACAGTCCATGCGGCGCGCACCGGTTCCCTCCGCTACGGGCGAACAACTTGGCGCCTCTGAACGCGCGCGCACGCCTCTTGCACGTCAACGGAAAGCAATCAAACGGAAACGCTCCGTAACTCTCCCGCCTTCCGGGAGTTGCTCCGGGCATGGCCCTCACCGTTCCGTCCCCCCGCGAACCGGTCGCAGAAGGCGCCCGCGCCGGAATCAGCCACGGCGAAAGCATCACCCGGTGGTACGAGACGCGGCTCGGCTGGGCGGCGCTCGCGGGGCCGCCGGTGGAGTTGCTGACCGGACTGCGTTTCGACGTGATCGAGCTGCCGTCCGACGCCGGGTTCGCCCTGCTGCGCCGGGTGCCGGGCACCGGGCCGGTGGCTCTCTCGGGCCGCCGGATGCGGCTGCTGGTGGCCGCGGGCAGCGCCGACGAGCTACCGGGGCTGCTCGACTGGCTGGAGTGGGGCGGGATCGCGCTCGATCTGACCGCCATCGGTACGGGCGGCCGGATCACGGCCCCCGCACCTCCCGGCCCGGGTGGCTCGCAGGGGGTCGCCGGCTGGCTGCGACCCCCGGAGCCGGGGCACGAGGTTGAGCCTGCCCTGCCCGTGTTCAGCGGGTTCCGGAAGCACGGCAGCGCTCCCGATCTGGTGCGGCTCGTGGACGCGGCGGCAACGGAATGCCACCGGGCCCGGATGGTGCGTAACGCTGCTGCTTTCCGGAGAGCGCTCCCCGGAAACCGGACTGCAGTTGCCCGGGGGGCGACCCCCGGACCTCTCGGAAATCAGCCGTTGGCCTTCTCGTAAGCCTCGCGGATGTCAGCGGGCACACGGCCGCGGTCATTCACGTTGTAGCCGTTCTCCTTGGCCCACTTACGGATCTCCGCAGTGTCCTTGTTGCCACCGACCGCGATACGGGTCTTGCCACGGCCACCCGCGCCGCGGCCACCGGTGCGCCGGCCGCCCTTCGCGTACGGCTCCAGCAGCGTACGCAGCTTGTCCGCGTTCGCCGTGGTGAGGTCGATCTCGTAAGTCTTGCCATCCAGAGCGAACGTCACTGTCTCGTCCGCCTCGCCACCGTCGAGGTCATCGACAAGAAGGACCTGAACCTTCTGTGCCACCGGATTTCCTTTCATCGAAAAATTCAGTACGCGGAAAGGAAACCGCTTTTCCCAGGAAAACACAAACCCCCGGCAGAGGTTCAGGAGTGCAAGAACACGGGAAACATGCGCGATTCGGACATAGGGTTCCGACGGGGTTCCGACGGCTAGTGGCGCTCACAGGTGCAGAAGCATCCGGCTGTTGCCCAAGGTGTTCGGCTTCACTCGTTCGAGACCGAGGAACTCGGCGACTCCCTCGTCATAGGAACGCAGCAGCTCGCTGTAGACATCTCCGTCGACCGGAGTCTCGCCGATCTCGGTGAAGCCGTGCTTCGCGAAGAAGTCGACTTCGAAGGTCAGGCAGAATACCCGGCGCACACCGATCCACCGCGCGGTCTGCAACAGCTTGTCGAGAACCTGGTGTCCGACCCCGGCGCCCTTGAACTCGCGGTCCACCGCGAGAGTGCGCACTTCGGCGAGGTCTTCCCACATCACGTGGAGTGCTCCGCAGCCGACGACCCTGGCGTCGTCGTCGCGTTCCGCGACCCAGAACTCCTGGATGTCCTCGTAAAGAGTGACCGTCGCTTTGTCGAGCAGGATCCGCTCCCGTACGTACGCGTCCAGGAGTCTGCGTACTGCGGGCACATCGCTGGTCCTGGCCCTGCGGACCGTGAGGGCTTTTGCTGGCGTACCTGACATACGGCCGACGCTATCGGTCCGCGTCTCCGTCACGGTCATCGCGGTCCGCATCACCCTGAACGATGCGCAAAGCATCACGCAGCGCATCGCGCTGCTCGGACGACATCATGCCGAAGAAGGCGACAAGCGCGGCAGCGGAGTTGTCGCTCGTCGACCAGGCTTCGTTCATCAGTGCGGCGGAGTAGGCGGCACGGTTGGAGACCGCGGTATATCGATAGGCGCGGCCCGCCACTTCCCTGCGCACCCAGCCCTTCTGATGGAGATTGTCCAATACGGTCATGACGGTGGTGTAGGCGATGGAACGTTCCCGTTCGAGGTCTTCCAGGACTTCCCGGACGGTGACCGGTCGGTTCCACTCCCAGACCCGTGTCATGACGGCGTCTTCCAGCTCTCCCAATTGGCGGGGCACATACGCACCATAGTGCGAGATGTCATGAATGGCTGGCTATTTACACAGAAAAGGGCGTACGGCGTGAAATGAGCCGTACGCCCTTCGGGCACTGCTGCGATCAGGCGGAGCTGCCGCCTGCCGCCTGGGTCACAGCCTCGGCGCGGGCGAGAGCCTCGTCCACCGCCGCGTCTTCCTTGGCCTTGTTCGGGCCGCCTTGGGTCTTCACGATCGTCATCACGAGGAAGGTGAAGAAGACGGCCATCACCACGGGGGGCACAAGCGCGGAAACGTAGTCCATACGGACAGAGTAGCCAGGGGGTGTCCGGCCCGGTCGACCGGACACCCCTTAGTGACGGACTCAGCGGACCCGGACGGACTCAGCCCACCGCGAAGCGCTGTGCGGGAGGCGTGGCCGGTTTGCGGCGGGGCGGGAAGACCTCGGACGGTTTCGGGGCCGGGCGGGGCGGCACGGGGACGCCGTCGGGCGCCGGGCGCTTGGGCTGGACCGGCTCCCCCTCCTTCCGCCCGCCCGGCAGCGCCAGGAGCCGGGTGCGCTGGCCGGGGGCCGCCGTACGGCCCGCCAGTCCGGCCCGTACCGACCGCTCGGCCAGCGCCCGGCAGCGCCGTAGCAGGGCGTCGCCGGACGGCAGGTCCCGCAGGGTGCGCAGGGCGGCCAGGTCCTCGGCGCGGGGGTCGTAACCGGCGGCCAGGGCGTCCTGGAGGAGCTCGGTGTAGCTGCGGGCCGCACCGGGCAGGGCGTCGCGGTAGCGGGCGAGGTCGGCGAGGAGGAAGGCGCGCAGCCTGCCCGTCTCTCCGATGGCCTCGTCCACGGACTCGGCGAGACGCAGGCAGTCCTGGATGTCCTCGTCGGCGACGGGGGTCGGATTGAGGGCGATGGCAAGGGCGCGTCGGAGCACACGCAGCTCATCCGCGCTGAAGGCCATGCCGCCTCGGGAACCGTAGGGCGTGGGCATGGAACGACGATACGTACTAAAGGGGCAATATCTGCTTAATGCACCGGAAAGCGGCGCGGCGGGGATTTCGGCCCCGCCGCGCCGCTTTCCGGCCGGGTTCCGGCGGATCACATGCGGGAGACGTTGCGCTCGTACACCAGGCGCAGCCCGATCAGCGTCAGCCAGGGCTCGTGCTCGTCGATGACGGTGGCCTCGCTGAGCACCATCGGGGCGAGACCGCCCGTCGCGATGACGGTGACGTCCTCGGGATCGTCGGCCAGCTCGCGGGCCATCCGGGTCACGACGCCGTCGACCTGTCCGGCGAAGCCGTAGATGATGCCGGACTGCATGGCCTCGACGGTGTTCTTGCCGATCACGCTGCGCGGGCGGGCCAGCTCGATCTTGCGGAGCTGGGCGCCCTTCACACCGAGCGCCTCGACCGAGATCTCGATGCCGGGGGCGATCACCCCGCCGGTGTACTCGCCGCGCGCGGACACCGCGTCGAAGGTCGTCGCCGTACCGAAGTCGACGACGACGGCCGGGCCGCCGTAGAGCTCGACGGCCGCGACCGCGTTGATGATGCGGTCCGCGCCGACCTCCTTCGGGTTGTCCATCAGGATCGGGACGCCGGTCTTGATGCCGGGCTCGACGAGGACCGCGGGGACGTCGCCGTAGTACCGGCGGGTCACCTCGCGCAGTTCGTGCAGGACGGAGGGGACGGTGGAGCAGACCGCGATCCCCTCGATGCCGTCGCCCAGCTCGTCGCCGAGGAGGGGGTGCATGCCCATCAGGCCCTGGAGGAGTACGGCCAGCTCGTCGGCGGTGCGGCGGGCGTCCGTGGAGATGCGCCAGTGCTCGACGATCTCGTCGCCGTCGAAGAGACCGAGGACGGTGTGGGTGTTGCCGACGTCGATGGTGAGCAGCATGGGCTACTTCGCCTCGCGCAGGTCGAGACCGATGTCCAGGATCGGCGAGGAGTGGGTGAGCGCCCCGACCGCGAGGTAGTCGACGCCCGTCTCCGCATACGCCCGCGCGTTGTCCAGCGTCAGTCTTCCCGAGGACTCCAGGGCGGCCCGGCCGCCGACGAGGGCGACCGCCTCGGCGGTCTGTGCCGGGGTGAAGTTGTCCAGCAGGATCAGGTCGGCTCCGGCCGCCAGGACTTCGGTGACCTGGGGCAGGGTGTCCACCTCGACCTCGATGGCGAGATCGGGGAAGTCGGCCCGTACGAGCTTGAACGCCTCGGCCACACCGCCCGCCGCCACGACGTGGTTGTCCTTGACCAGGGCCGCGTCGGAGAGGGACATCCGGTGGTTGACACCGCCGCCGCAGCGCACCGCGTACTTCTCCAGGGCGCGCAGCCCCGGGGTGGTCTTGCGGGTGTCGCGGACCTGCGCCTTGGTGCCTTCCAGTGTGTCGGCCCACGCGCGGGTGGCCGTAGCGATGCCGGAGAGGCGGCAGAGCAGGTTGAGCGCGCTGCGCTCGGCGGTCAGCAGGTCCCGGGTGCGGGTGGTCACCGAGAGCAGCTTCTCGCCCGCCGCGACGCGAGCGCCGTCCTCGACGTGCCGTTCGACCTCGAAGGTCTCCGTGCAGACGATGGAGAGAACCGCTTCGGCGATGCGCAGACCGGCGACCGTACCGGCCTCGCGGGCGGTGAAGTCGGCGGTGGCGACGGCCTCTTCGGGCACGGTCGCGAAGGTGGTCACGTCCACGCCGCCGTCGAGGTCCTCGTCGATGGCGAGGTGCGCGATGTCCTCGACCAGGATGGGGTCGAGGCCGGAGTCGGCGAGCAGCGCGGCGAGATCGGGGTCGAGCCCGCACTCCATGGCCTCGGGGTCGTACGCGTCGTCGCCGCAGGCGCAGGCGTCTCCGCAGCCGCCCGCGGACACGGCGCCGTCGGCTTCGCCGCCGATCTGGTGGAGGGGGAGGTCGGGGGTGGTCACGGTCACTGCTCCTGGGGACGCTGGGGGAGGGTCGGGGGAAAGTCCGCGCTGGCCGTGGTGCGTACGTCCAGCGAACGGTCGTGTTGCAGCTGTACGACGAGGTGGCGGCGCCAGTCGGTGTCGTCCCGGTCGGCGTGGTCCTCGCGCCAGTGGCAGCCGCGGGTCTCCTCGCGGCGGAGTGCGGCGGCGGTGAGGACGCGGGCGACGCAGAGGAGGTTGGTGGCCTCCCACGCCTCGACGCCCGGTTCGGCGGGCTTGGCGGGTGTGGCGGACGTGGCAGGTGTGGCGGGCTTCGGTGCGGTGGCTGCTGTGTCCGCCGGTGCCGGTGGGTTCACAGATGCCGCTGTGCTCACAGGTGCGGGAGTGTCCACTTCCGCGCGGATGGCCTCCAGCTCCGCCGCGGCCGTCCTGAGGCTGTCCGCCGAGCGCAGCACTCCGGCGCCCGCCGTCATGATCCGCTGGATGCGGAGGCGGGACTCGGGGGCGAGCAGCGGAAGCGTGACGGGTTCGGCGGGGGCGACGGCCGCGGCGGCCTTCCTGGTGGTGGCAGCGACGTCGTCCGCGATGCGCTCCGCGAAGACCAGCCCCTCCAGGAGGGAGTTGGACGCCAGGCGGTTCGCGCCGTGCACGCCGGTGCAGGCGACCTCACCGCAGGCGTACAGACCGGGGACGGTCGTACGGCCGTGCAGATCGGTGCGGACGCCGCCCGAGGCGTAGTGCGCGGCGGGGGCCACCGGGATCGGCTCGGTCACCGGGTCGATGCCGTGGGCTCGGCAGGCGGCCAGGATCGTCGGGAAGCGCTGCTCCCACATCTCGGCGCCGAAGTGGCGGGCGTCGAGATACATGTGTTCCGCGCCGTGCTCGTGCATGCGGCGGGTGATGGCCTTGGCCACGATGTCGCGCGGGGCCAGTTCGGCCAGCTCGTGCTGACCGACCATGAACCGGACGCCCTCGGCGTCGACGAGGTGGGCGCCCTCGCCCCGTACCGCTTCGGAGACCAGTGGCTGCTGGCCCTCGGCGCCCGCGCCGAGGAAGAGCACCGTGGGGTGGAACTGGACGAATTCGAGGTCCGAGACGTCCGCGCCCGCGCGCAGGGCGAGGGCCACGCCGTCGCCGGTCGAGACGGACGGGTTGGTGGTCGCCGAGAAGATCTGGCCCATCCCACCGGTGGCGAGGACGACCGCGGGTGCACGGACGGCGCCCACGCCGTCGTGCTGGCCCTCCCCCATGACGTGCAGGGTGACACCCGCCGTACGGCCTTCGGCGTCGGTGAGGAGGTCGAGGACCAGGGCGTTCTCGACGGTGTGCAGCGCAGCGGCGCGGACCGCTTCGACCAGTGCGCGGGAGATCTCCGCGCCCGTCGCGTCGCCGCCCGCGTGGGCGATCCGGCGGCGGTGGTGGCCGCCCTCGCGGGCGAGCGCGAGGGTGCCGGTGGCGTCGGTGTCGAAGTGCGCGCCGGTCGCGATGAGGCGGCGTACGGCGTCGGGGCCCTCGGTGACCAGGGTGCGTACCGCGGTCTCGTCGCAGAGCCCGGCGCCGGCGACCAGCGTGTCGTCGAGGTGCTGTTCGGGGGTGTCGCCCTCACCGAGCGCGGCGGCGACGCCGCCCTGTGCCCAGCGGGTCGACCCGTCGTCGAGGCGGGCCTTGGTCACGACGACGGTGCGCAGGCCCGCCGCGGTGCAGCGCAGCGCGGCGGTGAGACCGGCGACGCCGGACCCGACGATCACGACGTCGGCGTCGAGCGACCAGCCGGGGACGGGTGCGTGCAGGCGTATTCCGGTTCCGGTCACTGTGGCTCCCCGAAGGTCAGCGGGATGTTGTCGATCAGGCGCGTCGCACCGACCCGGGCGGCGATCGCGAGGACCGCCCCGCCCTTGTGGTGGTCGTCGGCCTCGGTGAAGTCGGACGGGTCGATCAGGGACAGGTAGTCGAGGGTGAGCGGCGCGCCCGCGACGGCGGCCCGTGCCGCGGCGCGCACGGCCGCGGGGGTGGCGTCGCCGGTCGGCGACGGTGCCGCCGCCAGGACGTCCCGGCCCGCGAACAGGGCCCGGGAGAGGACCAGCGCGGTGGCGCGGTCCTCGGCGGAGAGGAAGCGGTTGCGGCTGGAGAGAGCCAGGCCGTCGGGCTCGCGGACCGTCGGTACGCCGACGATCTCGACCGGGAAGTTGAGATCGCGCGCCATCCGCCGGACCAGGGCGAGCTGTTGGGCGTCCTTCTGCCCGAACAGCGCGAGGCCGGGCCGGGTGAGGTGCAGCAGCTTGGCGACGACGGTGAGCATCCCGTCGAAGTGGCCGGGGCGCGCCGAGCCCTCGAAACGCTCGCCCATGGGGCCCGCCGCGATCCGCACCTGAGGCTCCCCACCCGGGTAGACCTCGTCCACGGCCGGGGCGAACACCGCGTCCGCACCGGCCAGTTCGGCGACGGCGAGGTCGGCTTCGAGGGTGCGGGGGTAGCGGTCGAGGTCTTCACCCGCACCGAACTGGAGCGGGTTGACGAAGATTGTGACGACGACCTGACCGGTCCTCCCCACCAGCTCCCTCGCCGTACGGATCAGGGTGGCGTGGCCCTCGTGGAGGGCGCCCATGGTCATGACGACGGCGCGCCTGTCGGTGGACGGCGCGGTGCGCGGCAGGGCGTCCAGCTCGGCGGCCGTGTGCAGCAGGGCGGTCATCGGGTCTCCTCCTCGCCGAGGACACCGAGCAGGTCCTCGGCCAGTTCCGGCTTGAGCAGACCGTGCGCGAGGGCGCGGTCCGCCGTCGTACGGGCCATCGCGAGATATCCGGCGACGGCCTGCGGGGCGTGCTTGCGCAACTCTTCGACGTGCGCCGACACCGTGCCCGCGTCGCCGCGGGCGACCGGTCCGGTCAGCGCCGCGTCACCGGACCTGAGGGCGTTGTCGAGGGCGGCGCCGAGGAGCGGGCCGAGCATCCGGTCGGGGGCGGCGACCCCGGCCGTACGCAGCAGCTCCATGGACTGGGCCACCAGGGTGACCAGGTGGTTCGCGCCGATGGCGAGCGCCGCGTGGTAGAGCGGCCGGGACTCCTCGGCGATCCACTCGGGCTCGCCGCCCATCTCGATGACCAGTGCCTCGGCGGCGAGCCGCAGCTCGTCGGGGGCGGTCACGCCGAAGGAGCAGCCGGCCAGCCGCTGGACGTCCACCGAGGTGCCGGTGAAGGTCATCGCCGGGTGCAGTGCCAGCGGCAGGGCTCCGGCGCGCAGCGCGGGGTCGAGCACCCGGGTGCCGAACCGGCCCGACGTGTGGACCAGGAGCTGTCCCGGGCGGACCGCGCCGGTCGCGGCCAGTCCCTCGACCAGCGCGGGCAGCGCGTCGTCGGGCACGGTCAGCAGGACCAGCTCGGCCCGCGCCAGCACCTCGGCCGGGGGGACCAGGGGGACATCGGGGAGCAGGACGGCGGCCCTGCGCACGGAGGCGTCGGACACACCGGACGCGGCGACCGGACGGTGCCCGGCCAGCTGGAGCGACGCGGCGAGCGCGGGGCCCACCCGGCCGGTGCCGACGACGCCGACGGTGAGCCGGGCGGGGCGGGTGTCTACTGATGCGTTCATGTGGGACGGCCTTCCGTTCCAGTCCGCGAGGGGTACCGGACGATTTCCCCGTCATGCTACGCCCAGGTTTCGGGGCACTCGGGAGACTGTCCACAGGCTGTGGGTGATGATCTGAATATGACCCATGACACGGACGAGAACGAGCAGGACGAGCAGAACGAGCGGGACGAGCAGAACGAGCGGCAGCGCAGAACGGCCGCGCTGCGGGGGGCGAAGCACATACTGTCGCGTCCGTCCGCGCACGCCACGCTGGGCGAGCGGCTGACGGCGCTGGCCGCGGACGCGGGAACGGTGTACGACCTCGGCGAATCCGTCGACCTGTACGGCGGCGGGGTCGTCGCCGCGTTGGAGGAGCGGGTGGCCTCGCTGCTCGGTTTCCCCGCGGCGGCCTTCTTCCCCACCGGCACGATGGCCCAGCAGGTCGCGCTGCGGTGCTGGGCGGAGCGCACGGGCAACGCCACGGTCGCCCTGCATCCGCTGGCGCACCCGGAGATGCACGAGGGGGGCGCTTTCGGGACGGTGAGCGGACTGCGTACGGTCCACCCGACGTCGGCGCCCCGGCTGCCCACCGCCGACGAGGTGCGCGACTTCGGCGAACCGTTCGGGACGCTGATGCTGGAACTTCCGCTGCGCGACGCCGGTTTCTCCCTGCCGACCTGGGACGAGCTGGTGGCGGTCGTCGATGCGGCCAGGGAACGTGACGCGGTGGTGCACTTCGACGGCGCACGGCTGTGGGAGTGCACCCCGCACTTCGGCCACGGCCTGAAGGAGATCGCGGGGCTCGCGGACAGTGTGTACGTGTCCTTCTACAAGTCGCTGGACGGCCTTTCGGGCGCGGTGCTCGCGGGTCCCGAAACGCTCGTCGACGAGGCGCGGGTCTGGCGGCACCGGTACGGCGGGCAGATCTTCCAGCAGTACCCGGCCGCGCTGTCGGCGCTGGTGGGGCTGGAGCGGGAGCTGCCGCGGCTGGCCTCGTACGTCGCTCAGGCGAAGGTGGTCGCGGCCGGGCTGGCGGAGGGGTTCCGGGAGGCCGGGCCGGCGTGGTTCCGGATCAACCCCGAGGTGCCGCACACGCACCAGTTCCAGGTGTGGCTCCCGTACGACGCGGAGATGCTGACCCGGGTGGCGGTCGAGCAGGCGGAGGAGACCGGGGTGGCGCTGTTCCACCCGTTCCATCCTGCGCCGGGCGGGGTGCCGGAACTCTCGTTCACCGAGGTGACGGTGGCGGGGCCGGGGCTGTCGTGGACGGTGGCGGACGTGGTGTCGGCGGTACGGGAGTTCGTGCGACGGGTGGGGTGACCGGCGGCGGACCTGCGAGGGGGAACCCGCGCCGTACCGGCTGCTTCAACCGGTTCTCCGCAGCAGGCCCCACCAGCGCCGCCGCCCTGCCCGTCGGCGCCCGGACGGTGCGGTCCCGGCGGACCGCGCCATCCGCGCCGTCCGCGCCATCTCCCCGATGGCCTCCCAGTCGTGCTTGCCGGGCAGCGGCGGAGCCAGTTCCCCCCGTTGGGCCGCACGGTAGGCGTCGAACATGTGCTGCTGATTGGCGTTCATGGCCCCACCCTGCGTGCCCGCTCCGGCCCCCTGAGCGCCGTTTGACGAGGCCCGTCAATCGACGGCCGGTTGTCAGTGGGGGCAGGCACCATGGATGCATGAGCGTGGACATCGACATCACCGGACTGCCGCCGGACGGGATCACTTTCGAGCCGTCGCCGCTGGCCGAGCTGGGCAACGCCCTGCATGTGCTGTCCGAGCCGGGGCACCACCCGGGACTGCACGGCTGGGCCACGGCGACGTCCGCCGCGCTCCCCGCGGACCTCGCCGACCGGCTGCACGAGGCGGAATTCCTGTGGCGCTCCACGTTCTCGGACATCTTCATGCCGTTCGCGGGGGTCCGGCCGGCGTACAGAGGGCGTACGGACGGCGGGCCCACGCACGGCGCGCACCTGGGTGACAGGCATACGGGCAGCAGGCCCGGAGCGACGCTGGCCGAGGACCTGGATCTGCTCGATCTGCTGCCGGACGACGAATTCGTCACCGTCGCGATGGAGTTCACCTGTTCCGTCACCTACAACATCGGTGGGCCCTCCCCGCTCTCGGACTCCGGAGTGCGGGCGCGTTCCCTGGACCTCGCGGCGGCGCGCGGCCCCAGACAGCTCGACTTCACCAGACAGCTGCTGAACGACCCGGTCACCGTCCGGGCGTGGATCCGGCGTCTCTTCGAGGACTGCGAGCAGGCGTTCTTCGGCGACACCTGGCGGCGCATACGGTTCCAGCTGGCCGCCGACGCCCGGCACAAGACCGAGCTGCTGCGGCACAAGGGCCTCGCCGAGGCCGTGACCGCGGTCTCCGCCGCCCTGTCGATGGACGAGACGGGTACCCGCATCAGCGCCGACAAGCTCTCGGAGGGCCGGTCGGTGGCCATGGGCTCGCCCGCCGGGGACGGACTCACCTTCGTACCGACGAGTTTCGGCTGGCCCCACCTGCTGGTGCTGCACCGCCCGGACTGGCGCCCGGTGGTCCAGTACCCGGTCGCGGCGCCCGAGCTGCCCTCCCCCGCCTCCGTGGAGCTGCTGAAGCTGCGGCTCGAAGCGCTGGCCCACCCGATGCGGATGCGACTGTGCAGAGATCTGGCCCGCGCCTCGCACACCACGGGCGAACTGGCCGACACGCACGGCATATCCGCGCCCGAGGTCTCCCGTCATCTGGCGCTGCTGAAGCGGGCCGGGCTGATCACCACCAGGCGCCGCGGACGGTACGTACTGCACCAGCTGGACCTCACCGTGGTGGCCCGGCTCGGCAGCGACTTCCTGGAGGGGGTACTCCGCTAGGACCTGCCCGACAGGAGCTGCCCGGCCGGATCTGCCCGGCCGGTCTCTGCCGGGCCTGCCTCCGACGGCGCGGCTCAGCGCGCTCCCGAGCCGCCCGCCCTGACCAGCCCCGTCTCGTACGCGAGCACCACCACCTGCACCCGGTCCCGGAGCTCCAGCTTGGTGAGGATGCGGCCCACGTGCGTCTTGACCGTGGCCTCGGACAGCACCAGGTGCGCCGCGATCTCGCCGTTCGACATGCCCTGGGCGACCAGCAGCATCACCTCGCGCTCGCGCTCGGTGAGCCGCCCGACGCCCTTGTGCTGGGGACCGGACGCCCGGCCCGGCAGCATCGGTGAGAAGCGGTCGAGCAGCCGCCTGGTCGTCGACGGCGCCACCACCGCGTCGCCGCTGTGCACCGAGCGGATCGCGGCGAGCAGTTCCGCCGGGGGCACGTCCTTCAGCATGAAGCCGCTGGCGCCCGCCTTCAGACCGGAGAAGGCGTACTCGTCCAGGTCGAAGGTCGTCAGGATCAGCACCTTGGGCGCGTTCGGCTGCGCACAGATCTGCCGGGTCGCCTCGACACCGTCGAGCCTCGGCATCCGGACATCCATCAGCACCACGTCGACCGCCGACGTCCTGAGGATGTCGATGGCCTCGGCGCCGTCGCCCGCCTCCGCGACGACCTCCATGTCCGGCTGGGCGGCGAGCACCATCCGGAAGCCGGTGCGGAGAAGCACCTGGTCGTCGACGAGCATTACCCGGATCGCCATTTCGTACAAATCCCTTCTAGTGGGCGGGCCTGAGCGGGAGCAGCGCGCTGATCCGGAAGCCGCCGCCGGGGCGCGGGCCCGCGTCCAGCGTGCCTCCGACCATCCCGATGCGCTCCCGCATCCCGATCAGACCGTGTCCCTGCCCGTCGGCGCCGCCGTCCGTGTACAGCTCGTGCGCCGCGCCGCGGCCGTCGTCCTCGACGAGCAGACCGAGCCCGTCGTCGAAGTACACGAGCCGAACGCTGGCGCCCACGTCGGGCCCGCCGTGCTTGCGCGTATTGGTGAGTGCTTCCTGCACAATGCGGTACGCCGTGAGCTCCACGCCACTGGGCAGCGGACGCGGTGTCCCCTCGACCTGGAAGTCCACGGTCAGTCCCGCGGTCCTGACCTGGTCGACCAGCTCCTGGATCTGCTCCACGTCGGGCTGCGGTACGTACTCCCCGCTCTCCTGCGCGTCCCCGGTCCGCAGCACCCCCAGCAGCCTGCGCATCTCGGCGAGCGCCTGGCGGCCGGTGGAGGAAATGGTCTCCAGGGCCTGCTTGGCCTGGTCGGGCGAGGCGTCCATGACGTAGGCGGCGCCGTCCGCCTGGACGACCATGACGGAGACGTTGTGCGCGACGACATCGTGCAGTTCGCGGGCGATGCGGGCCCGTTCACCCGCCACCGCCACCTTCGACTGCGCCTCGCGCTCCTTCTCCAGGCGGGCGGCCCGTTCCTCCAGCTGCGCCAGGTAGGCCCGGCGCGTGCTCATCGAGTCGCCGAGCACCCAGGCCAGGACGAACGGCACGGTCAGCACGACCGTGAAGAAGACCTCCTGGACCCAGTTGTGGACCGTCGGCTCGGGCCAGCGCAGCTGCGCGAGCGTGCCCGCGCTCAACGCGCCGACCAGGGCGAACCGCGAGGCCCAGCGCTTCCCGACGGCGGCGACCGTGTAGATCAGCAACAGCATCGCGAAGTCGGCCAGGGACGACTGGACGTCGAGGGCCAGCTGGGCGAGCCCCATCACGGCGGTCAGCACCAGCATCTTCTCGGGCGCGCGACGGCGCAGCGCGACGGCGGTGCACAGCCCGACGGCGATCGGGACGGCCGCGGCTCGCTCATGGGCCGGGTAGTTGCCCAACACGTACTGCACGCCGCAGATCCCGAGGAGGACGACGGCCCAGAAGCTGTCGACCCAGGTCGGGTGTCTGCGGATGAAGGCGTAGAGGCGCTGCACGTAACCCAGCGTAGGGAAGCCGAACAGGTGTCAGGGTCAACCGGAGGGCCGATCCGCTGCCCCGGGGAGTACTCCCCAAGGTGGAGACTTGACGCCGTGACTGATGAGTGGCGTGGGTGGCGTGAGGCGGCCGAGACCGCGCTGTACGGGGCGGACGGGTTCTATCTGCGGCCGGAGGGGCCCGCCGGCCACTTCCGCACCTCGGTGCACGCCTCCCCGCTGTTCGCCTCGGCGGTCGCCCGGCTGCTGACCGGTCTCGGCCTCCGCGAACCGGCCCTGGTCGACATGGGCGCGGGCCGCGGCGAACTGTTGTCGGGGGTGCTGGCCGCGCTGCCCGACGGTTTCCCGGTACGGGCGTACGCCGTCGAGCGGGCCGCCCGTCCGCCCGGCCTCGACGAGCGGGTCGTGTGGACCGCGGAGCCGCCGGCCGGGGTGTGCGGGCTGCTCTTCGCGAACGAGTGGCTGGACAACGTACCGGTCGATGTGGCGGAGGCGGACGCGGACGGGACGCCGCGCTACGTCCTGGTACGGACGTCGGACGGCGCGGAGCGGCTCGGGGATCCGGTAGCCGGGGCGGACGCGGAGTGGCTGGACCGCTGGTGGCCGCTGACCGAGCCGGGCCTGCGGGCCGAGATCGGCCGCCCGCGCGACGAGGCGTGGGCGGCTGCGGCCGGCACGCTCGACGGCGGTCTGGCGGTCGCCGTCGACTACTCCCACACGCGCGGGTCCCGGCCGCCCTTCGGCACGCTCACCGGTTTCCGCGCGGGCCGGGAGGCACGGCCGGTCCCGGACGGAAGCTGCGACATCACCGCGCACGTGGCCCTGGACGCGTGCGCGGCAGCCTGCGGCGGCGGAGACCTGCTCACCCAGCGGGAGGCACTGCACCGCCTGGGCGTGACCGGCGCACGCCCCCCGCTGACGCTGGCCTCCACGGATCCCACGGCGTACGTACGGGCGCTGGCGGCGGCGGGAGAGGCCGCGGAGCTGACGGACCGGGGCGGGCTGGGGGTGTTCGGCTGGCTGATGACGCCGGCAGGACCGGGCCCGCAGCCGGAGCCGAGCCAGGGGCGGGTGGGGAAACCACCGTCCGCACGGGGATACTGGCCCGCATGACGGAGACGACGGTATGACGGAGACGACGGTCGGCATCGGCGGTGCCGCGGAGACCACCGACATGGTGCTCAACATCGGCCCTCAGCACCCCTCCACTCACGGCGTGCTCCGCCTCCGCCTGATCCTGGACGGCGAACGCATCCAGCAGGCCGAGCCGGTCATCGGCTACATGCACCGCGGCGCGGAGAAACTCTTCGAGGCCCGCGACTACCGCCAGATCGTCATGCTCGCCAACCGCCACGACTGGCTCTCCGCCTTCTCGAACGAGCTGGGCGTCGTGATGGCCGTCGAGCGCATGCTCGGCATGGAGGTGCCGGAGCGGGCGGTCTGGATCCGTACGCTCCTCGCCGAGCTGAACCGGGTGCTCAACCACCTGATGTTCCTCGGCTCGTACCCGCTCGAACTGGGCGGGATCACCCCGGTGTTCCACGCCTTCCGCGAACGCGAAGTGATCCAGGCGGTGATGGAGGAGGTCTCCGGCGGCCGGATGCACTACATGTTCAACCGGGTCGGCGGCCTCAAGGAGGACCTTCCGGCGGGCTGGCTCGGCCGGGTGCGGGAGGCGGTGGCCGATGTCCGCTCGCGCATGGACGTGTACGACGACCTCGTCCTCGGCAACGAGATCTTCCGCGGCCGGACCCGCGGGGTGGGGGTCCTCTCCCGGGAGGCCGTGCACGCGTACGGCGTGAGCGGGCCCATCGCCCGCGGCTCGGGCGTCGACTTCGACCTGCGCCGCGACGAGCCGTACCTCGCGTACGGGGACCTTCAGGACACGCTGCGGGTCGTCACCCGGGACGAGGGCGACTGCCTCGCCCGTTTCGAGGTCCTGCTCGGCCAGACCCACAACGCGCTGGACCTGGCCGACGCGTGTCTGGACCGGATGGCCGGCCTGGCTCCCGGCCCGGTCAACCAGCGGCTGCCGAAGGTGCTCAAGGCCCCCGAGGGCCAGACGTACGCCTGGACCGAGAACCCGCTGGGCATCAACGGCTACTACCTGGTGTCCAAGGGCGAGAAGACGCCGTACCGCCTCAAGCTCCGCTCGGCGTCCTTCAACAACATCCAGGCGCTGACCGAGCTGCTGCCGGGCACCCTGGTCGCCGACATGGTGGCGATCCTGGGCTCGCTCTTCTTCGTCGTCGGCGACATCGACAAGTAGGACCGGCCGCCGCCCGGCCGGGAAGCCGGGTCGGGAAGCCGGGCGTTCGCGGACTCGCGGGTTCCGAGGGCTCGCGGGTTCGCGGGTTCGCGGGTTCGCGGGCTACGAGATCGCGCTGCGCAGCCCCGTCAGGTCGAGCTGTTCCGTCTCGTCGTGTGCGGTCAGATCGATGACCTGGCCGATCCCGCGCTCCTCGTCACCACCACGGCCGGCCTCGGCCTCGTGCGCCTCGATCGCCTCGGCGCCCACCACGTCCGCCAGGTCCTCGTTCTGCACGGACTCCAGCTGCGCGGGCTCCAGGGCCGCGGGCACCTTCTGCATGCCGAAGAAGTCGAAGCGGCCCACGGGCCGGTTCGCCCGGCCCTGCTGAGGGGTGTACGGCGCGACGGCCGTGGCCGGGACGTTGCGCGGGGCCGGGAGGTTCTGCGAAGCGGGGACGTGCCGGGGAGCCGGGAGGGCTGACGGCGGGTCCGTGTGCTCGCTGACGGCCGCCGAGTGCTTCCCCTCCGGTTCCACCGCTTCGGCTCGGTCCTGCCGTGCCTGCCGGTCCCGCTGCGCCTGCTGGGCCGCCGCGTTGCGCGTGAGGGCGTCCAGCGCCCGGACAGCGCTCGTGTACGCGGCCGGGGTGGGCGTGGAGTTCGCCGCGGGCAACGCGGCCCGTGCCGGGGCCGCCGCCTCGATCGCCAGGAGCCTGCGGCCTTCGAGCGCGCTGGCCCGCTCGGTCTCGGCGTTGGCGTACCGGCGCAGCAGGGCGGCGTGTTCGCCGCGCAGCCCGGCCAGTTCGATCCGCTTGGAGCGCAGCTTCGCCTCCAGCTTGACGCGCAGCGCGCGCGACTCCTCCAGGTCGCCCTCCAGTTCGGCGGCCCGCTCCTCGGCCTTCCACTCGTCCCCGGCCCGCGCACGGGTCAGTTCGGCGACGCGGCGGCCGGCCACCCGGTCCCAGCTGCGCATCAGGAACGCGCCGGTCACCGCGGCGGCTGCCGCGCCCGCGACCAGACAGCGAAGTACCAGAGGATCCGCGAACAGCCAGGCGCCGGCGGCGAGAAGAAGCGAAGCACCGGCTACGGCCGAGGGCTGGAGAAGCCTGTGCAGGGGTGGGGAATGGCGGTGGCGTCCACGTGGCATGGCTCGAAATTTACCGTGCGTGCGAGCCGAATGGACGACCGCACCGGGATTTGTTCCCCAGCGGTTACCTCCATTCCCCACCGGCCCACTAGTTGATCAAGCTCTTCGACTTCAGATAGTCCTTCGCCACATCGCCGGGCTTCGCGCGCTCGGAGTCGACCTTGCGGTTCAGCTGTACAAGATCATCTGTCGTCAGCACCTTGGTGAGCTTCGCCAGTGCCGCGGCGATCTCCGCGCTGCCCGCGTCCTTCGCATTCACGACGGGCAGGACGTTGTCCGCGTTCTGGAGGTGCTTGTCGTCCTGGAGCAGGACGAGCCCGTAGGTGTCCAGCGTCGCGTCGGTCGTGGTGGTCAGCACCAGTTGGTCGGTGCCGTCCTTGACGGCCTGCTTGGCCTGCGGGGTACCGACGCCCTTGGGGTCCACGCCGGTCACATCGATGCCGTACTTCGACTTCAGGCCCGGCTCGCAGAACGGCCGGATCGTGCATTCGTCGCCCGCCGCGATCTTGACCTTCGCCTTCGACCTGCCCAGATCCGAAAGGGACTTGAGCTTGTTCTTCGCGGCGAATTCCTTCGTCACCGCGAACGCGTTCTGGTCCACGGCGGCGCCGGCCGGAAGCGCCTTCAGTCCGCGCGGTCCGGCGAGCTTCTGCAGCGCCGCGACGGTCGCCGTCACATCCCCGGAAGCCACCGGCTTCTTCTCGGCCTGCTTCGCGCCGTTCGTCTTGGCGTTGAGGAATTCGGCGAGCGTCGCCGCGTATTCCGGTACGACGTCGATCTCGCCCTTCTCCAGCGAGGGTTCGTACAGTTCCCGGTTGTTCACCGTGGTGACCGAGGTCTTGTACCCCGCGTCGGCCAGCACCTGGCTGTACAGCTCGGCGAGCACCTTGGACTCGGTGAAACCGGCCGCGCCGATGACGAGCGAGCCCTTCTTTCCCGAGCCGGCCGCGGTGCTCGAATCCCCGCCGTTCTTGTCCTTCTCCAGACTGTTCCCGCCGCACGCCGCGAGGGAGCCCGTCAGAGCCACCACGCCGAGTACCGCGCCCGCTATCCGCGAGGTCTTGATCATGAGGTCCACTCCAAATGCCACGTGCCGGACGGCACGTGATAGGCGATACACAAGAGGCGATGCAAGACCGACCGGCACAGAGGGGCCGGTAGGTCCAGGAGTCGTGAAACGCGAGAAGCGACAGGCGTGGTGCCACGGAGGTGTGGTGCCACGGAGGCGTGGTGCCACGGAGGAATTCGGACCGGGCACGGTCAGGCGACCTTCCGACGCGGGTCGAGCAGCTTGTCGGCCACCACCAGCAGGACCTCGACGAGGAGCGCCAGCGCGGCGACGAGGAGCGCGCCCGCCACCACCTGCGCGGTGTCGTACGTGTTGAACCCGGCGGTGATGATCCGGCCGAGCCCGCCGCCGCCGGTCATCGCGGCGAGCGTCGCGGTGGCGATCACCTGGACGGCCGCGGACCTGAGCCCGGTCATGATCAGCGGGTACGCGAGGGGCAGTTCGACCCGTACGAACAACTGGCGCCCCGACATCCCCATCCCGCGGGCCGCCTCCACCACCGACCGGTCCACCTCGCGCATCCCGGTGTACGCGTTGGTCAGCAGCGGCGGCACCGCGAACAGCACCAGCGCGATCACCGTCGGCAGATCGCCCCGGGTGCGCAGCGGCGTCAGCAGCAGCAGGGCCAGCACCGCGAAGGTCGGTATCGCCCGGCCGATGTTGGAGATGTTCACGGCCAGCGCGCCGCCCCGCCCGAGATGCCCCAGCCAGAGCGCGACCGGCAGCGCGATGAGACACGCCAGCGCGAACGCGGTCCCGCTGACGGTCAGGTGCTCGGCCAGCCGGTGCCCCGCGCCGTTCTCCCCCGACCAGTTCGCCCCCGTCGTCAGCCAGGTCCAGGCATCGGTCAACTCGCCCATGGTCAGCCCGCCTCCGCCGCACGAACCGCCTTCGGCGTCCGTATTCGGGTCCAGGGCGTCAGCAGCCGCTGCACGCCGAGCAGCAGCAGATCGGCCACGACAGCCAGCAGTACGCAGAGCACGGAGGCGGTCAGCACCTGTGCCTTGAAGAGGGTCGGCAGCGCGTCCTGGATGAGATTGCCCAGGCCGCCTTTTCCGACGATCGACCCGACCGTGGTCAGCGCGACCGTCGAGACCGTCGCGATCCGCACCCCGGCCAGTACCGCGGGCAGCGCCAGGGGCAGTTCGACCTCCCAGAGCAGCCTGCCGGGTCCGTACCCCATCCCCCGCGCGGCCTCCCGCGCGTCCTCGGGCACCGCGGCGAGACCGGCCATGATGTTCCGTACGAGGATGGTCAGCGAATACAGCACGAGCCCCGTGATCACCAGCGCCGCCGACAGACCGAACCACGGCAGCAGCAGCGAGAACATCGCCAGCGAGGGCACCGTGTAGAGCACGGTCGTCAGGCCGAGCACCGGCCCGGCGAACATCCGCCCACGGCGCGCGAGCAGCGCCAGCGGGAACGCCACCACCAGCCCGATCGCCACCGAGACCACCGTGATCCAGATGTGCTGGACCGTCGCGTCGGTCAACTCCTGGCTGCGGGAGGTGACGTACTGCCAGCAGATCCAGTCATTGCGCTGTATGCATGTCTCGCCCGTCATCCCGTCCCCCTCCCCCGTCACGGTGACGCCTCGCGCCGTGATCCGAAACCCAATTACGGCAACTGAGTGGCGACCCTATCCCCGGCCACTGACAATGCCGGGATCCGTCGCACTGCAGCAACATGGCCTTCACAAAGGCCCCGTCACAATGGGGAATCATGATCCGATTCGAAAACGTCACCAAGCGGTACGCCGACGGCACCACTGCCGTCGGCAACCTCTCCTTCGAGGTGGCCCGAGGTGAACTGGTCACGCTCGTCGGACCGTCCGGCTGCGGGAAGACGACCACGATGAAAATGGTCAACCGTCTCATCGAGCCGACCGAGGGCCGGATATACGTCGACGGGGACGACATATCCGCCATCGACCCCGTCGAACTCCGCCGCCGGATCGGCTATGTGATCCAGCAGGTCGGGCTCTTTCCGCACAAGACGGTTCTCGACAACACCGCGACCGTTCCCCATCTGCTGGGCGTCAAGCGGGCGACGGCCCGTGCCCGCGCCGCCGAACTTCTGGAGCTGGTGGGTCTCGACCCGTCCGTCCACGGCGACCGGTACCCCGAGCAGCTCTCCGGCGGTCAGCGCCAACGGGTCGGTGTGGCACGGGCGTTGGCGGCGGATCCGCCGGTCCTGCTGATGGACGAGCCGTTCGGCGCGGTGGATCCCGTGGTCCGCGAGCACCTCCAGAACGAGTTCCTCGCGCTCCAGAAGGCCGTCCGCAAGACCGTCCTCTTCGTCACGCACGACATCGAGGAGGCGGTCCGGCTGGGGGACCGTATCGCCGTCTACGGGCACGGCACGATCGAGCAGTTCGACGCCCCGGCCGCCGTTCTCGGCGCGCCCGCCACGCCCTACGTCGCGGACTTCGTGGGCGCGGACCGGGGCCTCAAGCGGCTGTCCGTCACCCCGATCGAACCCGGCGACCTGGAGCAGCCGCCCGTCGTGCACCTCGACGACCCGCTGCCCGCGAACATCGCCCGGTGGGCCGTCGTGCTGGACTCCGACGACAATCTGCACGGGTGGATCTCCGCCGAACAGGCCGCCACCGCCAAGGGGACCGTGCGCGAGCACGCCCGGCGCATGGAGGCCTGGCTGCCCGTCGGGGCCTCGCTCAAGCAGGCTTTCGCCACGATGCTCCAGCACGACGCCGGCTGGATCGCGGTGATCGACGAGGACAGTGCGGGGCGCTTCCTCGGCGTCCTCACCCCGGCCCGGCTGCACGAGGCGCTGCGGCGTTCCACCGCCGCCGACGCGCGGGACGTCCCGCGGACCGAGGTGGAACTGGAGACCGTCAGCGGCCGGTGAGCCTGCTGCTCAGCCACACCAGGCTCGCGGGGATCTCGCGGCGCCAGGTGTTGAAGTTGTGCCCGCCGCTCGTCAGCGTGATCGAGGAGACCTCGGTGGGCGGCTTCACCTTCGCCATGAACCGCATCGTGCTGCGGTAGTTCCCCTCGCCCGCCTTGCTCGTGGTGACGAGGAGGGATGTCTTCGGGGCGGGCCGGTGCGTCAGGCTCCACAACAGGTCCGCCCGGTCCCGCTCCGCCTTGCTGCCCTGGAAGAGGTCACCGGTCGTCGGGTCCTCGGCCGCCCGGTAGTACGCGGAGAGTCCGGCCCCCGCGCCGTACACGTTCGGGTGATGGATCGCCAGCTTCAGCGCGCAGTAGCCACCGGTCGAATTACCGATGAAACCCCAGCTCCGGGGCCCGGTACCGACCCGGTACGTCGTCCGGACCGCCTCCGGCACATCCTTGGCGAAGAACGTCTCGCTCTGCGGACCGCCCGTGATGTCCACGCACTCCGTGTCCCGCGGCGGAGCCACCGTGGGCCGCAGCATCACCAGCACCATCGGCTTCATCTTCCCTGCTTTGACCTGGTCGTACTCCGTCCTCGGGAAGTGCAGACCCTTGAGCAGGTTCTCCGCGGTGCCGGGGTATCCGGTGAGGACCACGGACACCGGGAAAGTTCGTTTCGCGTACGCCTGCTGGAAGTACTGCGGCGGCAGATAGACGTACGCAGGACTGGCTATCTTCGACTTCCGGCCCTGGATCACGACCTTCTGGATCTGACCGCCGACCGCCGGTTTCGTACCGCCGGGGACGTCCAGGCCCTGCTTCCCCACGATGTGCACGTCCCGGCTGCCCACCTCGTGGTCGACCACCACACCCGGCGTCTGCTCCTGCCCGAAGAGGTCGGCCCAGGAGCCGTAGAAGAGGAAGGAGTTGTTGGCCATGAGTCCGACGGAGGCGAAGACCGCCACCTGCGTGACGAACAGCAGGCCGATGCGGCCCGCCACCGCGCGCCCGCTGCGGCGCGCCAGACGCGGCCAGAGCCAGACCGTCGCGGCGAAGGACACGACGGCCAGCAGTGCGGCAAGTGCCAGGACCTTGTGGCTGGTGAGACCCATGGGTAGGTGCGCTTTCTGCTGTGAGATTTTCCGGGCGGCGGATGAACCCGCCCCCCGGAAATGCCGTCCTAGAGGACACAAATGTCCGGATGCTGCGCCGGTCTCGGCGGCCGGCGGACACAGAACCTCTTGTGGAGCCGTGGGAAGCGATGTCTGTGCCGGTAGATGAGGAAAAGTCGGTAATGGTTCCGAAAAGCGTCCGGCGGATCGTCCAGGGACCCCGCCCGGAGACGGTTCCCGCCCTGATCGGTACGGCCTGCACGCTCGTCGGTCTGCTCGACGTCGCCGGAGGAGTGTTCCCCCGGTTCCGCCACAGCCGGATGCATGCCGTCGCCGAAGTGCTGCCCGGCGCTCTCGGCCCCTTCACCGCCGCACTCGCCCTCTGTGCCGGTGTGCTGCTGCTCCTCCTCGCCCACGGGCTGAAACGCCGTAAGCGCAGGGCCTGGCGGGCCGCGGTGGTACTGCTGCCCGCGGGCGCGGTGGCGCAGTTCGTCTACCGCCACTCCGTCGTCGGTGCGCTGATCTCCCTGGTGCTGCTGTCCCTGCTGGTGCGCCACCGGAGCGAGTTCGAAGCACTGCCCGATCCGCGCAGCCGCTGGAAGGCGCTCGCCAACTTCGTCCTGCTCGGCGCGGGCTCGCTGGGCCTCGGGCTGATCGTCGTCAGCGTCCACCCCGGCCGGGTCGTCGGCAGCCCGAGCATCGTCGACCGCCTCCAGCACGTGCTGTTCGGCCTGGTCGGCTTCGAGGGCCCGGTCGAGTACGCGGGCAACACCTCCTGGACCGTCGCCTACTCACTCGGCTCGCTCGGCCTGCTGACCGCGGTGACCACGATCTACCTGGCCTTCCGTCCCGAACATCCGGCCGCGCGCCTCACCGACGAGGACGAGAAGCAGCTGCGCGCCCTGCTGGCGAAGCACGGCGGCCGGGACTCGCTCGGCCACTTCGCGCTCCGCCGGGACAAGGGCGTCGTCTTCTCGCCGAGCGGCAAGGCGGCCGTCTGCTACCGCGTCGTCTCCGGCGTGATGCTCGCCAGCGGTGACCCGATCGGCGACGTGGAGGCGTGGCCCGGCGCCATCGAGCGCTTCATGGACGAGGCCAAGCTGCACTCCTGGACCCCCGCGGTGATGGGGTGCAGCGAGACCGGCGGTGAGGTCTGGACCCGCGAGACCGGGCTCGACGCGCTGGAACTGGGCGACGAGGCGGTGGTGGACGTGGTGGATTTCTCCCTCGCCGGACGGGCGATGCGCAACGTACGCCAGATGGTGAAGCGTATCGAGCGCGGTGGCTACGAGACGCGGGTCCGGCGCGTCCGTGACGTGAGCGAGGCGGAACTGGAGCGGATCCGGGCAGCAGCGGCGGCCTGGCGCGGCACCGACACCGAGCGCGGCTTCTCGATGGCGCTCGGCCGGATCGGCGACCCCGGCGACGGGGACTGCGTGATCGCCACGGCCCACAAGGCCGACGGGCCGGAATCCCCCTTCGGCGACCTGAAGGCGATCATCCACTTCGTACCGTGGGGTACGGACGGCATGTCCCTGGAACTGATGCGCCGCGACCGCGCCGCCGACCCGGGCATGAACGAGCTGCTGATCGTCGCCTCCCTGGAGGCCTCCCCCGCCCTCGGCATCGAGCGGGTCTCCCTCAACTTCGCGATGTTCCGCTCGGCCCTGGCCCGCGGCGAGAAGCTCGGCGCGGGTCCGGTGCTGCGGGGCTGGCGCGGGCTGCTGGTCTTCCTCTCCCGGTGGTTCCAGATCGAGTCGCTGTACAAGTTCAACGCGAAGTTCCGGCCGCGCTGGGAGCCGCGGTTCGTGGTCTTCCGCAACACCAGCGACCTGCCGCGCATCGGCTTCGCCGCGATGCAGGCCGAGGGGTTCGTCAATCTGGGCCTGCCGTGGCCGTTCTCCCGGCGGGAGCGGGTGCAGGAACGGCCGTGCGCGCATCTCGCGACGGAGAACGGCGCGGAGGCGGCGTAACGGGGCCGAGCGAGCCCGTCCGCCGGCCGGGGCCGCCCCTGGGCCGTACGGGCCGCCCGGCACCCCCTGTCGGCGTACGGACTCCACGGCCGGGCCCGTGGGCAGCGCTTAGGCTGGGGGTATGAGTACGTTGCGCGGGCGAGGCCTGGTTGCAGGACTGCCGGAGTGGGACCGCTGCGCGGTCATGGGTGTCGTCAATGTGACGCCCGATTCCTTCTCCGACGGAGGCCGCTGGTTCGACACCGGCACTGCGGTGAAACACGGCCTCGACCTCGTCGCGGAAGGCGCCGACCTGGTGGACGTGGGCGGTGAGTCCACCCGTCCGGGCGCCAGCCGGGTCGACGCCGACGAAGAGCTGCGCCGGGTGGTGCCCGTGGTGCGCGGCCTGGTCTCCGAGGGTGTCACCGTCTCCGTCGACACCATGCGCGCCGCCGTCGCCGAGCAGGCGATCGAGGCCGGTGCGCTGCTGGTCAACGACGTGAGCGGCGGACTGGCCGACCCCGCCATGATCCCGGTGGTCGCCGCCGCCGAGGCCCCCTTCGTGGTGATGCACTGGCGCGGTTTCAGCGAGTCCATGACCAGCCGGGCGGTCTACCGGGACGTGGTCGCCGAGGTCGTCGCCGAGCTGCGTGTCCGGGTGGACGCGGCGGTCGCCGGCGGTATCGCGCCGGAGCGGATCGTCGTCGACCCGGGCCTGGGCTTCGCCAAGGAAGCCGAGCACGACCTGGCCCTGGTCGCCCACCTCTCCGAGGTACGGGCCCTGGGCCACCCCCTGCTGGTCGCCGCCTCCCGCAAACGCTTCCTCGGCCGCGTACTGGCACGGGACGGCGCCACCCCGCCGCCCGCCCGCGAGCGGGACGCGGCCACCGCCGCCGTCTCCGCGCTCGCCGCCCACGAGGGCGCCTGGGCCGTCCGGGTCCACGAGGTACGGGCCACGGCCGACGCGGTCCGGGTGGCCCGCGCCGTAGAGGGAGCCAAGTGACCGCGAGCACCGAGGTCGAAGAGGTCGAGCTCGCCAACACCACCTTCTACGAGACGATGGAGCGGGGGGACTTCGAGGCCCTCTCCGGGCTGTGGCTGAACGACGAGATCTCCTGCGTCCACCCCGGCTGGCCGGTGCTCTCGGGGCGCGGCGACGTCCTCAGGTCGTACGCGCTGATCATGGCGAACACCGAGTACATCCAGTTCTTCCTGACCGATGTGAAGGTCGGTATCACCGCGGACACCGCCCTGGTGACCTGCACCGAGAACATCCTCAGCGGCGGCCCCGCCGAGGAGGCCGGTGAGCTGGGCCCGCTGGTCGGGCAGCTGGTCGTGGCCACCAATGTGTTCCGCAGGACGCCCGAGGGCTGGAAGCTCTGGTCGCACCACGGATCGCCGGTGCTGGCCGAGACCGGAGAGGACCCTTCCGGTGAAGGCGGTCCGGGCGGCGACGACGGCGAGGAAACGCCCGCCTGAGTGGGCGGCGGCTCCCACAGGGTTGACCCGGCGGACCCGGGGGTAGGGGCGAGTATCACCCACCCGGACTTCTGTACGCGCCCCCGTGATCGGGCGTTGTCAGTGGCCGCAGGTAGATTCGAATGTGTGGGCTACGCCGACCGCTCTCGGCGCCGCCCGCGCTACCGACGAACAGCAGGAGTGATTCGCGTGGATCGTGTCGCGCTGCGCGGCCTCAAGGCCCGTGGGCACCATGGCGTCTTCCCCCGGGAGCGCGAGGAGGGCCAGACCTTCATCGTGGACCTGGTGCTCGGCCTCGACACCCGCCCCGCGGCGGCCGACGACGACCTGACGAAGACCGTGCACTACGGCGTCGTGGCGGAAGAAGTCGTCGATGTCGTCAAGGGCGAACCGGTCGACCTGATCGAGACGCTGGCCGAGCGGATCGCCCAGCAGTGCCTCAAGCACGAAGGCGTCCAGGAGGTCGAGGTGGTCGTGCACAAGCCGGATGCCCCGATCACCGTGCCCTTCGACGACGTCACCATCACCATCATCCGGAGCCGAGTATGACCGTGTATCCCAGCGGGGCGCAGAGCGACCCGACCGTACAGCCGGTGCCCGCCTCCGTGGTCGCGCAGGTCGACGCGGCCGATGTGACACTGTCCAATCCGAAACGGGCGGTGATCTCCCTGGGCGCCAATCTGGGCAACCGCCTGGAGACCCTCCAGGGCGCCATCGACGCCCTGGAGGACACGCCCGGCCTCCGGGTCAAGGCCGTCTCGCCGGTGTACGAGACGGAGCCCTGGGGCGTCGACCCCGGCTCGCAGCCCTCGTACTTCAACGCGGTGGTCGTCGTGAAGACGACGCTGCCGCCGGACTCGCTCCTGGAGCGCGGCCAGGCCATCGAGGAGGCCTTCGACCGGGTCCGTGACGAGCGCTGGGGTCCGCGCACCATCGACGTGGACATCCTGTCGTACGCGGACGTGGTCTCCGACGACCCGGTGCTCACCCTTCCCCACCCGCGCGCCCACCAGCGGGCCTTCGTCCTGGTCCCGTGGCACGACGTGGACCCCGGCGCCGAGCTGCCCGGCCGCGGCCCGGTCGCGGATCTGCTGGCGACCGTCGGCAGCGAAGGTGTACTGGCGCGTGCCGATCTGGAACTCTGCCTGCCCGACTAGTCGTTAGCCTCTGAGGGTCCGGAGGCAGTTCGTGAGCAAGGAAGAGCAGAGTCACGTGAAGCAACTACGGCTCGGTGTACTGGCCGGTCTGTTCGTCGTCGCCGGAGTGCTGTCCTGGGCGGGTGCCCGGCTCTGGAATTCGGTGGGCACCCTGCCGGGCGTGCCGCTCGCCGCGCCCATCGTGCTGGCGGCGATCGCGGTCGTTCTGCTCGCCACGGCTCTCTCGCTGCGTGGGCGACTGCGCGCCCAGCGGGAGCGGCGCCCCGGAGCGAAGGGCGTCGACCCGCTGATGGCGGCCCGCGCGGTGGTCTTCGCGCAGGCCAGCGCGCTGGTCGTGTCGCTGGTCTGCGGGCTGTACGGCGGCACGGGGGTCTATCTGCTCAGCCACCTCGACGACCCGTCCCGCCGGGACCAGGCGATCTACGCCGGGTTCTCGGTGGTGGCCGGGATCGCGGTGGTCGCCGCGGCGTTCTTCCTGGAACGGGTGTGCAAGCTCCCGGACGACGAGGACAAGAACGGCCAGGGCGCGGCGGCCTGACCGGCGCAGCCCGGCCCGCCCGGTCCGCTCCCGTTCCATCAGCTTCCGTCCGGCCCGTTTTCGTTCAGGCCGCTTCCGTCCGCGCTGATCCGTTCCGCGCTGATCCGTTCAGCGCGCCATGATCAGGCTCATGGCCTCGGCCCGCGTCGCCGGATCGCGCAGCTGGCCGCGCACCGCCGAGGTGATGGTCTTCGCGCCGGGCTTGCGTATGCCGCGCATCGACATGCACATGTGCTCGCACTCCACCACCACGATCGCGCCACGCGGCTCCAGGATCTCCATCAGGGAGTCGGCGATCTGCGTGGTGAGACGCTCCTGCACCTGGGGGCGCCGGGCATAGACGTCGACCAGCCGGGCCAGCTTGGAGAGGCCGGTGATCTTGCCGCTGGTCGCCGGGATGTAGCCGACGTGCGCGACACCGTGGAACGGCACCAGGTGGTGCTCACAGGTCGAGAAGACCTCGATGTCCTTGACCAGGACCATCTCGTCGTGGCCGAGGTCGAACGTCGTCGTCAGGACGTCCTCGGGCTCCTGCCGCAGACCCGCGAAGATCTCCTTGTACGCCCGCGCGACCCGGGCCGGAGTCTCCAGCAGCCCTTCACGGTCCGGGTTCTCACCGACCGCGATGAGCAGCTCCCGTACGGCATTCTCGGCCCGCTTCTCGTCGAACTCGCGGATCCGGCTCTCGCCGTCCAGCGTTATCGGGTCCGTCATCTGTGCCTCGCTCCGTAAAAGAAAATGCCGCGTCCCCCAGGCTAGAACCTGGGGGACGCGGCATGCATTCCGGGGCTACCGGCAAGGGCGAGCGGTGATCAGCTCTCCGGCCGGTCCTCGGGAACGGACTCGATGCCGCTGTCCGCGGGGGTCGAGCCGTTGTTGCCCGAAGTGACCGCACCAGCAGCGCCGTTGGTGAGCGCCAGTTCCCTCGGGGAGAGCACCGGCGGCCGGGTCGACGGCGTACGCCGGGTGGAGCCGGTCCACGCCGGACGAGCCGGACGCTTCACGATCCCCGAGAAGACCTCGGCGATCTGCTCCTTGTTCAGCGTCTCCTTCTCGAGGAGCTGCAGGACCAGGTTGTCGAGGACGTCGCGGTTCTCGACCAGGATCTCCCAGGCCTCGTTGTGCGCGGTCTCGATGAGCTTCTTGACCTCTTCGTCGACCAGCGCGGCGACCTCTTCCGAGTAGTCGCGCTGGTGGCCCATCTCGCGGCCCACGAACGGTTCGGTGTTGTCCCCACCGAACTTGATCGCGCCGAGACGCTCGGTCATGCCGTACTGCGTGACCATCGCGCGAGCGGTGGCCGTGGCCTTCTCGATGTCGTTGGCCGCGCCCGTGGTCGGGTCGTGGAAGACAAGTTCCTCGGCCGCGCGCCCGCCCAGCATGTACGCCAGCTGGTCGAGCATCTCGTTGCGCGTGGTCGAGTACTTGTCCTCGTCGGGCAGGACCATGGTGTAACCCAGGGCCCGGCCGCGGGACAGGATCGTGATCTTGTGGACCGGGTCCGAGTTGGGAGATGCCGCCGCGACCAGGGCGTGTCCGCCCTCGTGGTACGCGGTGATCTTCTTCTCCTTGTCGGACATGATCCGGGTCCGCTTCTGCGGGCCCGCCACGACACGGTCGATCGCCTCGTCCAGCGCCTCGTTGTCGACGAGCTTCTGGTTGCCACGCGCGGTGAGGAGCGCGGCTTCGTTCAGCACGTTCGCCAGGTCGGCACCGGTGAAGCCGGGCGTACGACGGGCGACTGCGCCCAGATCGACGTCCGGGGCGACCGGCTTGCCCTTCTGGTGGACCTTGAGGATCTCCAGACGGCCCAGCATGTCCGGCCGGTCCACCGCGATCTGCCGGTCGAAACGGCCGGGACGCAGCAGCGCCGGGTCGAGGATGTCCGGCCGGTTCGTGGCGGCGATCAGAATGACGCCGCCCTTCACGTCGAAGCCGTCCATCTCGACGAGCAGCTGGTTGAGCGTCTGCTCACGCTCGTCGTGGCCACCGCCGAGACCTGCACCACGGTGCCGGCCGACGGCGTCGATCTCGTCGACGAAGACGATCGCCGGGGCGTTCGCCTTGGCCTGCTCGAAGAGGTCACGCACTCGGGAGGCACCGACACCGACGAACATCTCGACGAAGTCGGAACCGGAGATCGAGTAGAACGGGACGCCCGCCTCGCCTGCGACAGCGCGTGCCAGCAGCGTCTTACCCGTTCCCGGCGGCCCGTACAGCAGGACACCCTTGGGAATCTTGGCGCCGACGGCCTGGAACTTCGCCGGCTCCTGCAGAAACTCCTTGATCTCGTGGAGTTCTTCGACAGCCTCGTCGGACCCCGCCACATCGGCGAAGGTCGTCTTGGGGGTGTCCTTGGTGATCAGCTTGGCCTTGGACTTCCCGAACTGCATGACACGGGAGCCACCGCCCTGCATCTGATTCATCAGGAACAGGAAGACCACGACGATGAGCACGAAGGGCAGCAGCGAGAGCAGGATCCCGACGAACGGGTTCTGCTTCGACGGCGAGACCGTGTAGCCCTTCGCGATGTCGCCGCTGTCGACCTTGCTCTGCAGCTTCGCGGCGAGCGCGGTGCCCTGCGCATCGCCGATGTAGTTCGCCTGGAACTTGCTGCCCGACTCGCCACTGAGCTTCTGGCCGCTCTTCATCTCGATCTTGATGACGTTCTCGTCACCAGTCGTGACCTTGGCCTGCTCGACCTGGTTCTTGTCGATCGCCTGGACGACCTTGGAGGTGTCCACTGACTTGTAGCCGCCCGACGAGCCGACGACCTGCATCAACACGACCACGGCGAGGACGGCCAGCACGATCCACATGACCGGCCCACGGAAGTATCGCTTCACGTCCATCCATACGGGGCGGAACTACGCCCCGTCCCTCCTGCCCGTAGGTAAATGCTGCTGTGAGTAAAGAGTGTTCTTCGGACGGTACCCCAGCATCGCCGCCCGCGACCTCACGGGAGTGCACAGGAGTGCCTTCCCCTGCTCCAACGGCGGGAAATAGGTGAGGGTTCCCGTTCGGCTCACGGCTGAACTCCGGCCTGTCCGGCAGAGCCGGACGGGCCGTTATCCGCCGTAGACGTGCGGGGCCAGAGTGCCGACAAAGGGGAGGTTGCGGTACTTCTCCGCGTAGTCGAGTCCGTATCCGACGACGAATTCATTCGGAATGTCGAACCCGGCCCACTTCACGTCGAGCGAGACCTTTGCGGCATCCGGCTTGCGCAGCAGGGTGCAGACCTCCAGCGAGGCGGGCTCACGGGAACCGAGGTTCGACAGCAGCCAGGAAAGCGTCAGACCCGAGTCGATGATGTCCTCGACGATCAGCACGTGCTTGCCCTTGATGTCGGTGTCCAGGTCCTTGAGGATCCGGACCACACCCGACGACTGGGTGCCCGCGCCGTACGACGACACCGCCATCCAGTCCATCGTGACCGACGTGGACAGTGCACGGGCGAGGTCCGCCATCACCATCACGGCGCCCTTGAGAACACCGACGAGCAGCAGATCCTTGCCCGCGTACTCCGCGTCGATCTTCGCTGCCAGCTCCGCGAGCTTGGCGTCGATCTCTTCCTTGGTGATGAGCACCGACGCGAGGTCGGTGCCCATGTCTTTCTCGTTCACCCGGGCCACTTTCAGTTGCTTGTGCTTCGCCTGAGGCGCGGCTCTGCGTCAGCCTTGCCGGATAACCAGTCTGCCACCCTGCCGCTGAGCCTCCACCCGGCCGGGGAGGTTGATGGCCCCCTGCCCCCGCCAGCCGGTGATCAGCCGGTCGATCTCCTCGATGTGCCGGGCGAAGAGCGAACCCGCGGGTGAGCCCGCCGCGATGACCGAGCGGCGCAGCACCCGGCTGCGGACTGCGGGCGGCAGGGCGTTCAGCTTCGCGCACTCCAGTTGCCCGGTCTCGTCACGGGAGGACGCCTCGGCGTCCGCGGCCCAGGCGTCCAGGGCGTCGGCGTCGTCACGGGAGAGACGTGCGGTGCGGGCCAGCGCCTCGACGACGCCCTTGCCGAGCGACTTCTCCAGCGCGGGCAGGCCCTCGTGGCGCAGCCGGGAGCGGGTGTACGCGGGGTCGGTGTTGTGCGGGTCGTCCCAGACCGGCAGCTGCTGGATCAGGCACGCCTTGCGGGCGGTCTGCCGGTCGAGCTGGAGGAAGGGCCTGCGGTACCGGCCGGCCGCCCCCGAGACGGCCGCCATACCGGACAGCGAACGGATGCCGGAGCCGCGGGCCAGGCCGAGGAGGACCGTCTCCGCCTGGTCGTCGCGGGTGTGCCCGAGGAGGACGGCGGCGGCGCCGCGGCGCTCGGCCACCGCGTCCAGCGCGGCGTACCTGGCATCCCTCGCGGCAGCCTCGGGCCCGCCGGCCCGGCCGACGGCCACGGCGACCGATTCGACGGGGTCGAGCCCGAGGCCGCCGAGCCGGGAGACGACTTCGGCGGCCCGGAATTCCGAGCCGTCCTGGAGTCCGTGGTCGATGGTGACGCCGCCCGCGCGGACGGCGAGTTTACGGGCCTCGAAGGCCAGGGCGGAGGCGAGCGCCATGGAGTCGGCGCCACCGGAGCACGCGACCAGCACCAGCGGCTCGGGCCGTCCGTGCGGGGTGCTTCCGGGGTACGCACCGGCGAGGTGCGGGCTTGCGGGCTGTTCGGTCTGTTCGTTCAGTACGTCGTGGAGTACGCGGCGAACCGCCAGGCGTATCGCTGCGACCGCAGGATGGGGACCCATGTCCGGTGCCCTTCGGTGGAGTTGGGGGGGTGCCTCGGATAGACGACAGCGTCACACAGAGTGCATAGATGGTGACAGAAGCGGGCCGATACCCGAGCATTGCACGCCAACCCCTTGCCCACGGTCCCTCGGATGGGTGATGCTGCGCCTTTCTGGGAGACCCGGGGCCCTCCGCCGCGTACTTCAGCCGCGGACGGCCGGGAACGCCGGCCGGGTCAGAGCGACGGGTCGCCCTTGCGGTGCACCCGTGCGATCCAGTCGGCGGGGGCGGCGATCTCCGCCTTGGTGGGCAGCGTGTTCGGCGAGGTCCAGACGCGGTTGAAGCCGTCCATGCCGACCTCGTCGACCACGGTCCGTACGAACCGCTCTCCGTCGCGGTACTGCCGGAGTTTGGCGTCCAGGCCCAGCAGCTTGCGCAGTGCCTGGTCGAGGCGGCCCGCGCCCTGGGCCCGGCGCTGCTGGAACTTCTCGCGGATCTCGTCGACCGACGGCACGACCTGCGGGCCGACCCCGTCCATCACGTAGTCGGCGTGTCCTTCGAGCAGGGACATCACCGCGGTCAACCGGCCCAGGATGTCCCGCTGGGCCGGCGTCTGGACCAGTTCGACCAGCGAGTTCCCGCGGTCGGTGCCGGTGCTGTCGGACGCGTCGGAGCGGTTGCCCGCGAGCGACTGGGCGGCCTCGCGCAGCCGTTCCAGGACGGTCATCGGGTCGACCTCGGTCTCTTCGAGGAACGACTGGATCTCGCCCTCCAGATGGTCGCGCAGCCAGGGCACGGCGGTGAACTGGGTGCGGTGGGTCTCCTCGTGCAGGCAGACCCAGAGCCTGAAGTCGTGCGGGTCGACCTCCAGCTCGCGCTCCACGTGCACGATGTTCGGCGCGACGAGCAGCAGCCGTCCGCCGGTGCCCACGGAGGCCGGGAGGTCACGGTCGGCCGGGGCGAACGTCTCGTACTGCCCGAGCACCCGGGACGAGAGGAACGACAGCAGCATGCCCAGTTCGACGCCGGTCACCTTGCCGCCGACCGCGCCGAGCACCGCGCCGCCCGGCCCGCTGCCGCGCCGCTCCTGCATCTTCTCCAGCAGGGGCCGCAGGACCTCACGGAACCCGGCGACGTTGGCCTTCACCCAGCCCGCCCGGTCCACGACGAGCACCGGGGTGTCCTTGCGCTCGGTGTCCTCCGGGATCATCCGGGTGAAGGCCCGGACGTGTTCCTCGGCGGACTTGGCATGCCTGCGCAGCTCCGCCACCACCGCACGGGCTTCGTCCCTGCTGACGTCCGGACCCTGTTTCGCGAAGCGGGTCGCAGTCGCCGTGGCGAGGTTCCAGTCGACCATCTCGGCACCACCGATGCGCGTCATGTGTCAACCGTACGTTCTCCGATCCGCGGACGGTGAGGTGTTGGCCCTACCGCCCGCAGCCGCAGGACGCCACGGTCGTGCCCAGCCGGTCCAGCGCCGACTGGGCCGCGGTCGGGGAGTCCGTGTCCGAGGCCAGGAACGCGAAGGCGAGCAGCCTGCCCTGGGCGTCGACTACCGTGCCGGCCAGGGTGTTCACCCCGGTCAGGGTGCCGGTCTTGGCGCGGACCAGTCCGGTGGCGTCGGCCGAGTGCGTGTAGCGCTGGTCGAGGGTGCCGGTGAATCCGGCGATCGGCAGGCCGGTGAGGACCGGGCGCAGTTCGGGGTGGGCCGGGTCGCCTGCCCGGGTGAGGAGGGTGGCCAGGAGCGTCGCGGTGACCTTGTCGTGCCGGTTCAGTCCGCTGCCGTCGGCGAAGTGCGCCCCGTCCAGCGGCATGCCGAGCTTCTTGAGCCGATCCTGGACCGCCCGGCCCGCGCCGTCGAAGCTCGCGGGTTCGTGCGCGGCCAGCGCGGTCTGCCGGGCCACCGCCTCCGCGATGTCGTTGTCGCTGTTGGTGAGGGCCCGCTCCACCAGGGCGGACAGCGGCGCCGAGTACGTCCTGGCCACCGGCCGGGCGTCCTTCGGGGAGCGGCCGGACGTCGGTTCGTGCGCGCTGTGGACGGACCGGTGGGCCAGCATCGAGGCGAACAGCCGGGCCGTGTCGCCCGCCGGGTCGCCGGTACGCGGGGCCGGACCGTGATCGTCGCCGCCGCCGGAATTCCCGGAGGATCCGCTGTTCAGCCGTCCCTCGTCCGTCATCAGCGCGCTGACCGGGGCGATGTTGTCGTTGGGGCCGATGGGGTGGAGCGGGGGTCCGGAGTAGAGCGAGGTGTCGTACGAGATACGGACCGAGCTGACGCCCCGGTCGCGCAGCACCCGGGCGGTGTCGTCGGCGAGGGCCCGCAGCCCGTCCCGGTCCAGGGTCGGGTCGCCGCCGCCCGTCAGGGTGAGGCGTTTGCCGTCCGGGGTCGCCGTGACCGTGGTGGCGATGCGGTGGTCGGGGCCGAGCGCGGAGAGCCCGGCGACCATGGTGGCCAGCTTGACCGTGGAGGCCGGGGTCATCGGCTGGTCGGCGTGCGATCCGTACAACTGCTTGCCCGTGGCGGTGTCGATCACCACGCCGCTGCGGCTGCCGCCCAGCGCCGGGGCCCGCATCAGCGGGTCCAGAGCTCCGGCGAGCCCCTTGCCGTCGGGCAGCGCCCCCGCGGGTGCCCGGCCCTTGTCCGCCCCGGTACCGCCGAGCGCCACCAGTACGCCCGGCGCACTCGGTGCGGGGGCCGGACCGGCGGGGCGCGCGGCCCGGCCGTGATCTGCGCCACCTGTACCGCTCCTGGAGGCGGCCCAGTCCCGCTCGGCCTTACGCTGACCCGAGTCCCAGGGTCCGGACGCCGCGATCAGCCCGGCCGCGAGCGCGAGACCGATCACGGCGGAGCCCGCCGAGAGTTGCCATGTCGTCACCTTCGGCATCGGCACCTCGGAGCAGCCCCTTTCGCGATCACACATCGTCGTGGGGGACACTTAACCACTGCGTTTGCCGCGAGCACGGCACCCGGCGGGTCCGGCAGGACGCAGCACCACCCGAAGTTCGTGTTGATCATGGAGGAGCCACCCGTGGAGTTCGACGTCACCATCGAGATTCCGAAGGGTTCGCGGAACAAGTACGAGGTCGACCACGAGACCGGCCGGATCCGTCTGGACCGTCGGCTCTTCACCTCGACCAGCTACCCCGCGGACTACGGATTCGTCGAGAACACCCTGGGCGAGGACGGCGACCCGCTGGACGCCCTGGTCCTGCTGGACGAGCCGACCTTCCCCGGCTGTGTCATCAAGTGCCGCACGATCGGCATGTTCCGGATGACCGACGAGGCGGGCGGCGACGACAAGCTGCTCTGCGTCCCGGCCTCCGACCCGCGGGTCGAGCACCTGCGCGACATCCACCACGTGTCGGAGTTCGACCGTCTGGAGATCCAGCACTTCTTCGAGGTCTACAAGGACCTGGAGCCCGGCAAGTCCGTCGAGGGCGCCGACTGGGTCGGCCGCAGCGAGGCCGAGGCCGAGGTCGAGAACTCGTACAAGCGCCTTCAGGCACAGGGCGGATCGCACTGATCCACGGCTGATCCGGCGCCCCGGCGCGCCACCGATCGCTGCTCCCGCGGGCGGTGTCTCCCTCTGTGCTTGCCTCTGGGCCTGCCACCGGGGAGGCACCGCCCGCGGCCGTCAGCAGGCGGTGGGGCCCGTATCCGTGCTCATACTGGGCAGGCTGCAGACACGGTACGGAAGAGGTGGGAGCGGAGCGAGTGGTGGCTGACACGGACGGTCCCGAGGACCGCAAGCCGCAGTCGGACGAGGTACGCAGCGCGTTCGCGCCGCCGAGCGGCACGGAGTCGCCCGCCCCCGAGGACAGTTCCACCACTTCCGAGTTCGCCGTTCCGCCCGGTCTGTCCGCCGAGTCCGCGGCCGAGCCCGAGGGTTCCGCCTTCACCCCGCCGCAGACGTACAGCGCCCAGAACTCGCCGCCCGCCTTCACCCCGGCCCACGGCTTTCCCATGGTCCGGCTGGCCAAGGAGGCGCCCTGGCAGGACCGGATGCGCACCATGCTGCGGATGCCGGTCCACGAACGGCCCACGCTGGAGGCGGCCCAGAAGCACGACGAGGAGGCCGGGCCCGCGGTCCCCCGGGTGCTGGACCTGACGCTGCGTATCGGCGAGCTGCTGCTCGCGGGCGGCGAGGGGGCCGAGGACGTGGAGGCGGCGATGTTCGCCGTCACCCAGGCGTACGGCCTCGAACGCTGCGAGCCGACCGTCACCTTCACCCTGCTGTCGATCTCCCACCAGCCGTCGCTGGTGGACGACCCGGTGACGGCGAGCCGTACCGTACGCCGCCGGGGCACCGACTACACCCGACTGGCGGCCGTCTACCACCTCATCGACGACATCACGTCGGAGGACGTCGACGTCTCGCTGGAAGAGGCCTACCGCGGGCTCGCCGGGATCCGGCGGAACCGGCACCCGTACCCGGGCTGGGCGCTGACGCTCGCCAGCGGGACGCTGGCCGGAGCGGCCTCGGTGCTGGTCGGCGGCAGCACGCTGGTGTTCTTCGCCGCGATGGTGGGCGCCATGATGGGCGACCGGCTCGCCTGGCTGTGTGCCGGGCGCGGGCTGCCGGAGTTCTACCAGTTCGCGGTGGCCGCGATGCCGCCCGCGGCGATGGGGGTGGCGCTCACCCTCGCGAACGTGCCCGAACTGCGCGCCTCCGCGGTGATCACCGGTGGCCTCTTCGCCCTGCTCCCCGGGCGGGCCCTGGTCGCCGGGGTGCAGGACGGTCTGACCGGCTACTACATCACCGCGTCCGCGCGACTGCTCGAAGTCGTGTACTTCTTCATCTCGATCGTCATCGGCGTGCTGATCGTGCTGTACCTGGGGCTCAAGCTGGGCGCCGACCAGCTGGACGCGGAAGCGGCGCTGCTCACCGTGGACCGTCCGGTCATCCAGATCCTCGCCGCGATGATGCTCACCTTCGCCTTCGCGATCCTGCTCCAGCAGGACCGGTCCACGGTGCTGATGGTGACACTGAACGGTGGGGTGGCCTGGGTGATCTACGGGGCGCTGCACTACGCCGGGGGCTTCTCCCCCGTACCGTCGACGGCCATCGCGGCCGGGCTGGTGGGGCTGTTCGGGCAGTTGTTCTCGCGCTACCGGTACGCGTCGGCGCTGCCGTACGTCACCGCGGCGATCGGGCCGTTGCTGCCGGGCTCCGCGACGTACTTCGGGATGCTGTACATCGCGCACAACGACGTGAACCACGGCCTGGCCTCCCTGACCAAGGCCGCCGCGCTGGCGCTGGCCATCGCGATCGGGGTGAACCTGGGCGGGGAGATCTCACGGCTCTTCATGTATGCGCCGGGTGTGGTCGGCGGCCAGCGCCGCGCGGCGAAGCGGACGCGCGGGTTCTAGCGCGTTACGGCGGCCCGTGGCCCGCTGCCGTTCCCGGGCCGCCCAGCTCACCGTTTCCGCTCACCGCTACCGCTTCGCGTGCCGTCCGCGCGTGGTCGTCGGCACCGGTCCGTCGCCGGTCTCGCCCGCCGCGGCCTGCTTCTGCGCCTTGCCGCGGGCCCGCAGGTACTCGATCGCGATCGGGATCACCGAGACCAGCACGATCGCCACCAGGATCAGCTCGATGTGCTTGTTGACGAAGTCGATCTTGCCGAGGACCGCGCCGAGCAGCGTGACCCCCACGCCCCAGAGCGTGCCGCCGATGATGTTGAAGATCAGGAACGAGCGGTAGTTCATCCGGCTCACGCCCGCGATGATCGGCGTGAACGTCCGCACCACAGGCACGAAGCGGGCCAGGATCAGCGACTTCGGGCCGTACTTCTCGAAGAACTCGTGCGCCTTCTCGACGTTCTCCTGCTTGAAGAGCTTGGAGTCCGGGCGCTTGAACAGCGACGGGCCGACCTTGCGGCCGAAGAGGTAGCCGACCTGGTCGCCCACGATCGCGGCGATCGCGACCAGCGCGCAGAGCAGCCAGAGCGGGGTGCCGAGCTTGCCGGTGGTGACCAGCAGACCGCTGGTGAACAGCAGCGAGTCGCCGGGCAGGAAGAAGCCGATCAGCAGGCCTGATTCGGCGAAGACGATCGCCAGCAGACCGGCCACCCCGAAGGTGCTGATCAGGTAGTCCGGGTCCAGCCAGCTCGGTCCGAGCGCGAGAGTGGTCACGGGTTCCGGGCTCCTGGGGTCAGTCGGCATGGGTGCCATGCGGGTAATGGCTGGCCAAAGTTATCAACGCCCGCAGCCGAATCCTGGTTCCATCACATCACCGAGGGTGCGATATGTGCATTTTCAGGCAAAAGTGATCACCAGGAGGTGGATGCCGATGAGCATCGAGAATTACGGCGGCGGACAGACCCCTCAGTCCGACGTACTGGTCGTCACGACGAACGATGTCCCGGGCTACGCGGTCCAGCAGGTGATCGGCGAGGTGTTCGGCCTCACCGTCCGCTCCCGCCATCTGGGCAGCCAGATCGGGGCCGGACTGAAGTCGATGATGGGCGGCGAGCTCAAGGGGCTGACGAAGACCCTGGTGCAGACCCGTAACCAGGCCATGGAGCGGCTGATCGAACAGGCCCGCGTGCGGGGCGCCAACGGGGTGCTCGCGATGCGGTTCGACGTCACCGAGGCGGCCGATGTCGGCACCGAGGTGTGCGCGTACGGCACGGCGGTCGTGATCGGCAAGCTGTGACGTGACCCGGGGTGGCGCCGCCCGGGACGTCCGGGCCGCGCCACCCCGCCCCGCCGCACACGCCCGCGGCCCGGCGAGCCGTCCGGGGTATTTGTCCGTATCGTCGCCGCAGGGGGTCTCAGGAGGAGGTTCATCGCATGCCCACGTCCGTGGATCCCGTGAAGATCGCCGTCATCTACTACTCCAGCACCGGCACCGTCGCCACCATCGCCAGGGAGATCACCCGGAGTTCGGAGGCGGCGGGAGCCGAGGTACGGCTGCGCAGGGCCCAGGAGCTGGCCCCGCAGGCAGCCATCGACTCCACCCCCGCCTGGGCGGCCAATGTGCAGGCCACGGCGGACATTCCCGAGGCCCAGCCCGACGACATGATCTGGGCGGACGCCGTGGTCTTCGGCACCCCCACCCGCTTCGGCAACGTCACCTCCCAGCTCAAGCAGTTCATCGACACGCTCGGCGGACTGTGGCAGGCGGGACAGCTGGCCGACAAGGTGTACAGCGGGTTCACGTCGACCGCGACCACGCACGGCGGGCAGGAGTCCACGCTCCTGGCCCTGTACAACACCGTTCACCACTTCGGCGGTATCCTCGTCGCCCCCGGGTACACGGATCCCTCGAAGTTCATCGACGGCAACCCGTACGGCACTTCTCATGTGGCGGGGCAGGGCGACATCCCCGTGGGAGAGCAGACCCTGATCGCGGCACGGGTCCAGGCCGAGCGGGTCGTCCAGATCACCCGGGCCCTCAAGGCCGGTCGGGCCGCCGACAGTTGACGGACCTGCGGGCCGGTCGGACCAGCTAGCGGAAGGCGAGCGCGAACCATGGCACTGCACCGAGGCGCGGACGGATCCAAGGCGAAGAGGGCGGCGACCGTCGCGGTCAACCCCTTCTTCGGCGAAGCGAATCCGGTCGCCGGTATGGACACCGCGCCGCCCAAGCACCGGCTCCCCGACGGCCCACTGCCGCCGTCGAGCGCGTACCAACTGGTCCATGACGAGCTGATGCTGGACGGCAACTCCCGGCTCAACCTGGCCACGTTCGTCACGACGTGGATGGAGCCGCAGGCCGATGTGCTCCTCGCGGAGTGCCGGGACAAGAACATGATCGACAAGGACGAGTACCCGCGCACCGCCGAACTGGAGCGGCGCTGTGTCGTGATGCTCGCCGATCTGTGGAACGCACCGGATCCCGCGACGGCCGTGGGCTGTTCCACGACCGGCTCCAGCGAGGCGTGCATGCTCGCGGGCATGGCGCTGAAGCGCCGCTGGGCGAAGCGGAACGCGGACCGCTATCCGGCGACCGCCCGGCCGAACCTCGTCATGGGCGTCAACGTCCAGGTCTGCTGGGAGAAGTTCTGCAACTTCTGGGAGGTCGAGGCGCGCCTGGTCCCCATGGAGGGTGACCGTTTCCACCTCGACCCGCAGGCCGCGGCGGACCTCTGTGACGAGAACACCATCGGCGTGGTGGCCGTGCTCGGCTCCACCTTCGACGGTTCGTACGAACCGGTCGCCGAGCTCTGCGCGGCCCTGGACGCCCTCCAGGAACGGACCGGCCTGGACATCCCCGTCCATGTCGACGGCGCGTCCGGCGCGATGGTCGCCCCCTTCCTGGACGAGGACCTGGTCTGGGACTTCAGGCTGCCGCGGGTCTCCTCGATCAACACCTCGGGCCACAAGTACGGCCTCGTCTACCCCGGTGTCGGCTGGGCCCTGTGGCGGTCCGCCGAGGAGCTGCCCGAGGAACTGGTCTTCCGCGTCAACTACTTGGGCGGCGACATGCCGACCTTCGCGCTCAACTTCTCCCGGCCGGGAGCACAAGTGGTGGCGCAGTACTACTCGTTCCTGCGGCTCGGGAAGGACGGCTACCGGGCCGTCCAGCAGACGAGCAGGACCATCGCGGAGAAACTGGCCGGGCGGATCGAGGCGTTCGGCGACTTCCGGCTCCTGACGCGGGGCAACGAACTGCCGGTGTTCGCCTTCACCACCGCCCCCGACAACACGCACTTCGACGTCTTCGACGTGTCCCGGCGGCTGCGCGAACGGGGCTGGCTGGTACCGGCGTACACCTTCCCCGAGAACCGGCAGGACCTCTCGGTGCTGCGGGTGGTCTGCCGCAACGGCTTCTCCGAGGACCTGTCGGACCTCCTGGTGGGCGACCTGGAAGGGCTGCTGCCCGAACTGCGGCGCCAGTCGGCGCCGTTGGAGCGGAGCAAGACGCTGGCGACGGCCTTCCACCACTAGGACCTGTGCTGGGACCTGCCCTGGGACCTGTCCGGCCGGACAAGGGTCCTGGGCGTTCGGATCAGGCCGGGCTCACGGGTTCCGGGCGTTCGGATCGGGCCGGGCGTACGGGTTCTCCTCGCCCTCGGCGAGGACCCCCACGAAGGGCTCGCCCTCGCCCGCGAACACGTACGCCCCGCCCTCGATCCGCTCGATCAGCCCGCGCGTCCACTCGGCCCCGCCGTCCGCCGTATGGACCCAGAGGTTCATGATCTCGCCGATGTGACCGAGCTGCTGCGGCCCCTCCTCGGGGATGTAGCGCTCGGTCACCTCGGCCCGCCAGGCCTCGATCCCGCGCACCCGTTCCTTCAGCAGCCCGACGGCCTCGGCCCGCTCCAGGTCGACGATGCAGCCGAGCGCCGCCGACAGCACGTCCATCTTCTGGTCGTGGCCGACCAGGGCCGCACGCAGCAGTCCGAGGTACTCGGACCGGCCGGCCGGCGTCAGCTCGTACTCGGTGCGCGGCGGCCCGCCCGCGGTGCTCGGCGCGGTCTCGTGGGCCAGCAGCAGGCCTTGCTTCGCCAGCTGCTTCAGGGCGTGGTAGATGGAGCCCGGCTTGGCGCTGGACCACTCGTGGGCGCCCCAGTACTCCAGGTCGTTGCGCACCTGGTAGCCGTGTGCCCGCCCGTGCTGGCGGACCGCACCGAGGACGAGCAGACGGATCGCTGACATGGGCCCAGCGTAGAGCCTTCGCTCGCGCGCCCGGCCTGCTCAGCCGACGGCATCCGACCGCGGCACGTCAGACCACGGCACGTCAGGCCGCAGCACGTCCCGGCACATCAGAACGGGAAGTCCGTACGGCCGTGCTGGATCGAGATCCACTTCTGGGTGGTGAACGCCTCCACCGTCGAGTCACCGTTCAGCCGCCCGAGCCCCGAGTACTTCTCACCGCCGAAGGCCACCAGCGGCTCGTCCTGGATCGTCGAGTCGTTGACATGCATCATGCCGGTGACGACCCGCTTGGCGAACCGCACGCCCCGCTCCACATCGGCGGTGTGCACGGCGCCGCTCAGGCCGTACGGGCTGTCGTTGGCCAGCCGTACGGCGTCGTCCTCACCGTCGAAGGTCACCAGCAGCACCACCGGACCGAAGATCTCCTGCTGGTGCAGCGGGGAGTCGGCGGGCAGCCCGGCCAGGACCGTGGGTTCGACCAGATTGCCGTGCGTGGTGCCCCGGACGAGCGCCGTGGCGCCCTCCGCCACGGCCTGGTCCACGAGGTTGGTCAGCGCCTCGGCCTGGAAGCCGTTGATGACCGGGCCGATGTGGGTCTCCGGGTCGGCGGGATCGCCGGTCCTGAGCGCCGCCACGCGCTCGGTGAACTTCTCGGCGAACCGGTCCGCGACGCCGCGGTCCACCAGGATCCGGTTGGCCGCCATGCAGACCTGACCCTGGTACGCGAAACGGCTGAAAATCGCCGCGTCGACCGCGTAGTCCAGGTCCGCGTCGTCGAGCACCACGAGGGCGCTGTTGCCGCTGAGTTCCAGGATGGCCCGCTTGAAGTGGCTGCCCGCGACCGCGCCGACGTGGCGGCCCACCCGGTCGGAGCCCGCGAACGAGATCACCTTGGGCACCGGGTGCTCGATGAGCGCGTCACCGATCTCGGCGATGTCGGTGACGAGGACGTTCAGCAGCCCGCCCGGCAGGCCCGCGTCCTCGAAGATCTTGGCGATCAGGCCGCCGCCGACGACGGGCGCGTTCTGGTTCGGCTTGACGACCACCGCGTTGCCCAGCGCCAGCGCGGGCGCGACCGACTTGAGGGTGATCAGGAACGGGAAGTTGAAGGGGCTGATCACACCGACGACGCCGACCGGCAGCCGGTAGACGCGGTTCTCCTTGCCGTCCACCGGGGACGGCAGGATCCGTCCCTCCGGGCGCACCGCGAGCTGTATCGCCTCGCGCAGGAACTCCTTCGCCGCGCGGACCTCGTACTCCGCCTTGACCCGGGTCCCGCCGAGTTCCTCGATCATCGCCTCGACGATCGCGGTCTCGCGCTCCTCGGTGATCCGCAGCGCCCGCTCGAAGACGAGCCGGCGGGTGTACGGATTGGTCTGCGCCCAGGCCTGCTGCGCGCGTTCGGCGGCACGGTAGGCCTCGTCGACCTCGTCGACCGTCGCCACGGTGATCGAGGCCAGCTTCTCGCCGTTGTACGGGTTGAAGTCGATGATGTCCCACGAGCCACTGCCGGTCCGCCACGCGCCGTCGATGTACTGGTGGGCCAGCTCGGTGAAGAAGGACATGTCATCCCCTACTGCTACTGCTGGTACAGACTCCTGATGTGACGTCATCGTACTTACGTATTACGAGAGTTGGAGTAGACCACGGAGAACGTCCCGGCTGCCCGCCGGATCCGGGCTCTCGCGCTGGAGTTCCTCCATGACCTGCTCGTACTGCGCGACCTCTTCGGGCTTGTCCAGATACAGCGAACTGGTCAGCTGTTCCAGGTAGACGAGGTCCGACAGATCGGACTCCGGGAAGCGCAGCAGCGTGAAGGCGCCGCTCTCCCCCGCGTGCCCGCCGAAGCTGAAGGGCATCACCTGGAGCGTGACGTTCGGCTGCTCGGAGATCTCCATGAGGTGCTGCAACTGGCCCCGCATCACGTTCCGGTCGCCGTACGGGCGGCGCAGCGCCGCTTCGTCGAGTACGGCATGGAGTTGCGGCGCGCTCTCCGAGACCAGCGCCTTCTGCCGCTCCAGGCGCAGCGCGACGCGCCGGTCGATCTCGGCGGTCGACGCCTTGGGGTTGCCGCGCGAGACGACCGCGTGGGCGTACGCCTCGGTCTGCAACAAGCCGTGCACGAACTGCACTTCGTACGCACGGATCAGCGAGGCAGCGCCTTCGAGTCCGACGTACGTCTGGAACCAGCCGGGCAGTACGTCGCCGTAACTGTGCCACCAGCCCGCCAAGTTGGCCTCCTTGGCCAGACCGAGGAGGGCCGCTCGCTCCGCGTCGTCGATCACTCCGTAGAGCGTGAGGAGATCCTCTACGTCCCTGGCCTTGAAGCTCACCCGTCCCAACTCCATGCGGCTGATCTTGGATTCGGACGCGCGGATCGAATATCCGGCCGCCTCGCGGGTGATCCCGCGTGATTCGCGCAGGCGCCTGAGCTGTGAGCCCAGCAGAATGCGCCGTACAACAGAACCTCCCCCGGGGCTCAACGTCTGGGGAGAACCCCATGACTCGCCTCCTGGCACGTTTCCAACCCTCCCCGGTCGCGATGTGACGCGCAGTCTGCCATCAAAACGCTTCACCCCGTACTCAATCGATTACAGAAAGAGCAAAGCTCGAAAATCAGCCGCAGGAAGAAATGACCAAGAAACGGTACGGGCCCGCGCAAGTCCGGCGCGTGCACGTGCATCTGCCCTTGCATCTGCCCTGCGCATTCGGAACCATGGTCCCCGCGCACCTGCGTTCTCGTACCACCGCACGCTGGCTACGGCCGCGAATCCCGGGAGTGCCTCGCATGGGGACGAATGGATCGACCATGCTCGAGCCGTTAAGGCAGGGGCTTCCCCCCATCGACCCCGCGGCCGTGTCCAGTTCTGCTTCGTGCTCGCTGCCGCCACGCTTCGAAGCGGTGCGCGGGGCGCGGCAGTTCACCAAGTCGACGCTCGGCTCCTGGGGTCTCTGCGAACGGTTCGACGACGTCGCGCTGGTCGCGTCCGAACTCGTCACCAACGCGTTGCGGCACGCGCTGCCCGCCGACGCCCCGAGGAACGAGGACGCCCCGGTCCGGCTGCACCTGATGCGGTGGACCTCACGGCTGGTGTGCGCGGTCCGTGACCCCAGCGACGAGGGCCCCAGCGCGCGCGACGTGGGCGACTTCGCCGCCGAGTCGGGCCGCGGGCTCTTCCTGGTGGACTCCTTCGCCGACAGCTGGGGATGGCACCCGTTGGCGGGCACGCTGAGCGGCAAGGTGGTCTGGGCACTCTTCCGGCTGCACACCGCCGACTAGAGGATCTGTCCGGCCGGTCTTCGCCGGGCGCCGTACAGCGTCGCACGGCGTGGGCAGGGCCGGCTACGGCTGGTCCGTTTCCGCCCCGGCCACGAGGTGGTCGAACTCCCCGGCCTTCACGCCGATCAGCATGGCCGCTATCTCCGCCGGGGTGTAGACGAGGGCCGGCCCTTCGGGATGGCGTGAATTGCGCACCGCCACATCACCGCCGGGCAGTTTGGCGAACTCCACGCACGATCCCTGCGAGTTGCTCTGCTCACTCTTCTGCCAGACGACCCCGTGAAGTGCTGTGGCCGCCATGCCGTTGTACGCGTGGTGCACAGGTCGCTCCCGGGAAGTGCAGAAGTACGGAAGTACAGATGTCAACTGTCCTGGATCATAGCTGTGTTCACATGCCGATGCATGAGCAAATGCACGTGCACACGGGGTGTTCGTTCCACTACAGCTTTGCCCCTGAAAGCGTTCTCATTCACTGTGACGCGCGGCGCTTCGATCCGGCTCCCTGGTAGTTTGGCGCGTTCCGCGCTTCCGGCGTTCCGGCGCTCCGGCGCGCCCGTCTCGAACTCAGGGGGAGATGAAGTGAACAGGTTCGTACGTACCAGCGGCGCAGCCCTCGCGGGTCTGGCAACGGTCCTGGTGATCAGCGGCTGTTCCAGCAGCAACGACAAGAGTTCCGACGCCTCGGACAGTCAGAAGACCGCCGCCCCCGCCCCGTCGGCGAGCTCCGGCGGCGCCGGGAGCGGCGACAGCGGTGCGAAGTCAGCTGACGTCGAGGGCAGTTGGCTCGCCACCACCGACGGGAAGTCCACGGCGCTGGTGATCCAGGGCAAGCAGGCCGCCATCGCGGGCCAGCACGTCTGCACGGGCACGGTGGCCGACATGGGCAAGCCGATGCTGTCGCTCACGTGCCCGGACGGGAACACCGACCGGACCATGGGGTCGATCGAGTCCGCCGACGGCAGGACCATGACGGTCTCGTGGGACGCCGGGCTCAAGGACACCTTCAAGAAGACCGACGGCGGGAAGCTCCCGGGCGGGCTGAAGCTGCCGAACCCGTAGCGGGTGGGTCCGGAGCGGGTGCGGGGGCCGGGAGGCGCCGTCCGGGACCGTCACGCCCCTCCGGACCGCGGGGCCAAGTCGCCCTTGGCGCGCGGCCCTTCGTCGTCCAGAGCGTCGGTGAGTTCGTCGAGGGCGTCCAGGAGCAGGTCGGCCCCGCTGCGTACGACCTGGTCGGGAACGCCTTCGCCGTCCCAGCGGGCGAGCGCCTCCCGCACCTCGTCCCAGTGCGGCACCCGCCGGGCCCGGATGTCCCTGGCGCCCCGCTCGGTGGCCCGCCGCAGCGCGTCGGCCACCTGCTGCGCCGCCGGTACGGGGGCGGTGGTGCGGCCGGGCAGATGCGCCTCCATCAGCATGGCGGCGCGGCTCAGCTGGGCCATCGCGTCCTCGGCGTCGGAGGCCGCCGCGCGGGAGATCCCCCGGTGACGCACGGGCTCGTGGGCCGCCCGCTCCACGGCTTCCTGCCAGTCGATGCGGGCGGCGCGGGCGGCCAGCACCGCCTCGCGCACGGCGGTCTGGCGGGCGCCCGCGGGGTCCGCGTAGTACGCGATCACCGCGGCGGCGTAGCGGCCGTCGGCGATCAGCCAGTCGGCGAGGCGGTTGCGCAGCCGGGGCGTCTCCCAGGCCGGGTAGACGGCGTACGAGACCATCGCGAGCAGTCCGCCGACGAGCGTGAGGACGACGCGGTCCCGGATGGTCTGGCCGAGTTCGAGTCCGCTCATGTCGAGCAGGAAGACGACGTACGCCGCGATACAGGCCGAGGTGGCGGCGTAGCCCGTACGCATCAGCAGGAAGTTCAGCCCGGCGCAGAGCACCGCGAGGGCCCCCGAGACGACGGGTCCCGGGTCGGCCAGCTGGACGACCGCGGTGGCGAACGCGACCCCGAGGAGGGTGCCGCACAGCCGGGCGACCGCGCGGCCGTACGTCTGGGAGAAGTCCGGGCGCATCACCATCACGGCGGCCAGCGGCACCCAGTAGCCGTGGCCGAACGGGAGCGCGATGCCGATGAGATAGCCGCCGGCGGCGACCACCGAGGTGCGGATCGCGTGCCGCAGGACGGCTGATTCGTGGGTGCGCAGCTCCTTGCGCATCTTCTCCAGTGCGGACGGGACCATGCGTACCAGCGCGGGGCGCAGCAGGGGTTCGGACTCGGGCCTGCTGCCCTCGCCCTGCGCCGCCTCGGTCACATCGCGGAGCAGGGCGGACAGGCGGACCGCGGCGCGGCGGGCGGGGCCGGTGAGCACTTCGGCGTTGTCGGGGGCCTCCAGTACGGCGAGAGCCTGGGTGGGGGAGGCGACCGGTTCGCCGTGCCGGATGGTGCGGGCCGCGGTGTCCAGTACGGAGGCGGCGGCGGCCAGCAGTTCCAGCGCCCGGTCCCGCTCCGCCCCCTCGGCGGCGGCTCCGACGGCCGGGTCGGCGAGCGAGGCGAGCACCGGCCTGACGCGCTCGGCGAGGCCCCGGGTGCCGTGCAGGGCGGCGGGGCGGCGGCGGGCCTCGCGCGGGGTGACGGCCGCGGCCTGGCGGGCGTCCATGAACGGCACCGGGTCGAAGGGCGCGACCGGATCCTGGCGCAGCCGCCGGGCGTAGTCGGCCTCGGCGGCGAGCGCGTCCGCGAGGGAGTCGCGCTGGTGGCCCCAGCGGCGGACCGGGAAGAGGACGACGAGTCCGGCCTGGACGAGCGCGCCCACCGCGATCATCGCGGCATGGCCCACGGCGGTGAGCACGGAGGTGGGGAGGGTGACGGTCACCAGCATCATCGCGACGTTGGACGAGGCGATGAGTCCGGCCGTCGGCCCGGCCGCCCAGGCCAGCCCCGCCACGAACGTCCAGAGCGCGATCAGCGCCATGAACACGCCGATGTGGGATCCGGACAGGTAGCCGAGGAAGGTCGATACGGCGAGGGTCGCCCCGGACAGCAGCGCCAGCAGGGGCCTGGCCTGCCAGCTGCGCTCGAAGGTGGCGACACCGGCCTGGTACGCGCCGAAGGCGGAGCTGGCGGCCACGCCCGGACCGAAGATCGCGAGGCTCAGGAGAACGACGAGGGCGAGTCCCGCGGTGCCCCGGAAGGCGAGGAGCGGCTCCATGCGCTGCCGTTCGATCTTCAGCCCCGCCTGGGCGGTCGTGGACAGGGCTCGGAGCCAGCTCATGGCCCTGAGAGTAGCGGGACAACCGGGCATATCGGGCGCAAGGTGAGAGCGGAAGTCACGCCCGTCCGGCCCCCTCGGAGGCCTGCGTCCTCAGCCGACCCGCGCCGCGTCCGCCGCCGCCGTACCCTCCGTCCAGCCCGCCTCGTCCGAGACCCCGCGCACCCGGCTCGTCGTCGTCGCCGGGAACATCCGCTCCGCCTCCGACACCACCGCCACGTCCCGCGCCGCGAGGACCGGCAGCAGCGAGCCCGCCTCCGCCGCCGTCACCTGCCCTGCGGCCTCGGCCAGCCGGTGACCCAGGCGGCTCGCGTACGCCGCGAGGAACGACTGGCGGAACGTCTTCGTCCGCTTGCGTCCGCCCGCCCGCTGCGCCGACTCCGCGCGGGTCATCGCGGCCGTGCCCTGGACGAGGAGCGAGGTGTGGAGCAGCTCGACGACTTCCAGGTCCGGTTCGAAACCGACGACGGTGGAGAAGCCGAAGGCGCTGTTCCACACGGCCCGGCAGCGGTTCGCGGTGGCGACCGCGTCCAGCAGGACCGCCTTCGCCGTCTCGTAGGGAGCGTCCACCCCGATGCGGCAGGCGGCCGGGGTGTCCGCGCTGCGCCCCTCCGCCGAGAGCCGCGCCTCGTCGATGCTGTGCCGGGCCATCAGCTCCTGCGCCTTCGCACTGAGCGCCTCGGCCTCCGCCGCGTAGTCGGTGGCCTCGGCCTTGGCGAGGAGCGCGCGGATGCGGGTGAGCATGCGCGGCTCGGCGTGGTGGTGCGGCGGGAGCTGCGCGGCGGCGCCGGGAGCGGCGCCCACCGGTTCGATCGTGGGGAGGCGCAGCAGGAGGCGGTACAGCTCAAGGACGGCTGTCGCGTACGAGAAACGGTCCGCCCGCCGTCCGGCACCGGCCGTCTCCCCGGCCGGATCCGCCAGTTCGTCCAACTGGGCCTGCCAGCGCGGCGGCAGCCGGTCGTACGCCCGCACCTCCGCGGCGATCAGCTCCGCCAGCAGCCGGGTGTGCCGCTCGGTCAGATCGCGCCGGACCAGCCGCGAGACGTCCGCGGGCTGCCATCCGCGCTGCCACGCCCGGCGCAGGAACTCCTCGCCGCGCCGGCCCAGCTCCGGGTCGGACCCCGGATCGGCGGCCAGCAGGGAGGCCCCGGTGTCCAGACCGTCGTCGCCGTCCCCGTAGAGCGCTGCGGCGAACGCCCGGTCGGTCACCGTGTCCATAGGTCTTCCATGCGTCAAGGGTAGGTCGGCGCCTGCCCCGGCCCGCGACCCCGTTCCCTTCCCCGCCGGGGCGTGAATCCCTTGTCCACAGCCTGTGGACAGAGAGCCCCCCCGGGAACACCGGAGCACCCGGAGCACCCGGAGCACCCGGAGCACCCGGAGCACCCGGAACATCCAGAACGCCTGGAAGGGCCCGGGAACGGTTCACCCCCGCCGGCTCACGGCTTCAGCACCAGTTTCCCCCGTGCGTGCCCCTCCTCGCTCAGCGCCTGCGCCCGCGCCGCCTCCGCCAGCGGGAACACCTTCGCCACCTCCACCCGCAGCGTGCCGTCCGCCGCCAGCCGGACCTGCCGGGTCAGTGCCTCCGCCGTGCTGGACACGCCGCCCCCGCTGAACGTCACGCCCATATCGGCAGCCGCCTGGTCGGCGATGGTGACGATCCGGTCCGTCGTACCGCCGCGCAGTTCGATCGAGTCGGGCAGCGCACCCTTGCCCGCGACGTCGAAAACCGCGTCGATGCCCTGCGGGGCGACCGCCCGTACCCGTTCGACGAGGCCCTCGCCGTAGACGACCGGGATCGCGCCGAGCGCCCGCAGATAGTCGTGGTTGGCCTCGGACGCGGTGGCGACGACCGTCGCGCCGCTCGCCACCGCGAGCTGGACGGCGATCGAACCGACCGCGCCCGCACCGCCGTTCACCAGCAGGGTCTCGCCGTTCGCCAGCTCCAGCAGGTCCAGCACGCGCTGCGAGGTCTCCCCGGCCACCGGCAGGGCGACCGCCGTCTCCCAGGCGAGACCGGCCGGTTTGGGGGCGACGGTCTCGGCGAGGGCGTACTGCGCGTACCCGCCCGTGGTGCTCCAGCCCACCACCTCGTCGCCGACGGCGAACGCGGTCACGCCCTCGCCGACCTCGTCCACCGTCCCCGCGACCTCCCGGCCGGGGATCGAGGGCAGCTTCGTCGGCATGAAGGCCTCCATCCAGCCGCGGCGGGTCTTGTAGTCGAGGGCGTTCACCCCGGCGGCGGCCACCTTCAGCCTGACCTGGCCGGGACCCGGGTGCGGCTCGGGGGCCTCCGTGAGGTGGAGTACCTCGGGGCCGCCGAACTCCTCGAAGACGATCGCTTCCATGGGGGTGTCCTCCGTCGTCAGGGCCGCAGGCGGTGAGGCCGTCGGCGGCGGGGTCGGGATCGATGCCGGTGTCGGGGTCGGGGTCGGGGTCGGGATCGGGATCAGGATCGGGATCAGGATCGGGGTCAAGGATCGGGATCGGGCAGAGCGGCGTGGCTGCTCCTCCACCGATCGTCCACGGTCCCGGCCACCTCCGCCTCACGAGACACCCGTTGTCAGTGCCTGCTGTCACACTCGATCGCATGACCGAGCGGTGGGCTCTGGCGGCGGCGGAGGGTGGCGGGGCACAGCTCGCACCCCTCGGCCCGGACGGGCTGCCCGCCGGGGACGTGCGGTTCGAGCCGGACCTGGTCGAGGCGGTCAGGTCCCGGCCGGACGTCGCCCGGTGGGTGTGGCGCTCGACGGCCGAGATCTACCCCCGGCTGCTGGCGGCCGGAGTGCGCGTCGAGCGGTGTTACGACATCGAGGACGCGGAGCTGCTGCTGCTCGGCCACGCCGGGCGGTACGGCGAGCCCCGGTCGGCGGCAGCGGCCTGGGCCCGCCTGCGCAACGCACCGGTACCGCCCGATCCGCCCCCCAGGTCCGCCACCCCGGGCTCGCAGTCCTCGCTCTTCGAACCGGCGCCCGTGACCGTGGAGTTCGACGCGCTCCTCGCGGTGTACGCGGACCAGCTCGGGCGGTACGGGACCACCGAACACCCGGACCGGATGCGGCTGCTCACCGCCTCGGAGTCGGCGGGCATGCTGGTGGCCGCCGAGATGCGCCGGGACGGCCTGCCGTGGCGGGCCGATGTGCACCGGACCGTGCTGGACGAGCTGCTGGGCGAGCGGTACGCGGGCGGTGGCGAGCCACGCCGGATGGCGGAGCTGGCCGACGAGGTGTCGGCGGCCTTCGGGCGGCGGGTCAGACCGGAGCTGTCCGCCGATGTCGTCAAGGCCTTCGCGGAGGCCGGGATCAAGGTGAAGTCGACCCGGCGCTGGGAGATCGAGGGGATCGACCACCCGGCGGTGAAGCCGCTCGTCCAGTACAAGAAGCTCTACCGGATCTGGACGGCGCACGGCTGGGGATGGCTCCAGGACTGGGTGCGCGAGGGGCGGTTCCGACCGGAGTACCAGCCGGGCGGGACGGTCTCCGGACGGTGGACCACCAACGGCGGCGGGGCACTCCAGATCCCGAAGGTGATCCGGCGGGCCGTCGTCGCGGACCCGGGCTGGCGTCTGGTGGTGGCCGACGCCGACCAGATGGAGCCCCGGGTGCTCGCGGCGGTCTCCCGCGACCGGGGACTGATGGAGGTCGCCGGACACGACGGCGACCTGTACGCGGCGCTCTCCGAGCGGGCGTTCAGCGGGGACCGCGACCACGCGAAGATCGCGCTGCTCGGCGCGGTCTACGGCCAGACGTCCGGCGACGGCCTGAAGAACCTCGCGGCGCTGCGACGGCGGTTCCCGGCGGCCGTGGCGTACGTGGACGACGCGGCGCGGGCGGGCGAGGAGGGGCGGCTCGTACGGACCTGGCTGGGGCGGACCAGCCCGCGGGCGGCGGGGGCCGAGGACGACGAGGAGGCGGGAATTCCGCAGGAGGAGTCGCCCACCGGCCGCGCCTCGTCGGACGCGCGCGCCTGGGGGCGCTTCACCCGGAACTTCGTGGTCCAGGGCAGCGCGGCCGACTGGGCCCTGCTGATGCTGGCCGCGCTGCGGCGGTCGCTGCACATGGCCGGGCTCCGCGCCGAACTGGTCTTCTTCCAGCACGACGAGGTGATCGTGCACTGCCCGCAGGACGAGGCGGTGGACGTGGTCGAGGCGATCCGCGCGGCCGGTGAGCTGGCCGGGCGGATCGCCTTCGGGGAGACCCCGGTGCGGTTCCCGTTCACGCAGGCGGTGGTGGAGTGCTACGCCGACGCGAAGTGACCCGCCCGCGGCGCGGGGCAGTCGGGGCGTTCACCACACGGCCGCCGCGCCCCGGCCAGGAGGGAACCGTCGGACACGGCCTACGCGCCCCTGAGCTTCAGCCAGGCATCACTGACCGCGATGGAGCGCAGCTGTTCCATGGTGAGCGCGGGTGCCTTGCGGGTGGCCGGGCCCTGGAGCGTGGCGGTGTTCATCTCCATGACGACGACCCGGAATCCGTCCGGGCGCAGGGTGTCGGCCGTCCACTGGACGACTCCGGCTCCGCCCTTCTCCCCCGGTTCCTTGGAGGTGATGACCTTCGTGCCGTCGTCGAGCGTTTCGACGTGCTGCCCGTTCGCGACGAGTTCGTCGGCCACGTCGGCCATGTTCGGCTGCACGTTGATCTGTACGAACGTGCCGCCCTTGCCGTCGTCGACCGTGACATAGGCGTACTCCTCCTGCTGCCCGCCCGACCCGGTGACCTTCACCCCGTGGGGCAGCAGCGACCTGAGCGCGGCGCCGATGTCCTTGCCACTGGCGCCCGGCGACCGCCGCACCGGTGGCGCCTTCTCCGGCTTCGGCACCGGCACGGCCTTCCCCACCGCACGCCAGGCGTCCGCCGTCACCAGAGCCTTCAACCGGGCGGGCGAGAGCGGCGGTTCGGGCCGGCTGACCGGGGCGTCCTTCTCCTGGGCGGCGTTCCACTCGCTCACCTGGACCAGCAGACCGTCCGGCGTACGGAGCGTGGCCGTCCAGTCCTTGGTGTCCGCGCGGCCGTCCGGGTACTCGTACCCCTGGAGGATCATCAGCCTCGACCCGTCGGCCAGCCGCTCGGCGTGGCAGGCGTCGAACCGGGCGAGCGCCTTGTCCGGGCAGGTGACCTGCTCGTTGTCGGCGGTGGCAGCCCCCGGGGCCGCCACCCGGCCCACGGACAGCGAGATCGCCGACTTGCCCTTCCCGTCGTCGAACACGCCGTAGGCCAGCGGGCCGAGCCCGTCGCTCGTACCGCGGCCCTCCGTCCGGCTGAACTCCCCGGCGGGGAGCAGCCCCTTCAGTGTGCTGACCATCTGCGCCCCGGAGATCGCGCCGCCGTGGCCCGGCTTCGCGGTCTCCACCGGCGGGACGGCCACCGAGGCACGCCCGCCGCCCCCCGCGCCGCCGAACAGCCCGGCCGCGTACGCCCCGGCCGAACCCACCAGCGCCAGCGCCAGCACACTGCCCGTCACGGCCGCCGCCCGGCGGCGGACCGCCCTGCGACGGCCGATGCGCAGCCCGCCGTCGACCAGGGCGGGCCGGTCGGCCGGCTCGAAGGTGTCAGCGGCACGGTGGAGTGCCGTTCCCAGCTCGTCCTCAAATGGCATGCCGAACCCGCCCCTTCACGATGATGTGGTCAAAAGATGCCGAAAGTTGTCGAAAGATCAAGACTTTCCGAATGCCGCCGTCATGCCGTCGTACATCCGCGGGCCCGCCGTCAGAGCGCGGCGAACTCCGCCAGGCTGCCGCCCAGTTGCTCGCGCAACCGGGCCAGGGCCCGTACGGACCGGCTCCGTACGGCCGCCGATGAGAGGTGCAGCGCGTCGGCGGTCTCCTCGATGCTGCGGTCCTCCCAGTACCGCAGCACCACCACCGCCCGGTCCTTGGGCGCCAGCGCGCTGAGCGCGGCCAGCAGCGCGACCCGCAGTTCCGGATCGTCCCCGCCACCGGGCACGGCCCGCTCGGGCAGCTCGCCGACGGGGCGTTCCGTCGAGGAGCGCCGCCGCTGGTGGGCGAGGAAGGTACGGACGAGAACGGTCTGGGCGTACCCGGCCGGGTTCCCGATCCGTGCGACCCGCCCCCACAGTCCGTACATCCGGCCCAGTGTCTCCTGCACCAGATCCTCCGCCAGATGTGTGTCCCCACTGGTCAGCAGACAGGCGGAGCGGAAGAGATGATTCGCGCGCCCGGCCGCGAACTCTCTGAAATCGTCCGCACGGGACTGCCCCATGGCTCTCTGCCCTCCCCCTGCTGCCGCGCCCGCCCGCTCGGCGCGCCCCCGATTTTCCGTTCCCTCTCCTTTGATGCGCCGGCACCGTACGAATGTTTCAGCCCAGCTGAAAGTTCTGGTCCTGCCGAAAGCTCTGGTCCTGCCAAAGGTTCCGGTCAGGCCGGAGGTGTCACCCCGTCTCCGTCACCCGGGTCCGGGAGGCGAGGACCGCGATGTCGTCCTCGGCGTCGTGCCCGAAGCGTTCGAGCACCCCGTCCAGCAGGTCGTCGAGGCTGCCGCTCGGCGGCAGCCTGAGGTCGGCCAGCCGTCCGACCGACGCCTCGATGTCCTCGCCCCGCCGCTCCACCAGCCCGTCCGTGTACATGAACAGGACGGTGCCGGGGCCGCAGGAAACCGCCGCGGTCTCGTAGCCGCCGAGGCCCGTGCCGAGCGGCGGCCCGACCGGGATCTCGGCGATCCTGCCGTGGGATCCGGGGTCGATGAACACCGGCGGCAGATGGCCCGCGCTGGCCACCTGGCACAGTCCGTGGTTCCGGTCGACGACGGCCAGCAGGCAGGTCGCCGCCCGGTCGATGCCCGCCCGTTCCACCATGAGGTCGAGGCGCTCCAGGATGCGGTGCGGCGGTACGTCGTCGGCGGCCAGCAGCCGCACCATCGAGCGGTAGTGGCTCATGGCGACGGCCGCCTCGACACCGTGGCCCATCACATCGCCCATCACCTTCAGGTGGCGGGAGGCCGACAGCGGCACGACGTCGAACCAGTCGCCGCCCACCACCGCCCCCTGCCCGGCCGCCAGATAGCGGGTGGCGACCTCCAGATGGGGGTGGGGTTCGCGCGGCTCGGAGAGCAGGGCGCGCTGGAGTTCCAGCGCGATGCCGTGCTCGACGGTGTAGTGGCTGGCGTGGTCCAGGTCGACGACCGCACGGGCCGCGAGTTCCTTGGCGATCACCACGTCCTCGTCGGTGAAGTGCGGCGAGTCGTCGGCCCGGACGAGGGCCAGCGCGCCCAGCGAACGGCCCCGGGCCGCGAGCGGCACGATGCAGAGGGAGTGAAATCCGAGGGCACGGTAGGCGGCGACCCGCTCGGGGTGGGGCGAGGACCGGATCAGCTGCTCGTCGCTGATCAGGTTCTGCACCTCCGGCCGGTTCGTCTCCAGACAGCGCGTGACGATGCCGCCCTTCGGGTAGTCGACGTACTCCCCCGGCTGTCCGAACTGCCGCACCGCCTCGCGCAGCTCCGGTACGGCGGCCATCCCGGCCCGGCGCAGCCGGGTCACCCCCTCGGGAGCAGGCCGTACGGACTTGCCGGCCTCCGGTACGAACACCTCGACGCTGGCGACGTCCGCGAGGGCGGGCACCACGTGGTCGGCCAGCTCGTGGCAGGTGGTGTTCATGTCCAGCGTGGTGCCGATGCGGGTGGCGGCGGTGTCCAGGAGGGAGAGGTGGCGCCGTACGTGTTCCAGTTCCTGCAGCTGGCTGAGCGAGGCACTGGTCTCCAGGACCAACGCGACCAGCCCGTGCACCTCGCCGTCCCGTTCCAGCCGGTGGTAGGTGCTCTGCCAGAAACGCAGCCCCGGGTCGTCCGACGCGGGCGTACGGCCGCTGTGCGTCACATCACGGGGCCGCCCGTCGTCGAGCACCGCGCGCAGCGCGTCCATCGGCGCGTCGAGCTCCGGCAGCAGGTCGGTGACGGTGCGGCCCAGGTGCTCGGCTGCGGGGATCCCGTTGATCCGTTCGAGCGCCCGGTTGACGTACCGGAAGCGCAGGTCGGTGTCGAGCACGCCCACACCGACCGTGGCGCCCCCGACCAGGTAGTCCAGGGCTGCCAGGTCCGTCAGTGGGACATCCGGCGGATCGCTCACACGGGGCCTCCTGGTTCGGGACGGCGGATGCCCTGCCTCCATAGTCGGCCGCCCCGGCCGCCCACGCATCCGCCGGGACGGCGGGCGGCGGCACCGGGGCAGGGACCGTTCCGTCCTGGCCACCAAGTACAGCTGCGCGACACTGCGGGAGCCGGGGATCACCCTGAACGTGTACGGGGACCGCTGGGCGGACATCGAGGACCGCCGCTCCACGTACCGGCGCACCACGCGCGAGGTTCTCTGACACCGGGGCCGGAAGCCGGACACATCCGGCTTCCGGCCCCGGGCACGCAGCCGCGTGACGTCACGCCGTTCACGTGACGTCACGCTGTTCACCAGGTGTCATGTGGTTCACCAGGTGTCATGTGGTTCACCAGGTGTCACGTGGTCAGCAGGACACCCGCGAGGCTGGTCACCGCGACGATGACCCAGGAGGCCAGGCCGAGGGCGGCGAGCTTCACTCCGGAGCGGGCCAGGGTGGGCAGGTACACGGCGCTTCCCAGGCCGAACAGCGCGGCGGCCAGCAGGAGTTCCTGGATGTTGTCGGCGGCGTCGAGCACCCCGCCGGGCAGCCAGCCGGTGCTGCGCAGCGCGACCGCGGCCAGGAAGCCGGCGACGAACAGCGGTACCAGGGGAGGACGGCGTCCGGCGGGCGCCGCGTCCGCGCCGGGCAGCTTGGCGTCCTGCCGGCGGCGGGCGAGCGCGACCCCCGCCACCAGGGGCGCGAGCATCGCCACCCGGATCAGCTTGACCATGACCGCCTCGCCCAGCGCGTCCGGACCGGCCGTCTGCGCGGTGGCCACCACCTGCCCGACGTCGTGCACGCCCGCGCCGACCCAGCGCCCGAACTGGCTGGCGTCCAGCCCCAACGGCCCCTGCAGCAGCGGAAGGACGGCGATGGCCAGCGTCCCGCACAGGGTCACCAGGGCGACAGCGGCAGCCACGTCCGAGTCCCGCCGCGCGGTCTCCTCGGCGCTCTCCTGCTTGCGGTTCCGGTCGAGCACACTGCTGACCGCGCCGATCGCCGAAGCACCGCAGATCGCGTACCCGGTGGCCACCAGCAACGGCTGCTCGCCCGGCAGGCCCATCTTCCGGCCCAGCCACTGCGTACCGAAGAACGTGGCGGCGACGACCCCGAGGATCATCACCACAGTGGCCCAGCCGAGCCCGAGCACATCGCCGATGCTCAGTTTGAGGCCGAGCAGGACGACGCCCGCCCGCATCAGCCGCTTGCCGGCGAACGTCAGTCCCGGTTGCGCCGGGCCGCGTACCCGGGTGCGCAGCCCCGGGACGTGGGCGGCCACGATGCCCAGCACGACGGCCGCGGTCAGCATGGGGATGCCGGGCAGCAGCGCGTGCACCGCCTCGGCGCACACGACACCCACGACGGCGAGCGCCAGGCCGGGGGCGTTGCGGCGCACCGCAGCCACCGCCGAGGCCCGGCGCCCGGACGTCGGCGGACCGGGTGGCCGAGGAGCTGCGAGCGGAGAACGGTCCAGATGAGTAGCCATGAATCCAGCGTGTGGGCGCGGGACCGAGCCCGGTAGACGAGAACTCGTGACCAGGTCATAGAGTCCCCCTATGACCTTTTCAAGGCATCTCCTATGAGCGGGCACACATGACCAGGCACACGATCAGGCACACGGTCAGGCATCCGGGCGGACGCGCATGAGCAGGCACATGAGCAGCCGCGCATGAGCAGCCGTGAGGACGACCGCTCGGAGAGCGCCGGACCCGGGCAGCGTCCGCTCCCCGATCTGCACGCCCTGCAGCTGCTGGTCACGGTCGCCGAGACCGGCAGTCTGGGCCGGGCCGCGGCCCGGCTGCGGATCAGCCAGCCGTCCGCGAGCGCCCGGATCCGCACCCTGGAACGACGGCTCGGACTGCACCTGCTGGACCGTTCCACCTCGGGCTCCCGGCTCTCCCCGGCGGGCGCGGTGGTCACCGACTGGGCGCGGACGGTGCTGGAACAGGCCGAAGCCCTCGTGGAGGGCGCCGCGGCCCTGCGCTCACGGCAGGACAACCGGCTGCACGTCGCCGCCAGCCTGACCATCGCCGAGGAGCTGATGCCCGGCTGGCTCGTCACGCTGCGCGAGGGCGCCCCGGGCGCCCATGTGGGGCTGACCGTCACCAACTCCTGGGGCGTCATCGAGGCGCTCCGCCGCGGCGAGTGCGACCTGGGCTTCGTCGAGGGCCCCCGGGTCCCGGACGACCTGCACCGTACGGCGGTGGGACGGGACCGGCTCGCGGTCGTGGTGGCGCCGGGCCACCCGTGGACCCGCCGCCGCACCCCGCTGTCGGGCCGCGAACTGGCCGACACCCCGCTCCTGGTGCGCGAACCGGGCTCCGGCACCCGGGAGACCCTGGTGACGGCGCTGCGCCAGTACGACGGCATCGCCGTGCCGGTCCTGGAGCTGGGCTCCACCGCCCCCCTGCGCAGCGCCGCCGCCCGGGGCCTGGCACCGGCCGTGCTCTCCGTCCTGGCGGTACGGGAGGACCTGGACCTGCGGCGCCTGGTGGAGATCGAGGTCGACCCGGCACTCCCCCTCCGCCGTGTCCTGCACGCGGTCTGGCCCAAGGGCCGCGAACTCCCCGAACCGGCCCTGCATCTGCTCCGGGCGGCGGGCCGGGCCTGAGCGGCGGGGGCGCCGCTCCGGAAACCCCGTTTCCGTCACGGCGGGGAAGGGTGAACCGCCCTCAGGGCGTCCGGGTGGCCGCACCGGGAACGTGGCTGCGTCGGCCGCCGAGGCTGGTGTAGAGGGTCATCCACTGGCGATCGGTGCGGGTGGGGGGCTTGCCGTCGCAGAAGGCCTTGGTGCCGTTGGCGGTGTAGTAGCGCAGCATTTCGAGGACGGAGCGCGGGTCGGCCTCGCTGCCCGCAGTGTAGCGCTCGGCGGGTTCCTTCCTCTGGTGCACGAGACAGGTGGGAGAGGGGGTCGCGGACTGGGCGTCGAGGGAGCCGCCCGGCGAGGCCGCGCAGCCGCTGACGGCGAACGCGGTCAGCAGGGCCGCAGCGAAGCGGGTCTTCCGGCGGTGAGTCATGGGGGTTCCTCCGGTCACAGGACGGGCGGCAGGCTGCGGATCATCAGGCCCAGGCCGACGACGAGCACCAGGAAGGCCGTCAGGACCGCGGTGTGGGGAGCGACGCGGCGCACCAGGGCGAGAAGCGGATGCTCGGAGAACTTGGTCACCCGGCCGCCGATCCGTACGAGGACGAGCCCGACGGCGGTGAGCGTGGCGGCCATGCCCAGGCCGTAGGCGAGCACGAGAGCGGCCCCGAAGGCGGTCCTGCCCAGGGCGATCGCACCGAGGAGGACGACCAGGGCCGAGGGGCTCGGTACCAGCCCCCCGGCGATCCCGAGCCCGATCAGGCCCCGGGTGCTGAAGGGTTGCGGGTCGGCGGTGGCAGGTGCGTGGGTGTGGTGGTGCCCGAACAGGCCGTGGCGGTGCGGTTTCTCGTGCGTGTGGGCGTGGTCGTGGGTGTGGTCGTGGTCGTGGTCGTGGTCGTGGTCGTGGTCGTGGTCGTGGTCGTGGTCGTGGTCGTGGTCGTGGTCGTGGTCGTGGTCGTGGTCGTGGTCGTGATGAGGCTCGTGCTCGTGGTGCGGCGCGTGTTCGTGGCCGGGGTCGTGCGTGTGCTCGTGGTGGACGGCGGAACCCGCGCCGACCAGTTCCGGTTCCGGCGCTCTCGCCTGCAGGCCGTCCGGCGAAGCGAGGCGCACGGCTCGACGGCGCTGCCGTACCGCGTCCCTCAGCAGGCCCGCTCCGACCAGGGCCACGAGCGCGCCGCTGACGACACCCAGCCAGCCCAGTACGGCATCGCCCGCCAACGAGGAGAACACGGTGAGGCAGAGGCCGATGACGATGACTCCGGCCGTGTGAGTGAGGGTGACGGTGGCGCCGACGGTGACGGCATCACGGGTTCTGCCGCGCTTGCCCGCGAGGTAGGCGGCCATGACGGTCTTGCCGTGGCCCGGCAACAACGCATGGCCCGCGCCCAGAACGACGGAGAGCAGAACCGCCAGGATTCCGATCGGGAGCGTGAGGTGCTTCGCCCCCGCAAGCGACATCAACTGCCGGGACACGGCCTCGACACGGGCGGCAGGACCGCTTCCGGCCGTGACCCGATCCGGCGTTCGGTGCGTACCGGCGGCCCCCTCACCCGGAGCGGCGGTGAACTGCGCCGTGGTGTCACCGCGTGGGGTGGAGAGCAGATCCCGCGGGTAGTTGCGCAATTCGTCGGTGACCGAGGATTCCGGAACGGTGGAGTGCTGGAGATGCGTTCCCTCGCCCTTGGCGGTGATCTCGTTCCAGCCCACCCTGGTCCGGTCGGCGCCGGTGTCGACGCGCAGGGAGACCGGACCGTCCGTCAGACGCAAGGGGGCCCGGAGGTCGCACTCCAGCCGACTGGTACGCAGCCCGCCCTGCCCGGGACGGTAGTCGAACCGGGCGGACCTGACGGTCCACTTGAGCCGCCGCGGTGCGGTGACCTCCAGCTTCCCGGCCGTTCGGGCACAGCCTGCGGCGGCCCAGTGGGCGCGCTCGGCGTCACTCTGCTTGCCGTCCCCGTTGCTGTCGACCTTCAACGCGTCCTGGAGGGTGGGGATCTCCGCGGTGTCGGTCACGGCCGTGACGTCCACGCGGTCGGGGCGGAGCGTGAAGCCGGTGTAGTGGTTGACGGAGAAGTTGCCGAGCGGGTGGGCCTGGGCCGGGGGGACCGCGGCGCCGAGGAGCCACAGGGCGCCGACGGCCACGGCGACGGCCCGTCGTACGTGGGGTCGATGGGTCACGGGGCCTCCGGAGCGGTGGGCGTGCAACCGGTGCGGGGAACACGCGAGGTGTGTCTGATCTCGTCCGCGCGGAGAACACGCGGGGTGCGTCTGATCTCGTCCGCGCGCGGAATCGCGGGTGTCGCCGACTCCGCCTCGGAAGAGCGGACCGGGCGGGTTCAAGGCTCCCGAGGACAATGACCGGGCCGCGTTCCGGCCGTGCCCGCGCACGCTGGCCGGGCGGGACATGCCACTCGTGCGGCCCATCGCGACCACCCGGTTGGCTTCGTGAGGATGCCGTCCGGGCCTCGCCCGCACAGGTTCAGACTAATTGCACATAGTTCGCAACAAGCCTCGCCCCGAACCGAGTTCCGTTCCCGTTCGGGCAGCTTCTGTGGCGTTCAGCCTCAAGACGATTGCTGACACATACGGCACATGGTGACTTATTCGTAGCTTAGGTCTCATCACGGATGGGTTGTCGGTCACACCGCTCCGGTCATGGGTGCGGTCCGGGAACGTCCGTGTGCGGCTTCGAGCGTTCCCGCTCTCGCCGCGCCGTCTCCCCGGCGGACAGCGGCACTCACCGGAAACGGATGGCCCATGAAGCTTCCCCTGCCGTCGCGCAGACGGACCCCGGCCCGCCCGGCCGAACGCGCTCTCGCCGCACTCGGCACCCTCGCCCTGGTCACCGCAGGCACTCTCACCGGCCTCGCCCCCGGTGTCAGTTCCGCCTCCAGCCACCGCGAGGCCCCGCTGACCGCGGGCGACCCGAAGGCCGACAACACCGACGTCTACGCCTTCACGAGCCCCGACAAGCCCGACATGGTGACCCTGATCGCGAACTGGATCCCCTTCGAGGAGCCCAACGGGGGCCCCAACTTCTACCCCTTCGCCAACGACGCCCACTACAACATCAAGATCGACAGTGACGGCGACGGCAAGCCCGACACCACCTACACCTGGGCGTTCACCGACCACATCCGCGATGCCGCCAACCAGTTCCTCTACAACACCGGCGTCGTCAATTCCATCGACGACACGACCCTGAACTTCCGCCAGACCTACACGCTGACCGCCACCGATGCCCGCGGTAACACCAGGACACTGGTCAAGGACGCGCCCGCGGCCCCCTCCAACACCGGCAAGGCCTCGATGCCCGACTACGCCGCGCTGCGCAAGGAGGCCACGGTCTCCCTGCCGGACGGCGGTCAGACCTACGCCGGGCAGGCCTCCGACCCGTTCTTCCTGGACCTGCGGATCTTCGACCTGCTCTACGGCGGGAACCTCAAGGAGACCGGCCACAACACCCTCGCCGGGTACAACGTGAACACCATCGCCCTCCAGGTTCCGAAGGCGCAGGTGGCCCTGAAGGGGGACGCCAAGAGCAACCCGGTCATCGGGGTGTGGTCCACCACCGACCGCAAGGGCGCGGCAGTCGTCGCGGGCAAGGGCTCCGAGAGCAACAGGAGCGGGACGGACTCCCGGACGGAGAGCGACAGGAGCGCGACCGGCTCCCGGACGGAGAGCGACAGCAAGGGCGGGCCGCCCTCGACCGGGGACGCGGGCTGGCACCAGGTCTCCCGGCTGGGGAACCCACTGGTCAACGAGGTGGTGGTGCCGCTGAAGTACAAGGACGCGTTCAACACGCTGACCCCGGACCAGGACCACACGATCACGCCGGTCGTCGACAAGGTGAAGGACCCGATCGTGCCGAAGCTCATCCAGAGCATCTACGGCATCCCGGCTCCCGCGACACCCCGCAACGACCTGGTCGAGATCTTCCTGACCGGTATCTGCAAGGCCTGTGGTCCGATCCAGGCGGATCTCAACTCGCAGCAGCTCAACGCCGGCGTCAAGAAGAGCCAGTTCGTCCCGTCCGAAGAGCTGCGGCTGAACATGTCCGTCCCCACCTCCAGCAACCCCAACCGCCTCGGCGTCCTGGGCGGTGACCTCGCGGGCTTCCCCAACGGCCGCCGGCTCAACGACGATGTCGTCGACATCTCACTGCAGGCCCTCGAAGGCGCCGCGCAGACGGGGAAGATCGTGCCCGCGCTGGCCGCGGGTGACGGCGTCAACACCCCGTACCGCCAGCCGGAGGCGTCCTTCCCGTACGTGGCGCTGCCCAACACGGCCGCCGTCAACCAGGCCGATTCGCAGCGCCCGGACGGCGGCGTCGGAGCGGGCTTCGGCGGGACCGCCCTGAGCGGTGGCACTCCCGTCGTGGCCGTCGTCGCCCTCGCCGGCGGCGCCTTGCTGGCCGCCGCCGGATTCATGTTCCTGCGCCGACGGCAGGCGGACCGGGCGTGACCGGCCCCGACCCGTCCGGCCGCCTGCCCTCCACCCCGGAGGGCAGGCGGCCCCGGGCCGTCCACCGGTTCCGCCCCGCCGATCCACGGCGCCTGGCCGCGGTCCTCGCCGTCGCCACCGGCATGACCCTGGCCGGGACAGGCACCTCCGCGCTCGTCACCGACAGGCCCGGTCCCCCGAAGAGCGCGGACATCGGCGCCCTGCCCGTCCCGCAGTCCGCCGGGCGCGCCGCACCGGCGGCCCCTGCGGCGCCACCGATACGCATACGCATACCGAGCATCGGCCTGGACCACACCCTCACCGGCCTGCAGGTGCAGCAGGACGGCCGCCTCGGCGCACCACAGGACCCCGGGCAGATCGGCTGGTGGCGCGACGGCCCCCGGCCCGGGGATCCGGGCGCGGCGATCATAGTCGGCCACGTCGACTCCCTCACCGGACCGGCCGCCTTCTACAACCTGTCCTCCCTGCGCCCGGGGGACCGCGTCACCGTCGACCGCAGCGACCACTCCCACGCCACCTTCACCGTCCGGGCGCTCCGCCAGTACGACAGGGACGACTTCCCCGACGACCAGGTGTACGCGGTGAACGGCGCCCCGGCCCTGCGCCTCATCACCTGCGGCGGGACCTACGACAGGGACCGGCACGAGTACCGCGAGAACCTCGTCGTCTACGCGACGCCCGCCGCCCCCGGCCGGGCGCACCCCTCCGCCTCTCCTCCACCCACCCCCACCCGGAGCGGGAATTGACCCAGCGCAAGCCCACCCACCGACGAACCCTGCTGCTCACCGCCGTGACCACGACCCTCGGAGTGGGCCTCTTCCTCGCCGGCGGTCTGGCCCTCTCCCCCTGGTCCGCGGCGCCGAGTACCCCGGCCTCTCCGGCCGCTGCGGGCGGCCCGGCCACCGGCGGTGACCCGCTGGCCACGGACATCACCGGACTCCAGCGGCACCTGCGCGGCGCCCCCCAGGACGCCGTCGCGCTCAGCACCCTCGGGCTGGACTACGTCGAGCAGGCCAAGAGCACCGCCGACCCGTCGTACTACCCCAAGGCGGAGGCGGTCCTCACACGGTCGCTGGCCATCCAGAAGAAGGACAACTTCACCGCGCTGGGCGGCATGGCGGCTCTCGAAGCGGCCCGCCACCGATTCGCCCAGGCGCTGGACTGGGCGCAGCGCGCGGTTGCCGTCAACCCGTACAACTCCTCGCTGTACGGAACCCTCGCCGACGCCTGCACGCAGCTCGGCCGCTACTCCGAAGCAGCCGAGGCCGTCCAGCGCATGGTCGACCTCAGGCCCGGCTCCCCCTCCCTGTCCCGCGCCTCCTACGTCGCGGAGCTCCGGGGCGACATCCCGACCGCGCGCGCCGACATGCAACGCGCCCTGCAGGACGCCGGAGGCCCGGCCGACCAGGCGTTCGCCCACTACTACCTCGGCGAACTCGCCTTCAACAGCGGAGACCCGGCCACCGAACTCGCCCAGGCCCGAGCAGGACTGCGCGTCGCGCCCTCCTCCACCTCGCTGCTCCAGGCCAGAGCAAAGGCAGAGGCGGCCCTCGGGAACACCGGCGCCGCCATCGCCGACTTCACCAGGGCCGTCCAACGCGTCCCGCAACCCGAGTACATCCTCCAACTCGGCGAGCTGTACCAGTCCTTGGGACGTACGAAGGAAGCCGAGCAGCAGTACGAGGTCTTCCGCGCCGAGCAGAGACTCTTCGCCGCCAACGGTGTCACCCTCGACTCCGACGCCGCCCTCTTCGAGGCCGACCACGGCAATCCCCGGCGTGCCCTGGCCATTGCCCGGGAAGGCATCAGGAGCCGCCCCTTCCTGGAGAGCCACGATGCCCTGGCCTGGGCGCTGCACATCAACGGCCAGGACCGGGAGGCTCTCGCCGAGTCCGGCCGGGCGCTCTCCCAGGGCATGCGCAACGCTCTCTTCCACTACCACCGCGGGCTCATCGAAAAGGCCCTCGGTGACCGGGCGGCGGCGCGCGACGACCTGACCGAAGCGCTCACCATCAACCCTCACTTCAGCCCCTTGTACGCGCCGAAAGCCCGAGCGGCCCTCGCCGCCCTGAAGGATCCCGCCTGACGTACCGCCCAGTTCCGCGGCGCGCAGCCTGACCTGGTGGGCCTGGTCCGCCTTGGTGGCGGAGCAGGCGATGTTGTCGGGCCCGGCGAACACGGCGTTCTTGGAAACGATGTAGACCCCGTCCGGAGCTCCTGCGCGGTAGCGACCTCCGCGATCAACTCGGTCACACTTCCTGCCACGCGGGGACTCGGGAGCCTGGTCCGCGGTCGGCGTGCGGATCGGTCTCGGCTGAGCCCACTGCGGGCGCTGATCCGTTCCGTACGGCGGTGCGAGGACCTGTCCGGCTACGTTGGCGACCGGACCAGGTGCGATCAGCGAGCAGAACAGCAACGGTGGAGGCCGACGTGGACAAGGCAGCAGGCCAGATCTCCGGGCGGGGCACCCGATGACCGCGCGGCCCTCGCCCGGCGTCGGCCCGCTCATCGCCGCCGACCGGCTCGTACATCAGCTGGGCACCCCGGGGCTGGTGATCCTGGACGCCTCCGTCGGCAAGCACCGGGGCGCCGGGCGGCGGATCCCGGGGGCGCGGCCGTTCGACATCGACGGGGCGCTGTCCGACCACTCCGGCCCGCTTCCCCACACGATGCCCGGCGCCGCCGTGTTCACCGAGGAGATGCGCTCCCTGGGCGTCATGGACACCTCCACCGTCGTCGTCTACGACAGCGCCGGTATCTATTCGAGCGCCCGCGCCTGGTGGATGCTCCGGGCGATGGGCTTCGACCGGGCGGCCGTGCTCGACGGCGGCCTGCCCGCCTGGACCGCTGCGGGGTACCCGCTGGAGGACGGCGGGCCGGTGGCACCCCCGGGAGTGCGCGGCGACTTCACCGCGCGCCCCCGCCCGGGGCTGGTCGTCGGCCGGGGCGAAGTGGCCGCGGCACTGACCGACCCGGACGCGACCGTCCTCGACGCCCGCGCCCGGGAGCGGTTCTCAGGAGCGGCCCCCGAACCTCGCGAGGGGCTGCGCGGCGGCCATATGCCCGGGGCGGTGAACCTGCCCTTCACCGAGCTCCAGCACAACGGCCTGATGCTCCGGGAGCCGGAGCTGCGCGCCGCGTTCACGGCCCGCGCCGGTGACCGGGAGCGGCTGGTGTTCAGCTGCGGATCGGGCGTCACCGCCTGCGTCCTGGCGCTCGGCGCCGAACTGGCCGGATACCGCGACCTCGCCGTGTACGACGGGTCCTGGAGCGAATGGGGACTGCCGTCGGATCTACCGGTGGTACGCGGAACGGAGGGCGGGAGTCCACTGCCCTGATCCCCACTGCCCTGACGCCCACTGCCCTGACGCCCGCTCCCGCCGCCGAGCGGTGATCACGGTGCCGAGTGGTGTGATCACGGTGCCGCAGCCCCGCACCGGCAGGCTGCGGCACCGGCCCGAGTGGTCCGCCTACTCGGGCAGGCCGAACCTCACCGAGCGCAGTTCGAGATCGTCGCGGGCGGGCCTGCCGTGGGGCCTCAGCTGCCACTCGGGCCCCTGGCAGTCGGTGCCGACGTAGACCGTGACCCAGGAGTCGGTCTGGTTGTGCGGGCCGAAGCCCGGCGGGAGTTCGTCGGAGTCGACACCGTAGAGGTTGATGCACCGGCCGCTCTGCGGGTCGTGCACGGTGGCGAACTGTTCCTGGCCATGATCGTCGACGTACTTGTAGTGGAACTCGCCGGTGGCGGCCAGGGCCGAACCGGGCAGCATCAGGACCAGCGCGAGCGCGGCCAGACCGGCTGCGGCGGCGTTGCGGAGCTTCATGGCGGGGGTGAATCCCTTCCGAGGGGGGGGTACGTGGGCACGACCCTAGAAGGGGACGAGAAGGGCGAATCGTTTCTCCGCGGACGCCACGCGCAGTGTCCGTAACGACAGTTGACCCGGTGACCGCAGGTACCTCCGACCACCGCGCCGATCAGGCCGCCTTCCCTTCGTGCGCCCGACGTTCGTGCGCCCGACGTTCGTGGACTCGGACATTCGTGGACTCGGACATTCGCGAACTCGGACGGATATTGCATGGGCTCGGATATTCCATGGACTCGGATATGCGCATCCTGGGGATTCGTGCCCCGTGAAAGGGAGACAGTCTCCTCCCGGGCGGAAATCATCCAGGGACAGAACTGTCCCCCTCAGCAGCGGACGACCGGTGCGAGACTGGCATACATGACCAGCAATGCCCACGCGAACGAACTCGGGGAGTTCCTCAGATCCCGGCGGGCCGAGCTCAGCCCCCGCACCGTCGGCCTGCCCGGCACCGGCCCCCGCAGGGTGCCAGGTCTGCGGCGCGAGGAAGTCGCACAGCTGGCATCGATCAGCACCGACTACTACACGCGGCTGGAGCAGGGCCGCATACAGGCCTCCGCCCCCGTACTGGCGACCATCGCCCGCGTCCTGCACCTCGACGACGACCAGAGCGCGTACCTCTTCAGCCTGGCCGGGAAAACCTCCGCCACCCGTTCCCCGCGGCACACCCGGCAGAAAGTCCAGCCGCAATTGCAGCGGCTCCTCGACGACCTTACCGCGACCCCGGCCGTGGTGATGGGACGCCGAATGGACATCATCGCCTGGAATTCACTGGCAGCGGCCCTGGTCACCGATTTCGGACGGATTCCCGAGAACCACCGGAACTATGTGCGGATCGTTTTCGCCGATCCCGCCATGCGGACCCTGTACGCCGACTGGGAAACGGTCGCCCGTACCTGCGTCGCCCAGCTGCGCATGGAGGCAGCCAGGTACCCCGACGACCCCCGGCTGACCGCCCTCGTGGGTGAACTGTCCGTACAGGACGCGCACTTCCGTCAGTGGTGGGCGGCCCACCATGTCGCCAGCCGCACCGTCGGGACCAAGCTGCTCCACCACCCCGTCGCCGGCGAACTCTCCCTCGACTGGGACACCCTCACCGCCAGTACCGACCCCGAACAGCAACTCGTCGTCTGGACCGCCGAGGTCGGCACCCCCACTCACGACGGGCTGCGCATCCTCGCCTCCTGGGCCGCCGACCAGCACCTGTCCGCCTCCGGCCGACTGCCGTAGCGGTTCTGCCTACCAGGTGACGGGCAGTTCGTGGATGCCGTAGATGACCGCGTCGTACTTGAAAGGAACCTGCTCCACCTCGATCGCGGCCCGCAGGGTGGGGATGCGGCGGAAGAGGGTGGGATAGATGACCTGCAACTCCATCCGGGCCAGGGGCTGTCCGACGCAGTGGTGGGTGCCCGCACCGAAGGCCAGGTGGGGGCGGGCGTCGCGGGTGATGTCCAGGGTATCGGGGTCGGGGAAGACCCGGGGGTCTCGGTTGGCGAGTTCGCCGAGGAGGATGACGCCGTCGCCCGCGCGGATGGTCCGCCCGGCGATCTCGATGTCCTCCAGCGCTGTCCGGCGCCGCCCGAGGTGCACGATCGACAGATACCGCAGGAGTTCCTCGACAGCGGCGGCGACCACCTTGGGATCATCGGTGTCCCGGACGGTGGCGAGCTGGGCCGGGTGTTCCAGCAGCAGCAGCGTGCCCAAACTGATCATGTTCGCGGTGGTCTCGTGCCCGCCGAGGAGCAGCAGCACTCCCATCGCGGCAGCTTCGCGGCGAGTGATCTCTCCGGCCGTGATCCGGGCGGCGAGTGCGGAGAGCAGGTCGTCCCCGGGGGCGGAGGTCTTCCTGCCGACCAGGTCGTCGAGGTATTCGGCGAGGTCGCTGTGGGCCGTGTGCCGGGCCTCGGCTCCGGCGGTGGCGGAAACGATCGTCCTGCTGTTGGTCTGGAAGAAGTGGTGGTCCTCGTAAGGGACGCCGAGCAGTTCGGAGATGACCAGGGACGGGATGGGCAGCGCCAGCGCCTGCACGAGGTCCACGGGCCTGGGGCCGTCGAGCATGGTGTCGATGAAGTCGTCCGTCAGTTTCTGGACGACGGGCCGCATCGCCTCGATCCGCTTGACGGTGAAGACGCCGCTGACCATGCGGCGCAGGCGGGAGTGTTCCGGATCGTCCATCCCGACGAAGCTCATGTCCGCCGTCGCCCTGCCCGCCTTCTCGGGGTCGACGGGGCTGGGGAAACCGGGGTGGGAGAAGACGGCACTGAGGCGGGGGTCGGCGAGCAGGGTCTTCTGTTCGGTGTGGCTGGTCACCACCCAGGGCGTGCTCCCGCCCCAGGACGTGACCCGGGAGACCGGTCCACGGTCGGTAAGGGCACGCATCTCCGGGGAGACGCCGAACGGGCAGGCGGAGGAGCGGGGGTCGGGAAACGCGGGGGTGCCGGTGGCGGCGGTGTCCGCCCGGGGCGCTGTGCTCATTCCTGGTCCTTCCGACGGTGCGGTCCGGGGCCGGGTCGACGGCCTGGCGTGGCTTCGCGGGTACGCGTGAGGTGGTGGTGGTGCGTGAGGTGGTGGTGGTGCGTGAGGTGGTGGTGGTGCGTGAGGTGGTGGGTGTGCGGGCCTTCGTGGCTGCGCGGGCCTTGTCGTGGGCGCGTCGGGCCGGGAAGGCTCACGCGTTCTCGCCGAGGTGGATCGCGGCTGCAGGGCACACGCCCGCGGATTCCCGTACGGCCTCGTGCCGGTCCGGCGCCGGTTCGCTGTCGAGCAGGACGACGATGCCGTCCTCGTCACGCTGGTCGAAGACCTCCGGCGCGATCACCACGCACTGTCCGGCCCCGCAGCACTTCTCTTCGTCAACACTGATCTTCATGTCAGGTGTCTCCCATTCCGTTCGGTGCCGGGCGACTTGACGGGCCACGCCGGCTCTCCGGTCGCTGCTGCACGAAGAGTCGTTTCCGCTACGAGGTGACCGGCGCGGTCAGGAGGCCGAAGATCGCGTCGGTCAGCGCGTCCGCGGTCTGCTCCCAGGAGGCGTGCAGCAGACCGGTGTTCTCGGCCAGCGCACGTTCCCGCTCCGCGCAGGTGTGCACGATCAGGTGTCGGGCCATCTCCCCGCGGGCGGCCCGGACCCCGGGCGGCAGGTGCACGAGGCGGCGGCCGAGGCCGTCGAGGATCCGCCGCAGGTCCGGGCGGGCGAGTGCCTGCTCGGTCACCAGCGCGCGCATCACCGGGTCGGTCATCACCTGGACCGACAGCCGGGCGTTCCAGGACGGGATGCCGAGCGAGGCCAGATACTCCGGCACCGGCCGGACCAGGGCGACAACCCAGTCCCTGATCTCCCCGCCGCCGTCAGCCCGTTCCACGTACCGCTGACGGACCCGGTCGACCTGTTCGCCGTGCCTGGTCATGATCGCGCGGACCAGTTCGGTCCGGCTGCCGAAGTGGTAGCTGACAGCGGTGACATTCCGCTGCCCCGCCGCCTGGGCGATCTGCCGGTGGGAGACGGCGGACAGGCCGTGCTCGGCGAACAGGCGCTCCGCCGCCACCATGATCGCCTCCCGCGTTCCCGTCGTGCGGTCCGTCCGGGCGTCCCCCGCGGCCGTCACCACATCACCGGAAGCCCGCCCTGTGGAGCGGTCAGCGGGTCCACCCCGGCACTCAACACCGTTGCCGCCAAAGCACGTTGGCCGACGGCCGCCGTAAGGACGTGAGCCTTCGGCGGCGGCGTTTCCCCACCTCGCGGACCGGTCACTCCTGACCTCCTCCTGAGCACAACGATCGACGGATCGCGTTCCCGGAGCAGTGAACACCTCGGCGCTAGATTAAGTCAATCGACTGACTTAAGGTCTCCCGGAGCAACCATCTGCGAGGAGAGTTCCGTCTTGAAGGACACACAAAAGCCGTCCCGCCCAGGAGCCGTGGTCGCCGTCCTGGCGCTCGCAGGTACGACGGCGGCGGTCATGCAGACGCTGGTCACCCCGCTCCTGCCGAAGCTGCCAGGCATCCTGCACACCACGCCGTCCAATGCCACCTGGGTCATCACCGTCACGCTGCTCGTGTCCGCGGTGTGTGTGCCGGTCACCGGACGCCTCGGCGACATGCTCGGAAAGCGCAGGATGATGCTGGCCTGCTCGGTGCCGCTGATGCTGGGATCCGTGGTGTGCGCACTGTCCGCCGGCGTCGTCCCGATGATCATCGGGCGGGGGCTCCAGGGCATGGGAATGGGCATGGTGCCACTCGGCATCGCCCTGCTGCGCGATGCCGTCCCGCAGGAGAAGCTCAGCTCCTCCATCGCGCTGGTGAGCGCCTCGATGGGGATCGGCGGAGGCCTGGGACTGCCCATCTCGGCGGCGGTCGCCCAGTACGCCAACTGGCGTGCGCTCTTCTGGGGTTCCGCGGTGCTGGCCGCGGTCATCGCCGTACTGATCCGCTACCTGATCCCTCACGTGCCGACCACCGCGAAGGGGCAGCGGTTCGACCTCTTGGGAGCCGTCGGCCTCGGCGCGGGACTGGTCTGTCTGCTCCTGGCGGTGTCCAAGGGAGCCGACTGGGGCTGGGGCTCGGGCACCACCCTGGGCCTCTTCACCGGCGCCGTCCTGCTGTTCGCGGCCTGGGGCCTGTGGGAGGTACGCACCTCGGACCCGTTGATCGATCTGCGGGCCACCGCCCGTCCCCGCGTACTGCTGACGAACGTCGCCTCGGTCTTCACCAGTTTCGCGATGTACGCCAGCATGCTCGTGATGCCGCAGCTGCTGCAGTTCCCCGCGGTCACCGGCTACGGGCTGGGCCAGTCACTCCTGGCCTCCGGCCTGTGGATGGCTCCGGGCGGCATCATGATGATGCTCGTCTCCCCCCTCGGCGGGAAGCTGACCGATGCCCGGGGCCCGAAGTTCACCCTGATCAGCGGGGCCCTCGTGATCGCCGGCGGTTACGGCGTCTCGCTGGCACTGATGGGCTCGGCCTGGGGAATCATGCTGGCGGTCATGGTCATCAACAGCGGTGTGGGGCTTGCCTACGGCTCCATCCCCGCCCTCGTCATGAGCTCCGTCCCGCAGTCGGAGACCGCCGCCGCCAACGGCTTCAACACCCTCATGCGCTCGCTCGGCACCTCCATCGGCGCCGCGGTCATGGGCGTACTCCTCGCGCAGATGACCACCACCACGGGGGGCCGGAGCTTCACCTCCGAGACCGGGTTCCGCACCGGCCTGCTCGTCGGCTGCGGCATGGCGCTCGTCTCCGTGGCCATAGCCGCCCTCATCCCAGCCGTACGCGCCGCGGTCCAGGGTGCGGGAAGGACCGGACCCGAGAACAGCGGTGATCCGGCTCAGCCCACGGCCCTGGCCTGATCCGACCGCGTCCGCACGTCCCGGCGTCGCAGCCCGCATCGCACACGTCCCGGCGTCGCCACCCGCGTCGCCACCCGCCGGGCCGGGCGCACGGTTGCCGGTGCGCATGCACCGCCCTCGGTTAAGTCAGTTGCTTGACTGCCGATCGGGGGCGGCGTTTAACTGGCCGGAGTCGGAGTCGGAGTCAGCATCTACGGAAGCCGTGCAGAGAGTGAACGTGCAGTGAGTGTTCGTGCAGTGAGTGAACGTGCAGTGGGTGGCACAGATCAGCGGGTGCCCGCCGAGAACCGCAGCCAGGTGGCGCCACCCGTGAACGGCGGGCCCCACCGGACACCGGTGCGGTGGTCACGGTGACGGGCGCCACGGCGAGGTCCGCGCGGATCTCCGCGACACGGGAGCTGCTTCTCTCGGCGGCGGAGCGGCTGTTCGCCGAGCACGGAGTGGTGGCGGTCTCCAACCGCCAGGTCAGCGAGGCCGCCGGGCAGGGCAACAACGCCGCGGTCGGCTACCACTTCGGCCACAAGGCCGACCTGATCAGGGCGATCGTGCACAAGCACAACGAGCGGATCGAGCAGATGCGCGCGGAAAAGGTCGAGCAGGCCACCGGCTCCACCGACGTGCGCGACTGGGTGTCCTGCCTGGTGGATCCCTTCGTGCACCATGTCGCCGGCCTCGGTGTGCCCTCCTGGTTCGGCCGCTTCTACGCGCAGATCGGCACCGACCCGGTCTACCGGGAGATCATGACGGACGAGTCCCTCCACTCGCCCGCGCTGGTCGGCGCCGTCGACGGCCTCAACAGCTGCCTGCCCGGCCTTCCGCTCGAAGTACGCCTGGAGCGCGGTGACATGACCCGGCACCTGGTGGTGCTCGTCGTGGCCGAACGGGAACGCTCACTCGCCGTGGGCAGCCCCACCCCGCGGGCCACCTGGCAGCAGACCGCGACCGGTCTGAGCGACGCGATCGCGGGACTCTGGCTCGCCCCGGTCTCGCGGTGACCACGGCGGCGGCCGGGCCACGGCCTGCCGAGCGGTTCCGGTAGCCCGTACCGCCAGGACCGCCCGCGGCGAGGCCCCACCCGGTCGTCCCAGCGGCCGGGCGTCACACCTGCGTGCCCGCGATACCTCCGCACTCCAACTCCGGGCTCGTCCCCGCCCGCCCCCAGCACACCACCCCCGAAACGAAGTGGATATCCATGCCCACCCCCCACAGCACGTCCGCGGCCTCCGGCTCCACCGCCCCACAGGGCCTCCCGTTCGATCCGGACGCGCTGCGGGCGCGTTACCGGGCCGAGCGGGAACGCCGGATCCGACCCGAGGGCAGCGCGCAGTACCAGCGTCCCACCGGCAGGTTCGGGTACTTCGACGAGGACCCGTACGCCGAACCGCTGCCGGCCCGCGAACCCCTCCACGACCGGGTCGACGCCGTCGTCATCGGGGGCGGATTCGGCGGCCTGCTCGCGGGCGCGCGGTTACGGCAGGCGGGCCTGGACTCGATCCGCGTGATCGAGAAGGGCGGTGACTTCGGAGGCACCTGGTACTGGAACCGGTACCCCGGCATCCACTGCGACATCGAGTCGCACATCTACCTGCCGCTGCTGGAAGAGGTCGGCTACGTCCCGAAGTGGAAGTACGCACCGGGCGAGGAGATCCGGCAGCACGCGCGGGCGATCGCCCGCACCTTCGACCTCTACCGGGACGCCTGCTTCCAGACCCGGGCCACCGAACTGCGCTGGGACGAGGCCGAGTCGGAGTGGCTCGTGAGCACCGACCGGGACGACCGGATACGGGCGAGGTACGTGGTGACGGCGAGCGGCACGCTGAGCCAGACGAAGCTCCCCGGCATCCCCGGCATCGAGACCTTCGAAGGGCACACGTTCCACACCAGCCGCTGGGACTACGCCTACACCGGCGGAAGCCCGGACGGAAATCTGCACAAGCTCTCCGACAAACGCGTCGCACTCATCGGCACGGGCGCGACAGCGATCCAGTGCGTACCCCATCTCGGCGCCGGAGCAAGGGAATTGCTCGTCTTCCAGCGCACGCCCTCCTCGGTCGACGTACGCGGCAACCGTCCCACCGACCCCGGCTGGGCCGCGTCCCTCACCCCCGGCTGGCAGCAGCGGCGCAGGGACAACTTCCTCACCCTGGTCACCGACGGACGGACGGAGGAGGACCTCGTCGACGACGGCTGGACCAGCAGCGCCCGCCTCCAGCAGAAGCTGATCCCGACCGGCAGCTACGGGGACCTGCCGCCCGAAGAACGGGAACGCGCCGAAGAGATCGCCGACTTCCAGAAGATGAACGAGATCCGCGCACGGGTCGACGCCGTCGTCACGGACCCGGAGGCCGCCGAACTGCTCAAGCCCTGGTACCGCTACATGTGCAAGCGGCCCACCTTCAGCGACAGCTATCTCCAGACCTTCAACAGGCCCAACGTCACCCTGATCGACACCGCCGACAGCCACGGCGTGGAGGAGATCACCGCGAACGCCGTCGTGGTCGGCGGCACCGCCTACGAGGTCGACTGCATCATCTTCGGCACCGGCTTCGAGGTCGGCGTCTCGGGAATCACCTCCGGACACCTCCCCGTACACGGCAGAGGCGGCACCACCCTCACCGAGGCCTGGCGCAACGGCCCCCGGACGCTGCACGGCTTCTACAGCCACGGCTTCCCCAACCTCTTCCAGCTCGGCCCGCTCCAGAACGCCAGCGCCGTCAACTACGTCCACATCCTCGACGAACAGGCCGTGCACGTAGCCGAGGTCGTCGCCGAGGCCCACAGGCGCGACGCCCGGTACGTCGAGCCGACCGCGGCGGCCGAGGACGCCTGGCTCGCGACGATCCGGGAGAAGGCGGTCGACCTGTACACGTTCCACGCCGAGTGCACCCCCGGCTACTACAACAACGAGGGCAAGCCCGGACGACGCAGGGAGTCCTTCGCCGGCGGCCCGGTGGCCTTCCACGCCCTGCTCCGCGCATGGCGCGCCACCGGCGGCATGCGCGAGGTCCTTGTCGACGCCCGGCAGGAGAAATCCACCGACCGGCCACCGGTCCCGGTCCCGCCGGTCACAGCGGTACGGGACCACAGCGACACACAAACGGGCCGGAGCCCCGCGCCCGGCGTGCCCGAGGCATGAAAAAACCCCAGGTCACGGCGAGTGAGTCCTGGGGTAATTCCGGGCCGCCTTCGGGATTCGAACCCGAGACCTACGCATTACGAGTGCGTTGCTCTGGCCAACTGAGCTAAGGCGGCACGCCCGTCCACACCATGGTGCGGTCAGCAGCGACGCCAAGTCTACACAGTTTCCAGGGGTGCTCCTGACACACCCCGGTCCCGCTCTTCAGCGCAGGTCAGAGGCGGTCAGGAGCACTGCTTGCCGTTCTTCGGCGGGGTGCCGTCCAGGAGGTACGTGTTGATCGCCGTGTCGATGCAGGTGCTGCCCCGGCCGTACGCCGTGTGACCGTCGCCGTCGTACGTGAGGAGCGTGCCCGAGGAGAGCTGGGCCGCCAGGGACTTCGCCCACTTGTACGGGGTCGCCGGGTCGCGGATGGTGCCGACCACCACGATCGGGGCCGCGCCCTTCGCCTCGATGCGGTGGGCGCGGCCGGTGGCGGGGACGGGCCAGTAGGCGCAGTTCAGGGCTGCCCAGGCGAAGCCCCGGCCGAAGACCGGGGACGCCTTCTCGAAGGAGGGCAGGGCCTTGGTGACGGACGCCGGGGCGGTGAACGCGGGGGGCAGGTCCAGGCAGTTCACCGCGGCGTTGGCGTACATCAGGTTCGCGTACTTGCCGTCGCCCGACCGCTCGTAGTACGAGTCCGAGAGGGCGAGCAGCCCCGCGCCGTTGCCCGACATCGCCTGGGTGAGCGCGGTGCGCAGGTCGGGCCAGGACGTCTCGTCGTACATCGCCGAGATCACGCCGGTCGTGGCCAGGGACTCGGTCAGCGGGCGGCTCTGGCCCGTGGGGACCGGCTTCGCGTCCAGGCGGGAGAAGAACGCCTCCAGGCGGTGGGAGGCATCCGCGGTGGACGCCGTGCCGAGCGGGCAGTTCTTGTGCTTGATGCAGTCCGCCGCGAAGGACTGGAAAGCGGTCTCGAATCCGGCGGTCTGGTCGCGGTTCATCTCCAGCGACGACAGCGAGGGGTCCATCGCGCCGTCCAGGACGAGGCGGCCGACGCGGTCGGGGAAGAGCCCCGCGTACGTCGCCCCGAGGAAGGTGCCGTACGAGGCGCCGACGTAGTTCAGCTTCTTGTCGCCCAGGATCCCCCGCAGGACGTCCATGTCCCGGGCGGCCTCGACCGTGGAGACGTGCGGAAGGATCTTGGCGGAGTGCTTCTCGCAGCCCTGTGCGAAGCCCTTGAGCGAGGTGGTGAGCTTCTGGGTCTCGCTCGCGTCGTCCGGGGTCTGGTCGACCTCCGTGTACGCGTCCATCTGCTTGCCGGTCAGGCACTCGACCGGCTCACTGCGAGCCACCCCGCGCGGGTCGACGGCCACCATGTCGTAGCGGGCGCGGACCGCCGCCGGGTAGCCGATCGCCGCGTACCCCTGAAGGTACTGGATCGCCGAGCCGCCGGGGCCGCCCGGGTTGACCAGGAGGGAGCCGATCCGCCGGCCGGGGTCCGTCGCCTTCTTGCGGGAGACGGCGAGCTGGATGTCGCCGTCCTTGGGCTTCTGGTAGTCGAGCGGCGCCTTCATCGTGGCGCACTCGAATCCGGGGGCGCCGCAGGAACGCCACGTCACCTTCTGCGTGTAGTACGGGGCCAGGTCCGCGGACGGCGCCGACCCCGAGGCCCGGGTGCCGGATGTCGAGGCGCCGGGCGCCGAACTGCCCGACGAGCAGCCCGAAACAAGCAGTCCGGCCAAGGCCAGCACGGTGACGGGAGTGGAGAGCAGGCGCCTGAGATCCATCCCCGGAGCGTAGTCGGGCCCCGGCCCGAGCCCCTCTTTTGCAGCCCGTACGAGTGAGCCGGTCAACCCCTCAGCCCGCGCGCAGGGACACCGCCATCGCCTCGACGGCCAGCAGCGGGGCCACGTTGCGGTCCAGCGCCCGACGGCAGGCGGTGATCGCCTCGATCCGGCGCAGGGTCCTCTCGGGGCTGGAACTCAGCGCGATCCGGTCCAGCGCGTCCCGTACGTCCTCGTTGGCGATGGCCACCTCGGAGCGCAGCTGGAGGGCCAGCACATCGCGGTAGAAGCCGGTGAGATCCGTCAGCGCGAGGTCGAGCGTGTCGCGCTGGGTACGGGTCGAGCGGCGCTTCTGGCGGTCGGCCAGTTCCTTCATGGCCCCTGCCGTACCGCGCGGCATCCGGCCACCCGCGGATGCGCCGAGCGCGGCCTTCAGCTCCTCGGTCTCCTTGGTGTCGGTGCCCTCCGCGACCTCCTTGGCGTCCTCGGTCGCGGCGTCGATCAGTTCCTGGGCGGACTTCAGACAGCCCCCGATCTCCTCGACCCGCAGCGGCATCTTGAGCACGGCCGCGCGGCGGGCGCGGGCGCGCTCGTCGGTGGCCAGGCGGCGGGCCCGGCCGATGTGTCCCTGCGTGGCACGGGCCGCTTCCCACGCCCGCTGCGGATCGATGCCGTCCCGCCGGACGAGGATGTCGGCGACCGCTTCCACCGGGGGGGTACGCAGGGTGAGATTGCGGCAGCGGGAACGGATCGTCGGCAGTACGTCTTCGAGCGACGGCGCGCAGAGCAGCCAGACCGTCCGGGGGGCGGGCTCCTCGACGGCCTTCAGCAGGACGTTCCCCGCGCCCTCGGTGAGGCGGTCGGCGTCCTCCATCACGATGACCTGCCAGCGGCCGACCGCCGGGGAGAGCTGGGCCCGGCGGACCAGTTCGCGGGTCTCCTTCACACCGATGGAGAGCTGGTCGGTGCGGACGACCTCGACGTCCGCGTGCGTCCCGACGAGAGCGGTGTGGCAGCCGTCGCAGAAGCCGCAGCCCGGGATGCCGCCGAGCGCGCGGTCGGGGCTGACGCACTGGAGGGCGGCGGCGAAGGCGCGGGCGGCGGTCGACCGGCCGGAGCCGGGCGGGCCCGTGAACAGCCATGCGTGCGTCATCGTCGACTTCGACATGGCGTCGGTGGAGGTGCGCTCGGTGTTGGCCGTGACGAGCGCGTCGGCGTCCCGGGCGGCGGCGGCGAGCTGCGTCTGAACGCGGTCCTGGCCTACGAGGTCGTCCCATACGGCCATGTGGTCGCCCCTTCGGTGCGGTCGTGCGGGTGCGGATACAGGTATCCACATACCGGTATGTGGATACCTGTGTGTGGACAACAGTGTGCGGATACCGGTGCGGACAGGCGGGTGCGCGTCGTCGCACCCGTCCGCCCGGCGCCGGTTCTTCCTGTGCGGGATCCATTGTGGCGCAGGGGTCCGACAACGCGGCCGCGCGTCCGGCCGTACGCCCGACGCGAGGCCCTGCAGCGCCGGGAAGGCCGAAGGCCGGGGACCGATGCCCCGGCCCCCGGCCTTCCCGTGCGGTGTCAGCGCCGGCCTCTGCCCCGGCCCCTGTTGTCGCGCTCGTCGTCGTGGTCCGTGCCCAGCAGTTCGTCCGCCAGCGACGGCAGGTCGTCCAGCGGGGTCTCCTCCGCCCAGTCCGAACGGCGGCGCGGGCGCTCCGGGTCGAACTGCGGCAGCTCCCGGGTGCGCTCGTTCGCGTTCTCCGGGGGCGCCTGCCGCGGCTCGTCCCGGAAGTAGCCGGGCGGTACCCGGTCCGCCGGGGTGGCGCCCCGTACCGGCCTCGGCGGCTCCGTGGCCTCCGCGAACTTGGGGATCACCGTGGTCTCGTCCGCGTCCGAGTGCCGCTGCGCTCCTCGCGGATCGCCCGAGTCCCTCGGGCCGTCGGCGTCCTTCGGCTTCCGGGGGGCCGGGTGCTCCTCGATCTTCGGGATCACCGTCGTCTCCTCGGAGTCCGGACGCGACGGCTCCGCACGCGACGGCGTGGAGGGCATGGCGGCGACCGGCTGCGTCACGTCGTTCGCGCCCACGACCGGTGTCTCCACCGTCGTCTCGTTGTCCGCGGCGGTCGCTTCGGCAGCCGCGGCTTCGGCGGCCTCCGCCTCGGCCTGACGGCGCGCCTCCTCGGCCCTCAGCAGCGCTTCCTCGGCCAGGCGCTGCTTCTCCTTGCGGCGCTCCTCGGCCTCGGCCCGCAGCCGGGCCTGCTCCTCCTTCTGCCGGCGCAGGCGCTCCTGCTCCTGCTCCCGCACCTGCTCCTCGGCCTCGCGGCGGAGCCTCTCCTCCTCGGCGAGACGCCTGGCCTCCTCGGCCTGCCTGCGGGCTTCCTCCGCCTGGCGCTCCGCCTCGCGCCGCTTCGCCTCTTCGAGTTCGCGGCGCTTGCGCTCCTCCTCCTCGGCGCGCAGCTTCGCGAGCTGTGCCTGGCGCTCGCGCTCCAGGCGCTCCTCCTCCGCCTTGCGGGCCGCTTCCTCCTCGGCCTTCCTGCGGGCTTCCTCAGCAGCGGCCCTCCGCGCCTCTTCCTGTGCCTTGATCTCGGCCTCGGAGAGCGGCAGCAGCTGGTCGAGCCGGTGGCGTACGACGGTGGTGATCGCCTCCGGTTCCTGCGCCCCGTCCACCACGAGGTAGCGCCCGGGATCGGCCGAAGCCAGCGTCAGGAACCCGGCCCGTACCCGCTGGTGGAACTCGGCGGGCTCCGACTCCAGCCGGTCCGGCGCCTCGGTGAAGCGCTCGCGCGCGGCCTCCGGGGAGACGTCGAGCAGCACCGTCAGATGCGGTACGAGTCCGTCCGTCGCCCAGCGGGAGATACGGCCGATCTCGGTCGGCGACAGCTCGCGCCCCGCCCCCTGGTAGGCCACCGACGAGTCGATGTAGCGGTCGGAGATGACGATCGCGCCGCGCTCCAGGGCGGGGCGTACGACCGAATCGATGTGCTCGGCGCGGTCGGCCGCGTACAGCAGCGCTTCCGCGCGGTTGGAGAGACCGGCCGACGAGACGTCCAGCAGGATCGACCGCAGCCGCTTGCCGACCGGCGTCGCGCCCGGTTCGCGGGTGACGACGACCTCGTGGCCCTTGGCGCGGATCCACTCGGCGAGCGCCTCCACCTGGGTGGACTTCCCGGCGCCGTCGCCGCCCTCCAGGGCGAGGAAGAAACCGGTCTCCGACGGGGACTGCGCCGGGTCGGCGCCGCCGCGCAGCGCATCGCGCAGATCGCTGCGGAGCGGTACGCCCGAACGGTCGTCGGCCTTGGCCAGGACCAGCGCGGCCACCGGCAGCAGCAGCGCGCCGACCAGCATCAGCGTGAAGGCGGCGCCGCCGTGCGCGAAGACGAACTGCCCGTTCGCGAGGTGGTGCGGGCCGATCGCCGCGGCGACCAGCGGGGCCACGATCGCGCCGAGGGCGACAGCGACCCGTACGACCGCCTGCAGATGCTCGGCGATACGTGTCCGCCGGGCCTCCTCGGTCTCCTGGTCGACGAGGGTGTGCGCGATGTTCGCGGCGACACCGGCGGACCAGCCGGCCAGCGTCGCGATCAGCACCACCGTCGCGGTGTCCGGGACCAGGCCCATCACCAGCAGCGCCACGCCCGTCAGGGTGATCGCCAGCGCGAGCAGCCGACGGCGGGAGAAGCCGGGCAGGGTCCTGGGCGCGGTACGGATACCGATGACCGTGCCCCCGGTCAGCGCGAGAACGAGCAGCGCGAACGCCACCGGGCCGCCGCCCAGGTCGATGGCGTCCAGGACGGCCACGGCCGCGGCGGACGCGATGGCTCCGGCCACGGCGGCGGCAGCCAGGACGAGCAGCGGGATCGCGCCGGTACGGCCCTTGTCGGGGCCGGCTCCGTTGGACGGGCGGCGCAGCCCCTCCAGCGGGGAACGGGCGCGGGGCGTCTGGCCGTCGGGCAGTTCTAGGAAGTACAGCGTCGAGACGGACGCCGCGAAGAGCCCGGCGGCGACGTACGACCCGAGACCCGCCTGGTGCAGCGAGAACCAGTCGATGCCGGTGCCCAGCAGATTGCTGATCAGCGTGGCGACGAGCAGCACGGCGGCAGCCGCCGGAACGGCGAGGAACGTCGTACGGAGCGAGAGCCGGCGCAGCGCTTCGAGGTGGTCGGGCAGCGGGCGCACCGCCACGGCTTCCGGAGGCGGGGACGGCAGCAGCGCGGGGGCCGCGCTCTCCTTGGCGACCGTCCAGAAACGCTCGGCGACCCCGGCGACGAAGACGGTGACCAGCAGGACAGCGGGCGCCTTGGCCGGGGTCCAGTTGATCCACAGCGGGGCGATGATCAGCAGCGCGACCCGGAGGCCGTCCGCGCAGATCATGGTCCAGCGGCGGTCGAGGGGCCCGTTCGGCGCGGTCAGCGCGGCCACCGGGCCGAGCAGTACGGCCCCGAAGAGCAAGGTGGCAAGGGCCCGCGCGCCGAATACGGCGGCTACGGCGAAGGCGGCACCTCGGTACCCGCCCCCGAAGGATTCTTGCGAGACCGCCGCCTGCAACGACAGCAGCAGAAGCACGAGAAGGGCGAGGGCATCGCCGATATTGCCGACGAGCTGAGCGCTCCACAGCCGCCGGAGCGGAGGGATGCGCAACAAGGCTCGGACGGCGCGCTCGCGTGAGTCTGCGGCTAGTTCGTCGGAGGTGGGGCTCACGACCGTTGGCTGCTCGGCTCGCGTCATCCGACCAGCGTATCCGGACCGGTCAAATCCCCGCCGGGCCCCCCGAACATTTGGGCGGGTCGATTGTGTGCCCATGCGGTGCGGGTCCTGGCCCCGGACCGGCAGCAGAACGGACGTATGCGAAGTGGCCGGTACGTTGCGCCCATTTCCCGCGCACCGTACCGGCCACCCTCCCGATTCGACCGGGCGTGTCTACTCGTCCGATTCGACCGGGGGTGTCTACTCGTCCGCTGCGGCCTTGGCAGCCGTCTTCTTGGCCGCCGTCTTCTTCGTGGTCGTCTTCTTCGCGGCCGTGGTGGTCTTCTTCGCCGCGGTCTTCTTCGCGGTCGTGGTCTTCTTGGCCGCCGTCTTCTTCGCCGGAGCCTTCTTCGCTGCCTTCTTGGCGGTCTTCTTCGCCGGGCCCTTCGCGCGCTTCTCCGCGAGCAGTTCGTAACCGCGCTCCGGAGTGATCTCCTCGACGCTGTCGTCGGTCCGCAGCGTCGCGTTGGTCTCGCCGTCCGTGACGTACGCGCCGAAGCGCCCGTCCTTGACGACCACCGGCCGCTCGCTGACCGGGTCGGTGCCCAGTTCCTTCAGCGGCGGCTTGGCCGCGGCGCGCCCGCGCTGCTTGGGCTGGGCGTAGATCGCCAGTGCCTCTTCGAGCGTGATGGCGAAGAGCTGGTCCTCGGTCTCCAGGGAGCGCGAGTCGGTGCCCTTCTTCAGGTACGGGCCGTACCGGCCGTTCTGCGCGGTGATCTCCACGCCCTCCGCGTCGGTGCCGACCACACGGGGCAGGGACATCAGCTTGAGCGCGTCGGCCAGCGTGACCGTGTCCAGGGACATCGACTTGAAGAGCGAGGCCGTCCGCGGCTTGACCGCGTTCTTGCCGGTCTTCGGCGTGCCCTCGGGCAGGATCTCGGTGACGTACGGGCCGTACCGGCCGTCCTTGGCCACGATCTGGTGACCGGACTCCGGGTCGGTGCCCAGTTCGAAGTCGCCGCTCGGCTTGGCGAGCAGTTCCTCCGCGTACTCGACGGTCAGCTCGTCGGGCGCCATGTCCTCCGGCACGTCCGCGCGCTGGTGGTTCTCGGAGTCCTTCTCACCGCGCTCGATGTACGGGCCGTACCGGCCGACGCGCAGCACGATGCCCTCGCCGACCGGGAACGACGAGATCTCCCGGGCGTCGATGGCGCCCAGGTCGGTGACGAGCTCCTTGAGCCCACCGAGGTGGTCGCCGTCGCCGTTGCCCGCCTCGGACGCGGCACCGGCCCCGGCGTCGCCCTCGCCGAAGTAGAAACGCTTCAGCCACGGCACGGACTTGGCCTCGCCCCGCGCGATGCGGTCGAGGTCGTCCTCCATCCGGGCGGTGAAGTCGTAGTCGACGAGCCGGCCGAAGTGCTTCTCGAGCAGGTTGACCACGGCGAAGGAGAGGAAGGAGGGGACCAGCGCGGTGCCCTTCTTGAAGACGTAGCCGCGGTCGAGGATCGTGCCGATGATCGACGCGTACGTCGACGGGCGGCCGATCTCGCGCTCTTCCAGCTCCTTGACCAGCGAGGCTTCGGTGTAGCGGGCCGGCGGCTTGGTGGAGTGGCCGTCGGCGGTGATCTCCTCGGCGGAGAGCGGGTCGCCCTCGGTGACCTGCGGGAGCCTGCGCTCACGGTCGTCGAGCTCGGCGTTCGGGTCGTCCGCGCCTTCGACGTACGCCTTCATGAAGCCGTGGAAGGTGATCGTCTTGCCGGACGCGGAGAACTCGGCGACCCGGCTGTCGGAGGAGGTGCCCGCGATCTTGACCGTGACGGAGTTGCCGACCGCGTCCTTCATCTGGGAGGCGACGGTCCGCTTCCAGATCAGCTCGTAGAGCCGGAACTGATCACCGGAGAGACCGGTCTCGGCAGGCGTGCGGAACCGGTCGCCCGAGGGGCGGATCGCCTCGTGCGCCTCCTGCGCGTTCTTGACCTTCCCGGCGTACGTACGCGGCTTCTCCGGCAGGTAGTCGCTGCCGTACAGCTGCGTGACCTGGGCACGGGCGGCGTTGATCGCGGTGTCGGAGAGCGTCGTGGAGTCCGTACGCATATAGGTGATGAAGCCGTTCTCGTACAGCTTCTGGGCCACCTGCATGGTCGACTTCGCACCGAATCCCAGCTTGCGGCTGGCCTCCTGCTGGAGCGTCGTCGTACGGAACGGGGCGTACGGGGAGCGGCGGTACGGCTTGGACTCGACCGAGCGCACGGCGAAGGCCGTGTCGGCCAGCGCGGCGGCGAGCGCGCGGGCGTTGGTCTCGTCGAGGTGCAGGACCTCGCTCTTGAGCTGCCCCGTGGAGTTGAAGTCGCGGCCCTGGGCGACCCGGCGGCCGTCCACCGAGTTCAGCCGGGCGACGAGGGTGGACGGGTCGGAGGCATCGCCCTGGCGGCCGGTGGAGAACGTACCGGTGAGGTCCCAGTACTCAGCTGAACGGAAAGCGATGCGCTCGCGTTCCCGCTCGACCACGAGCCGGGTGGCGACGGACTGCACGCGGCCCGCCGAGAGGCGCGGCATGACCTTCTTCCACAGGACCGGTGAGACCTCGTAGCCGTAGAGACGGTCGAGGATCCGGCGGGTTTCCTGGGCGTCGACCATGCGCTTGTTGAGCTCGCGCGGGTTGGCGACGGCGGCCTGGATCGCTTCCTTGGTGATCTCGTGGAAGACCATCCGGTGGACCGGGACCTTGGGCTTCAGGACTTCCAGCAGGTGCCACGCGATGGCTTCGCCCTCGCGGTCCTCATCGGTTGCGAGGAAAAGTTCGGTCGACTCGGCCAGCTGCTCCTTGAGCTTCTTGACCTGCGCCTTCTTGTCCGAGTTGACGACATAGACGGGCTGGAAGTCGTTCTCGACGTCCACCCCGAGGCGGCGTACCTCGCCGGTGTACTTGTCCGGTACCTCGGCGGCGCCGTTCGGGAGGTCGCGGATGTGCCCGACGCTCGCCTCGACGATGTAACCCGGGCCGAGGTAGCCCTTGATCGTCTTCGCCTTGGCGGGCGACTCGACAATGACGAGTCGGCGGCCGCCGTGTGCGGTCTCGCTGGTCGGGGACAACGTGGCTCTTCTCTCCGGTCGGCACTCGGTGGTCATGCTCGCTGCGGAGTGTGACGGTACATCCCGCCCCCGTGTCAAACGGCGAAAGCCCGCAACGGCCACTGGAACGGTAACCCGACTACCGCCATTCCTGCCGCCCGGATCGGCCCACTGCCCTTCCCCGGGCCTTTCCCCGGACCCCGGTCACGCTCCGTGTCCGCCGCGGTGGCGCCGTACGGAGCCGCTCGTCTCAGACCTGGGCGAAGCACCACACCCCGAGGCCGAGGGACACCACACCGAAGATCGCGGCCAGCGTGGCGGAACGCGTGGGGTCCGCCCCTTGCGCGACCGGCGCGCGATGGAGCACACGTACCGCCGTCCACAGCAGCAGAGCTGCTCCGAACAGTGCGAATGTCGTTCCGGCGAAGACCGCGGGCGCGCTCTCCATGTCCGTACCTCCCCCGTACCCGAGTGACCCGGATGGTCAGGGTGGTGAGGCTGGCACCCCGGGGCGACACGGGTGCGAACTACGAGTGAACACAGGTGCTCCGCACAGCGTCACGCCCCGCCGGACCCCGGTCTTCCGCTCTGCTCCCGCCCGGCGCGGATCAGGTGGACGGACCCACCGGATCCAGGAAGCCCTCCTCCACCAGCAACCGGATGGACTGCGGCGTGCGGTCCCTGAGCAGCACCGGGTCCTCACCGAGCAGTTGCGCGATGGCGTCCAGGATCTGCCCGGCGGAGAGCGTCCCGTCACAGACGCCCGCGAAGCCCGCGCCGACCGTGTCGACCTTCGTCGCCCGCCGCATGCCGCGGTTCTGGCGGAGAATCACATGCTCGGGGTCCTCCGCGCCGGGCATCCCGACCTGCTCCTGCACCACCTCGGCGGCGAGCTCGAAGCGGTCGGCGAGCAGTGCGGCGTCGTCGTGGTCGCGCAGGTAGTCCCGGCGCTCGAAGTGCGCCCGTACGGTCTCGGCGAGCGGCTGCTCGACCGGGTGCGGCCACTCCTCCACCACGATCGAGGGGCGCTCCGAGCCCGACTTGTACAGCGTGATCCAGCCGAAGCCGACGGCCTTGGTCCTGCGGGACTCGAACTCGTCCAGCCACGCCTCGTACCGTGCGGCGTACGCCTCCGGGTCCGTGCGGTGGTCACCGCTGTCCCGGAGCCAGAGTTCGGCGTACTGCGTGATGTCCTGCACCTCGCGCTGCACGATCCACGCGTCGCAGCCACGCGGCACCCAGGACCGCAGCCGGTCCTGCCACTCCTCGCCCTCCACGTGCTGCCAGTTGGCGAGGAACTGCGCGTATCCCCCCGGCTTCAGGTGCTCGCCCGCCTCGGAGACGAGCGAGCGGCAGAGATCGTCCCCGCCCATTCCGCCGTCCCGGTAGGTCAGCCGGGCTCCGGGGGAGATGACGAACGGCGGGTTGGAGACGATCAGGTCGTACGTCTCGCCGGCCACCGGCGCGAAGAGCGAGCCCTCCCGCAGATCGGCCGCGGGGGCTCCGGAGAGCGCGAGGGTGAGCCGGGTGAAGCCGAGCGCCCGGGGATTGAGGTCGGTGGCGGTCACCTCTGTGGCGTGCTGTGCGGCGTGCAGCGCCTGGATACCGGACCCGGTACCGAGATCGAGTGCTTTTCCGACAGGCGTACGGACAGTGATCCCGGCGAGTGTGGTGGACGCCCCGCCGACGCCGAGCACGACGCCTTCGTCCTGGCTGCCGATACCGCCCGCGCCGCCGACCGCGCAGCCCAGATCCGAGACGATGAACCAGTCCTCGCCCTCGGGACCGCCGTACGGCCGGATGTCCACGGTCGCCCGCACGTCGTCGCCCGCACGCACCACCCAGCCGTCGGCGACGCACTCCTCCAGGGGCAGCGCCGCGGCGGCCCGCTCGGCGGGAACGGGCCGCTGCAGCAGGAAGAGCCGCACCAGGGTCTCCAGTGCGGTCCGGCCGCGCGTGGCGCGCAGGGCGGGCACCGTCTCGCTGCGGGCCAGCGCGGCATACGCGGGCGCGCCGAGCAGGTCGAGCAGGCCGTCGGCGGTGAAGTCCGCGGCGAGCAGGGCCTCGCGGATCTGGGGCGAACGGTCGGGCGCGGGAAGACTGGTCGTACTCACCCGCCCATTGTGGCGGTCGCCACTGACAACAGCAGCACGGCCCGGCATCCGCGCGGGACACCGGGCCGCTGCGGTCCGGACGGGACTTCCACTGCGGGCGCTACGCCTTGGTCGGTGCGCCCTACGCCTCGGTCTGCCGCGGACGCTACGCCTTGGAAGGGGCGACCGTGGGCGACGGCGAGGACGTCGCGACCTTGCACGCGTCCTGGCTGAGCAGCGCCTTACCGGTGTCGCCGGAGAAGAGCTTCTTGTACGCCGTCTCGTTGATCTTCTTCATGTCCTCGCCGATGGCCTTGAGGCCGTCGGAGAACTTCTGCTGGTCCTTCACGTCCAGCGCGTCGACCTGCTTCTTCAGGTCCGCGTACGCCTTCGAGTTGGCGTTCAGCTCGGTGATGGCGTTCTGCTGGATCGTCTTCCCGTCGTCGCCGGGCGGCGGGCCGGTCTTCTTGAGGGCGGCGGCGATGGCCGCGTCGGCCTCCGACAGATCCTGGAACGCGGCCGAGTCGGCCTTCTGGATGTCCGCGGGCTTGCCGTCCGCCGCAACAGCGGTGATCTGCTGGTTGGCCTTGTTGATCTTCGCCAGCTGAGGCCCGATCTGAACGCAGAGCGTCTTGGCCCAGTCGTTCGTCTTGTTGTCGTTGCTGCTGTCACTGCAGCCCGACAACGCCACTACCAGTACCGCACCGCCGGACAGTGCGGCCGCAAGCTTCTTGTTCACCGGATTGGTCCCTTCCAAGGCTCTCGGCCCCGGAACATACACGCCAAGTGGGCGACATTCGCGTGTCGTGCGCCCGAATTATGGCTTATTGAAGCCATTTGCACCAAGACGGCGAGAGAGACAAGACTCACGGGCGCCGGGCCCCCGACAGGACAGCCCGAGAGCACAGCCCGAGAGGGCAGAGGGGCGGACGGCGCGTCAGCTCGCGTCGCCCGCACCCTCCCTGACGGCTCCTCAGCGAATGGTGTCAGGTGACCACTGCCGGGCCGGCCTGCTCACCGGCGCCCGTGGACTCACCTGCCTCGCCGTCCTCGCCCACCACGATGCCGCGCCGTTTGGACACGTACACCGCGCCGACGATCACCAGGATCGCGATCGTCGCCACCACGGCACGCACCCCGGCACTCGCGTGGTCGCCGTAGCTGAACTTCACCACCGCGGGCGCGATCAGCAGCGCCACCAGGTTCATCACCTTGAGCAGCGGGTTGATCGCCGGGCCCGCGGTGTCCTTGAACGGGTCACCGACCGTGTCCCCGATGACCGTCGCGGCATGGGCATCGCTGCCCTTTCCTCCGTGGTGGCCGTCCTCGACGAGTTTCTTCGCGTTGTCCCACGCGCCCCCCGAGTTGGCCAGGAAGACGGCCATCAGGGTGCCCGCCCCGATCGCCCCCGCGAGGAACGAGCCGAGTGCGCCCACGCCGAGCGTGAAGCCCACCGCGATGGGCGCCATCACGGCCAGCAGACCGGGCGTGGTCAGCTCGCGCAGCGCGTCCTTGGTGCAGATGTCGACCACCCGGCCGTACTCCGGCATCTCTGTGTGGTCCATGATCCCGGGGTGCTCGCGGAACTGCCGCCGCACCTCGTAGACCACGGCTCCGGCCGAGCGCGAGACCGCGTTGATCGCCAGCCCGGAGAAGAGGAAGACGACCGCCGCGCCGAACATCAGGCCCACCAGATTGTTGGGCTGCGAGATGTCCATGTTCAGACCCAGTTCGCCCGCCCTGGCATGGACGTCGTCGACGGCGGTGGCGATCGCGTCGCGGTACGAACCGAAGAGGGCCGAGGCCGCGAGCACCGCCGTGGCGATGGCGATGCCCTTGGTGATGGCCTTGGTGGTGTTGCCCACCGCGTCCAGGTCGGTGAGCACCTGGGCGCCCGCGCCTTCGACGTCACCGGACATCTCGGCGATGCCCTGAGCGTTGTCGGACACCGGTCCGAAGGTGTCCATGGCGACGATCACACCGACGGTGGTGAGCAGCCCGGTGCCCGCGAGGGCCACCGCGAAGAGGGCGAGCATGACCGACGTACCGCCCAGCAGGAACGCCCCGTAGACGCCGAGTCCGATGAGCAGCGCGGTGTAGACGGCGGATTCCAGCCCGATGGAGATACCGGCCAGAACGACGGTCGCGGCTCCGGTCAGCGAGGACTTGCCGATGTCCCGGACCGGGCGGCGGCTGGTCTCGGTGAAGTACCCGGTCAGTTGCTGGATGAGCGCGGCCATGACGATGCCGATGGCGACCGCGACCAGCGCCAGGACCCTCGGGTCACCGCTGTGCCCGCTGATGGTGGTGTCGGTGACCCCGTCCAGGTCCCCGTAGGACGAGGGCAGATAGACGTACACCGCGACGGCCACCAGGATCAGGGAGATCACCGCGGAGATGAAGAACCCGCGGTTGATGGCCGACATCCCGCTGCGGTCAGCGCGCCGCGGGGCGACCGCGAAGATGCCGATCATCGCGGTGACCACGCCGATCGCCGGAACGATCAGAGGGAAGGCGAGGCCGAAATTCCCGAAGGCGGCCTTGCCGAGGATGAGTGCGGCGACGAGTGTCACGGCGTAGGACTCGAAGAGGTCGGCCGCCATGCCCGCGCAGTCGCCGACGTTGTCGCCCACGTTGTCGGCGATGGTCGCGGCGTTGCGCGGGTCGTCCTCCGGAATGCCCTGCTCGACCTTGCCGACCAGGTCGGCTCCGACATCGGCGGCTTTGGTGAAGATGCCGCCGCCGACGCGCATGAACATGGCGATCAGCGCGGCTCCCAGGCCGAAACCCTCCAGCACTTTCGGGGCGTCGGCGGCGTAGACGAGGACGACGCAGGAGGCACCGAGCAGGCCGAGGCCCACCGTGAACATGCCCACGACGCCGCCCGTCCGGAAAGCGATCTTCATTGCCTTGTGCGAGACAGTGGTGAGATCCTTTTCTTCCTCACCCTCTGCCGGAGTCGCTTCTCGTGCGGCTGCCGCGACCCGCACATTCGCCCGTACGGCAAGACGCATCCCGATGTATCCGGTGGTCGCCGAGAAAAGCGCACCGACCAGGAAGAATGCGGAACGTCCCGCGCGCTGCGACCAGTTGTCGGCGGGAAGCAGGAAGAGCAGGAAGAACACGACGACGGCGAAGGTGCCGAGAGTGCGCAACTGCCTTCCGAGATAGGCATTCGCGCCTTCCTGCACGGCTGCCGCGATCTGCTTCATGGAGTCGGTGCCCTCACCGGCGGCCAGTACCTGACGTACCAGCAGCTGGGCGACGAGCAGGGCCGCCAGCGCCACCACGGCGATGACGATCACGATGATCCGGTTGCCGTCGGTGAGTGCCGCGGCTGCGAGTGAGGTGGTGTGTTCGGACTGCTGTGGGTCGAAGAACCCCGCCATTCGTCCTCCTTGATGCTCAGAGCTCAAGATGTGGACGGATTCTAAGGAGAGGATCCTGATCAAAAAAGGGCGCGGCAAACCGAATTGACCTTCGCCTGAATAAACCCGATCAGCGTCAGTAATGGCGCAGAAGCATTGATCGACGATTCAAACGATCGCGAGAAAAGAAAAAGGCCCTGCTCAGCAGGGCCGTTAAATCATCAGGACGGATAAAGGGGATCAAGAAAAACGGAGAGGGAGATCAAGAAACGCCCACGCGTTTCAGGAATTCCTGATCACGCCTCCTCCGTCGCCGAGGCCGTCGGCCAGGTCATCCGGATGACTCCTCCGGACTCGCCCGTGGTCACTTCCACGTCGTCGACGAGACCACTGATGACCGCGAGGCCCATCTCGTCCTCACCGTCCGTGGACACGTCGAAGGACGGGTCGGCGCCCCCCGCGGCCGAAGCGTCGCGCGCCCCGGAACCCGCGGAGGCACCACCCGCTGTCGGCACCTCGTCCCCGACCTCGATGGAGAACGACTTCTCCTCCTCGGTCAGTACGACCCGGATCGGGGCGTCGATGCCATTTCCGCGGTGCATACCCACCGCACGGGAGCACGCCTCGCCGACCGCGAGCCGCACTTCGTCCAGCACGGCCTCATCGACCCCGGCCCTGCGTGCCACGGCGGCTGCCACCAGGCGGGCCGTTCTGACATGTTCGGGCTGGGCGCTGAAACGGAGTTCAACGGTGGCCATGCGATCCCCCTCAGAGGTACGGGCGTGCTTCTCCGGGATACCGGGCTGGGAGCCCGGTACCCCTGCGTTCTTCCTCCGGCGCCGTCAGTCGGTTGCCGCGACGGCTTCGTCGACCGTGGTGTGAATGGGAAACACCTTGGTCAGACCGGTGATACGGAAGATCTTGAGAATGCGCTCCTGGTTGCAGACCAGGCGCAGCGAGCCCTCATGGGCACGCACGCGCTTCAGGCCGCCGACGAGCACGCCGAGTCCGGTGGAGTCGAGGAAGTCCACGCCCTCCATGTCGACGACCAGGTGATAACTGCCGTCGTTCACCAACTCGACCAACTGCTCGCGCAGCTTGGGCGCGGTATATACATCAATCTCGCCACCGACCTCGACGACCGTACGGTCGCCACCAGGCCCGGACACATTGCGAGTCGACAGGGACAGGTCCACGGATCCTCCAGCACCTTGCTATCGAGCGGCCGCACCCTGTGGTCTCCCCGGCGGAGCCAGGGAACGGATCGCCAGCCGCGATGGCATTCAATCACTTACCAGCAGCCATGCACGACGCCTTGAGCCCATTGTCCGTCATGCCAGTGACACACTCGGTGCCGATGGCCAAGAATCACCGCTCCAGGCGACCCACCGGGGACACGGGTGTACGACCCGATCCCCGGGAGGTCCTCGACCGTCTCTCCGCAGGGCAGAGCCGGGCTTCGCGCATCACTCATACGGAGCACTTGCCCCCGCGTGCGGGACGTCATGCCGTCTGGCCCGATCGCATCCGACCGGAAGTGATCGCCGCCATTCAGGCGCGTGGCATCGAACACCCGTGGGCCCATCAGGCCGTCGCGGCCGAACACGCACTCGACGGCGAGTCTGTGATCATCGCCACGGGTACTGCTTCGGGCAAATCGCTTGCCTATCTCGCGCCGGTGCTCTCCACCCTCCTCGACGGCTCGGAGGCCCCCAACGGCCGCGGCGCGACCGCGCTCTACCTCGCCCCCACGAAGGCCCTCGCGGCCGACCAGCGGCGCGCTTTCAAGGAGCTCGCGGCACCGCTCGGCCACGGCATCAGACCCGCCGTGTACGACGGGGACACGCCCGTCGAAGAACGCGAATGGGTACGTCAGTTCGCCAACTACGTCCTCACCAATCCGGACATGCTGCACCGCGGAATCCTGCCCTCCCATCCGCGCTGGGCCTCCTTCCTGCGCGCCCTGCGCTTCGTGGTCATCGACGAGTGCCACACCTACCGGGGCGTCTTCGGTTCGCACGTCGCCCAGGTGGTCCGCCGGCTGCGCCGCCTCTGCGCCCGCTACGGCGCCGATCCCGTCTTCCTGCTCGCCTCGGCCACCGCCGCCGAGCCCGCCGTGGCCGCGGGCCGCCTCACCGGCCTGCCGGTCCACGAGGTGGCCGACGATGCCTCTCCGCGCGGCGAACTGGTCTTCGCCCTCTGGGAACCTCCACTCACCGAGTTGCACGGCGAACAGGGCGCACCCGTACGCCGTACCGCCACCGCCGAAACCGCCGACCTCCTGACCGACCTGACCGTGCAGGGCGTGCGCTCGGTAGCCTTCGTACGCTCCCGGCGCGGCGCCGAACTCATCGCCCTCATCGCCCAGGAACGCCTCGCCGGGATCGACCGCTCGCTCGCCGGCCGGGTCGCCGCCTACCGGGGCGGCTACCTCCCCGAGGAGCGTCGCGCCCTCGAAGCCGCCCTGCACTCCGGCGAGCTCCTCGGCCTCGCGGCCACCACGGCCCTGGAGCTCGGCATCGACGTCTCCGGTCTCGATGCCGTCGTCATCGCCGGCTATCCGGGCACCCGGGCATCGCTCTGGCAGCAGGCAGGCCGCGCGGGACGCTCGGGAAGAGGCGCACTCGCCGTTCTGGTGGCCCGTGACGACCCACTGGACACCTACCTGGTGCACCACCCTGACGCGCTGTTCAAACAGCCTGTGGAGACCACCGTCCTGGACCCCGACAACCCGTACGTCCTCGCCCCTCATCTGTGCGCGGCAGCGGCGGAACTGCCGCTCACAGAATCCGATCTGGAACTCTTCGGACCGGCGACCGCCGGGCTCATGCCGCAGCTGGAGACCGCGAAGCTCCTGCGCCGGCGGGGAAAGTCCTGGTACTGGACCCGGCGGGAGCGGGCCGCCGAACTAACCGATATCCGGGGCGAAGGCGGCAGTCCCGTGCAGATCGTCGAGGCGGGGACCGGGCGGCTGCTCGGCACGGTCGACGAAGCGGCTGCCCACACCGCCGTCCACGACGGCGCTGTCCACCTCCACCAGGGACGCACCTATCTGGTGAAGCACCTGGACCTGGAGGATTCGGCCGCCCTCGTCGAGGAGGCCAGTCCGCCGTACTCGACCACCGCACGGGACACGACCGCGATCTCCGTCCTGGAGACCGACACCGAAATCCCGTGGGGTTCCGGGCGGCTCTGTTACGGCTCCGTCGAGGTCACCAACCAGGTCGTCTCCTTCCTGCGCCGCAGACTCATCACCGGTGAGGTGCTCGGCGAGTCGAAGCTCGATCTGCCACCGCGCACTCTGCGCACCCGAGCGGTGTGGTGGACGGTCACCGAGGACCAGCTCGATGCCGCACGCGTCAACCCGGAACAGCTGGCCGGAGCCCTGCACGCCGCCGAGCACGCCTCCATCGGAATGCTGCCTCTCTTCGCCACCTGCGACCGCTGGGACATCGGCGGCGTCTCCATTCCGCTGCACCCGGACACCCTGTTGCCCACGGTTTTCGTGTACGACGGCCACCCCGGCGGGGCGGGCTTCGCCGAACGGGCCTTCCACACGGCCCGTGAGTGGCTCACAGCGACCCGCGAGGCCATCGCCTCCTGCGAGTGCGACGCGGGCTGCCCCTCCTGCATCCAGTCCCCCAAGTGCGGCAACGGCAACGACCCGTTGCACAAGCGGGGCGCCGTACGCCTGCTCGCGGAACTCCTCCGGGACGCCCCTGGCGAACAGGCCGGGGAATCTGCCGCCCAATAGACCGAACGGGTGAATACGCCGGAGGCGGGGGCTGCTTCCCGCACGGGCCCTGCTTCGGCGCCCGGGTCCACCCGGCCGTCCGGACCCGGAGGCCCCTCCGGAGCCTCCGGTGCCCCTCCGTCCGCCGCATCCGGCGGGCCGGCCCGTGCCCTGATCTCCGGCGTGTACAGACCGAAGCGCGCCTGCGCCGTCACATCGGCGATCTCGCCGTTCACCGCACAGCGCACCACGCGGGCCCCCTGCGCCGCGGCCACCTTCACCGCCGCGCCGCAGGCGGAGGCCTGGCCGAGCAGTGCCCGGTCGGCAGCGGCCAGGGCGGCCAAATCCGCTGCACCACCTGCCCGGTGACGGGCAGCCACGGCCTGTCCCATCGCGAGCAGAGCGGCGAACACCACGCACATCGAAGCCGTCGCCATGGCCGCCCACACCGTCGCGAAGCCCTGATCGCCGCACGGGCCCCTGCACAGCCGCCTCACCTCCTCACCCCCGCTCCGGAGTACGTTCGCGCCCACAGCACGGCCGGAGGCCCCGCCCCAGCCTGCTCCGGGGCCCACGGCGTGCGCTGCGGCCGTACCCGGGCCCGCGCGCTCTGCTCCGACGGATTCGCCTTGCTGTCCGGTTCGCCTCCCTCGTCTCCGGGTTTGCCCGCGCTGTCCCTGACCCCTGGTGTGCCTCCCTCGCGCTTCGTCCCGCCGCTGTCCTTCGCCCCGCCGTCGCCGGTTGCCCCCACCTCGTCCTCGGCAAGCGCCGCAGCGTCCGCCTCCAGCGTCAGTGCGAGCGCATCCGGCCCCGGCATCGGAGCTCTCACCCGGACCTGCCACAGCTCCCCCGACCGTCCCAGCGTGATGCGCGCTCCGCGCGGGGCTGCCGACCGTGCCACGGCCAGCGCGGCAGTCTGTGGCTCCGACCTGGCGGCGGCACGTGCGCCCGCTCTCGCCGCGTCCACACACCGAATCTGCGCGGATGCCGCTGTCAGGGCCCAGACCAACGCCATCGTGAAGAGCACCAGGGCCGGAATCACCATGGCCGCCTCGGCCGACACCGACCCCCTGTCGGCCTCAGAACTTCGCATTGAGCGCCTTCTCGACCACCGATTGCAGTGCGGCGGCGACCGGCCCACTGGTGACCACCTTGTAGAGCACGGCTGCGAACGCACACGCCGCGATCGTTCCCACCGCGTACTCGGACGTGGACATCCCTGCGTCCCTGCCTGCCCCACACCTCAGCATGCGCACCCGTGCCCGCGTCCAGTTCCGTACCTGCAGCACGCCCGGCGCACTCAGCGTGTTCCGCAAGATCTGTACATTCCACATCTCAACCCCCGTGTTCGTTCACGTTGTTTGCGCGCTCGTGTCGCTCGCACGACGCGCACCATTCGTTGGCTCATGGCTCATGGCTCGTGACCTCGGCTCATGGCTCATGGCTCGTGACCTCGGGCTCCTGGCTTCGGCCGGCTCGCCTGGCATCGGTCAGTTCGCCATGAGCAGGTGGTTCGCCAGTCCGATCACCACCGGCACCACTCCGACTGCCAGAAACGCGGGCAGGAAGCAGAGACCCACCGGTCCGGTGATCAGTACCCCGGCGCGTCCCGCCCGGTCCTTGGCGGCTCTGGCCCGTTGGGCCCGGAGCCCCGCCGCGAGCCGGGCCACCGGATCGGCGGCCGGGGCGCCGGTCGACGCGGCCCGCTCCAGACAGCGGGCCAGACCGGCTGCTCCCGGTATCGAGCCGAACCGCCCCCAGGCCGCCACCGGTTCGCCACCGAGTCGCAGTTCTGCCGCTGTCCGGGCCAACGCATCACCGACCGGGCCCCCCAGGGATTCCCCGACCGCCTCCGCAGCCTCCCGAGGCCCCGCACCGGACAAGATGCATGCCGTCAGCAACTCGGCGGCAAGCGGCAGTTCCCGTGTCACCGCCTTCACCAGGGCGTCGTCGGGCCCGGACGGTGTCCGACTTTGCTGCCAGCGCCGCACCCCGTACCCCGCAGCAAGACCGACCCCGAAGCCTGTCCATCCGCCGACCAGTACGCACCCGACGGCAACCGCACCCAGCGGTCCGCCCCAGCGGCCGGCCCACGCCCCGTACTCCGGCCGTTTCCGCGGTGGACCTGACTCCACGGGCAGCAGCGCGGCTGCCCGTCGGCGCGACCGGCGTTCATGTCTCCGCTCGACGCAGACAAAGGCAAGCCGGACAGCTGCCACCGCACACAGCGCCACCCCCAGGCTGTGGACAACATCGACGGCCAGGGCGGAACCTGTCGCCGCACCGCCGGTCATGCGTCCTCCCCGGCCCGCACGATCCGCCCGGCCCAGAAGATTCCCGCGCCTTCCAGCACTCCGCCCGCCAGCAGACAGCAGAGCCCTGCGGGGGTGTGCAGCAAAGTCCACAGCGGGTCGGCTCCGAGCGCGGTTCCAAGGAGCAGGCCGCCGATCGGGAGCAGCGCGAGGACCAGCACCGTCGAGCGCGCACCGGCCAGCTCGGCCCGCAGGTCGGCCCGTTGGTCCCGTTCGGCTCGCAGCGCCCCTTCCAGGCCGTCGAGTCCGGTCGCCAGCCCCGCGCCACCGTCCACCGACACCCGCCAGCAAGCCGCCACTCCGACCAAGCCGCCGGCTCCGGGCTCCCGCGCCGCCCGGCGTAACGCTTCGGGCACATCGCCGCCGAACCTCGCTGCCGCCAGCACCGCGGCCTCTGCCCCGCCCAGAGCCCCCGCCCCCCGGCCGGCAGCCAGTAGCGCCTCCCCCGGCTGCCTCCCAGCCCTCAGCTCACCGGCGACAGACCCGCACATCGCAATCACCGCATCGGTCCGCCGCAACCGCTCCCGTGCCTGTGCTGCGGCCCGCAATCGCCGTCCCAGCAGCGGGATCGCCAGGACCCCCGCCAGGAGCGGCAGCACCGAACTGCCCAGGACGGCGATCACCCCGGCCACCGGCAGACAGAGCCACTCGCGCCTCAGCCGACCGCGCATCCTTCTCCACAGCGAGCCTGCCCACAGCGGTGCGCGCGCCTCTGCACTGCCCGCAAAAAGCAGCCGTCCCCTGCGCAGCCCGCGCTCCTGTGCCGCCAGCAGCAGCCACAGTGCGGCGCATGTGAAGAGCACCGCCAGGGAGGCCGGGGAACTCACGGCCCACCCCCGATCATCGACCGCAGCCGGGCCCAGCCCGGCCCTTGGGTAAAGCCCTCCATGCCCCAGCGCAGCGCGGGCACGGTCACCACCAGACCTGCCGGGTCCCGCTCCAGCACATGCATCTCGGCGACTCTGCGCCGCCCGCCCCGGTCCCGGACAAGATGCACCACCACTGCCAGCGCAGCAGCCAACTGGCTGTGCAGTGCTGCCCGGTCGAGCCCCGCGGCCGTCCCCAGAGCCTCAAGACGCGCCGGTACATCCACGGCGGCATTGGCATGAACCGTCCCGCAGCCACCTTCGTGTCCGGTGTTCAGCGCGGCCAGCAGTTCAGTGACCTCCGCCCCTCGCACCTCACCCACCACCAGCCGGTCGGGACGCATCCGCAGGGCCTGGCGCACCAGGTCCTGCAGAGTCACCCGGCCCGCACCCTCCTGGTTCGGCGGCCGGGACTCCAACCGCACCACGTGCGGATGTTCGGGCCGCAGTTCCGAGGAGTCCTCGGCCAGCACAATCCGCTCAGCAGGCCCCACCAACCCCAGTAGGGACGACAGAAGCGTCGTCTTTCCCGTCCCGGTCCCACCGCTGACCAGAAAGGACAGCCGGGCGTCGATCAGCGCCCGCAGCACCTGGTCGCCGCCCGGCGGGACCGTGCCCGCCGCCACCAGTTCCTCCAGTGCGAAGGCCTTCGGCCGCACCACCCGCAGCGAGAGGCAGGTCGATCCGACGGCCACCGGCTCCAGCACCGCATGCATCCGTGTCCCGTCAGGCAATCGCGCGTCCACCCATGGCCGGGCGTCGTCGAGCCGCCGTCCTGCCACCGCCGCGAGCCGTTGCGCCAGCCTGCGCACCGCGGCGGTGTCGGGGAAGACGACATCTGTCAGTTCGAGTCCGCATCCACGGTCCACCCACACCCGGTCAGGAGCGGCCACCAGCACATCGGTCACCGCGGGATCGGCGAGCAGAGCCTCCAGCCGCCCCGAACCCACCAGCTCCGAGCGCAACTCCTCCGCCGCCCCCAGCACTTCGGTGTCTCCGAGCAGGCGCCCCTGGGCGCGCAGCGCCGCTGCCACCCGAGCGGGGGTCGGTTCCGCGCCGCTCTCCGCGAGCCGCTGCCGCACGGCGTCGAGGAGGGGCGGGGAGCCTCCCGCGAACTGCGTTCCGCCGGAAGTAGCCAGCGCGTTCATGAGACACCTCCCCCGGCCAGCGCCTGCTCCCAGAACGCGGTACAGAACTTGGCCAGCGGCCCCCGCGTCCGGCTGCCCGGCGGCGTGCCGCCGGTCTGTGCTTCGAGCAGCCCTTCCTCCACGGGCAGTTCACCCACGAGGGGGAGATCCAGTGCCCGAGCCACCCATTCGCCGTCCAGACCGGATGCGTACGGCCCCCGCACCACCGCTCGCAGATCCTGGAGAACCATGCCCGCCATCGAGGCCACTCTCGCCGCCGCCGCGACGGCCCGGAGCTCCCCCGGCACCACCAGCAGCCCGAGATCGAGCTGGGCCAGGGCCTCGGCAGCCCCCTCGTCCACCCGCCGGGGCAGATCGACGACGACTACGCCTCCTCCCCGGCGCGCTGCAGCCAGCACGGCCCGCATCGCCTCGGGCGCGATCACCACCGCATCGGACCTGTCCCAGCTGAGGACCTTCAGCCCATGCAGTTCCGGAAGGGATTCCTCCAGTGCGCTCCCTCCGACCCGCCCTTTCGAACGGGCGAAATCCGGCCACCGTCTGCCCGCCGTGTGCTCGCCACCGAGCAACACATCGAGCCCACCGCCCAGTGGGTCGCCGTCGATGAGCACGGTGCGCTGTCCGCTCCGGGCCGCGGTGAGCGCCAGCGCACATGCCAGGGTCGATGCCCCGGCCCCGCCCCGCCCACCGATCACCCCGACGGTCAGCGCCTGCTGTCCGACCCCTTCGGACACATCGGCAATGCGCTCGACGAGCCAGCCCTCGGCGTCGGGCAGGCGCAGTACATGGTCGGCGCCGATCTCGACGGCACGCTGCCAGACGGCAGGATCGTCCTGGTCCTTCCCGACGAGGTACACGCCCGCCCTCCTGGCGCTCCCCCGGACACGGGCCGCCGCATCGTCCCCGACGAGGATCAGTGGTGCACTCTCCCAGCTGCCCTTGCGGTCGGGCACGCCGTGATGAACCTCCGGCTCGGCCCCCGCCGCAGCGCACAGCCGCAGCAGATCGTCGAGCAGCGCCGCGTCCTCGGTGACAATCAGCGGTCCGCCCCGTCGCTGCCCGGCGACCGGCAGCCGGTCGGGTGTGCTGGATCCAGCCACGTTCTTCCGCCCCCTCTCAGAGTGATTCCTACGAGCCGCGAAGCCGCATCGGACAAGCCGCCGACTTCGCGTTGGGAATCACCGTGCAGGGATCCGGGAAATTGAGTGGATCTTGCTTCAAAACTGTGGGCAACTCACCGGTTGTGAATATCTCCGCCACTCTTATCGGTGACTTCCGGAGAGGAGTGCAACCACTACACAGCGTGACGCGTATCTCTGGTGCAAGGCCGTTGCAGCCGAGCAAGGGAGAGGGCCGGAGATGAACACCGAACAGCTGGGGAGCCGGAGGGCTCAACCGAAAACGTGTCCGGACATGCGACGACCCCAGCCGGGGGGGAGAGCTGGGGTCGTCCCCACGTCCGACTCGGGGGGGGGAGGAGCCGGACGGGGATAACACGGTCGCGAACGATCCGTGACTTCCATGGTGTACCCGAGAGCCTTCTCAGGCAAACCCACGCGCCGCCGCGTAAGCCGAATGGCGGGCACCTATGCTCTGAGTTGTGGAAAACCACTCCTCGCCTCGTACCGCTGCCTTCTTTGACCTCGACAAGACAGTCATCGCCAAGTCATCGACGCTGACCTTCAGCAAGTCGTTCTATCAAGGCGGCCTGATCAACCGCCGCGCCGTGCTGCGTACCGCATATGCCCAGTTCGTCTTCCTCGCAGGCGGTGCCGATCATGACCAGATGGAGCGGATGCGCGAGTACCTCTCCGCGCTCTGCAAGGGCTGGAACGTCCAGCAGGTAAGGGAGATCGTCGCCGAGACCCTGCACGATCTGATCGACCCGATCATTTACGACGAAGCCGCATCCCTCATCGAGGAACACCACACCGCAGGCCGCGACGTAGTGATCGTCTCCACCTCCGGAGCAGAGGTCGTCGAGCCGATCGGCGAGCTTCTCGGCGCCGACCGGGTGGTCGCCACTCGCATGGTCGTCGGCGCGGACGGCTGCTTCACCGGAGAGGTGGAGTACTACGCGTACGGGCCCACCAAGGCCGAGGCCGTCAAGGAACTGGCGGCTTCCGAGGGGTACGACCTGGCGCGCTGTTACGCGTACAGCGATTCAGCGACCGATGTGCCGATGCTCGAATCGGTCGGCCACCCTTATGCGGTCAATCCGGACCGGGCGCTTCGTCGCGAGGCGGTCGCACGGGAGTGGCCGGTTCTCGTCTTCAATCGGCCGGTCCGGCTGAAGCAGCGACTGCCCGCACTGCGGATGCCCCCCAGGCCCGCCCTGGTCGCGGCTGCCGCGGTCGGAGCGGCGGCGGCCACGGCCGGTCTGGTCTGGTACGTCAACAGGGGCAGCCGGGCCGGTCGTCGAGGCGACCCCTTTGCCCCGGTTTGATCAGAAAAAGTAAAGAACTGAGGTAAGGGCTTCCGCTCACCCCACGACAGGAGTACAAAGGAGTCAACGGCCCGCGAGACCAAGGACATCCGAGAGGATCACCTGAAACCGCATGCAGGCCCCACGGACCGAGCATGGAAGCTGAGCACCCACGCGACGTCGACCCGTCGATTACGGGCCAGCCGCACCAGGCAACGGGCCAAGTTCCCGGCCTGATGGGCAATATTCGAGGACGCTTGGTAACCCGGCAGACATGCCAGCGGCGGTACCGATCGGTACCGCCGCCTTTGTCTGCCCGTCCGGCAGTCCCGGGGCTCCGGTCAGGCCGCTCCGCGCTGGAGGGCCTCGCAGACGGCCGTCGATTCCCGTACACCCAGCTCCACCGCGCGGCCACAGTGCGCGATCCACGCGGCCATGCCTTCCGGCGTACCTGACGCGTAGCCGTCCAGAGCCGCGACGTAGGCCGCCCGCCCCAGCTCCGCGTGACCGACCTCGGCCGGGCAGATGGATTTGGGATCGAGTCCGCTGTTGATCAGCACGACCCGCTCGGCCGCCCTGGCGACCAGACCGTTGTACGAACCGAACGGCCGCAGCGCTATCAGTTCGCCGTGCACCACCGCCGCCGTCACCAGCGCGGGAGCCGCACTGCCCGCGATGACCAGCTGCGAAAGCCCGTCGAGTCGCGCCGCCACCTCGTCGGCACCGGGCAGCGGAAGCTCGATCAACGGCTCGTCCGCCGTCTCTCCCGCCAACCGCGGCCGGCCGACCGCATCACCGGAATCAGCCGCAGCCACCAGGTGCAGCCGGGCCAGCACCCGCAGCGGCGACTGGCGCCAGACGGACAGCAGCTGACCCGCTTCGGCGGACAGCCGCAGGGCCGCACCGACCGTACGGGCTTCAGGATCACCACTGAAGTCGGTACGTCGGCGCACTTCCTCCAGCGCCCAGTCCGCCCCCGCCAGCGCGGCCGAACCGCGCGACGCGCGCAGCGCGGCCTCCGCCGTGACCTCGGTGCTGCGCCGTCGCATGACGCGGTGACCGTAGACCCGGTCCACCGCTTTGCGCACGGAGTCCACAGCATCGCCGACACCCGGCAGCTGGCCCAGTGCGGCAAGGGGATCTGAGTGATCTGGGGGAGTCGCCGGGGCTCCGGCGGACGCCTTCCGGGAGAACGCAGTCATAGGAAGCGAGGCTACGCGTCCACGGCAGACACCCCACCTTGGAGTGGTCTTCTTCACTTCCGACACCCACACACCGCAGTCGCCCCGCTACCCTTTGTGAACATGAAGATCGCTTTCGTAGGGAAGGGCGGCAGCGGCAAGACCACGCTGTCCTCTCTCTTCATCCGCCACCTGACCGCCAATGAAGCACCCGTCCTCGCCGTGGACGCCGACATCAACCAACACCTGGGCGCCGCACTCGGGCTCGACGAAGCGGAGTCCGCCGCGCTGCCCGCGATGGGAGCGCACCTCCCGCTCATCAAGGAGTATCTGCGCGGCTCCAATCCGCGTATCGCCTCGGCAGAGACGATGATCAAAACCACTCCGCCCGGCGAGGGCTCGCGGCTGCTCCGGATCCGTGAGGACAATCCGGTGTTCGACGCCTGCGCCCGCCCGGTCACGCTGGACGACGGCGGGATCCAGCTGATGGCGACCGGGCCGTTCACCGAGTCGGACCTTGGAGTGGCGTGCTACCACTCCAAGGTCGGCGCGGTGGAACTCTGCCTCAACCATCTGGTCGACGGGCCGGAGGAGTTCGTCGTCGTCGACATGACGGCCGGTTCGGATTCCTTCGCTTCCGGCATGTTCACCCGGTTCGACATGACGTTCCTGGTGGCCGAACCGACCCGCAAGGGTGTCTCGGTCTACCGGCAGTACAAGGAGTACGCCCGCGACTTCGGCGTCGCCCTCAAGGTCGTCGGCAACAAGGTGCGGGACCAGGACGACCTGGAGTTCCTGCGCGCCGAGGTCGGCGACGACCTGCTGGTCACCGTGGGCCACTCCGACTGGGTCCGCGCGATGGAGAAGGGCCGCCCCCCGCGCTTCGAGATGCTCGAAGCGGAGAACCGGCTGGCCCTCCAGTCGCTTCAGGACGCCGCGGAGGACAGCTACGCACACCGCGACTGGGAGCGCTACACCCGCCAGATGGTGCACTTCCACCTGAAGAACGCGGAAAGTTGGGGGAACGAGAAGACGGGCGCCGACCTGGCTTCACAGGTCGACCCCGCCTTTGTCCTCAGTGAACGTTACGCCGAGATCAGCCCTGCTTCTTGACCCCGCGTCCGGGAGCGGCCCCGGAAGGCTGGGGGGACAGATAGGCCGCCCAGCCTTCCTTCGGCGCCTCGCCGACAGCCAGCCCCTGTAGCTTTCCGACGGTCTTCGGGTCCTGTGCCTCCAGCCAGTTGACCAGCTGTTTGAACGGCACACACCGCACTTCCGGCCTGGTGCAGACGGCGGCGATCGTCTGCTCGACGGCCCGCATGTACGTACCGCCGTTCCAGGACTCGAAGTGGTTGCCCATGATCAGCGGGGCACGGTTTCCGTTGTACGAACGGTCGAACGCCTTCAGCAGTCCGTCTCGCATCTGATCGCCCCAGTACGTGTACATGGCGGGGTCGCCGTGCACGGTCCGCGACTGGTTGAACATGAAGTTGTAGTCCATCGAGAGAGTCTCGAACGCCCGCCCCGGCACCGGGACTTCCTGCAGCGGGATGTCCCACACACCTTCGCGCCGCTTGGGCCAGACCTGCAGGCCGTTGCCGCTCGCGTCGTAGCGGAAACCCATCTCACGGGCGGCGGACAGCAGATTGTGCTGGCCCTCAAGGCAGGGGGAACGGCCGCCCGCCAGTTCCTTGTCGTAGTCGAAGGGCAGGGGTGGCAGGCCGGTGAGACCGGTGTTGGTCCGCCAGTGCTTCACCATGGCCTTGGCCTGCGTGATCTCGCTCTTCCACTCGGGGACCGACCAGGTGCCGACTCCACCGTCTGGTCCGCAGAAGTGGCCGTTGAAGTGGGTGCCGATCTCGTTCCCGTCCAGCCAGGCGCCGCGGAGCTGGGTGACGGTGTCACGGATTCCCTCGGCGTCGTTGAACCCGATGTCCGAGCTGCCCGCCACGTGCTGGGGCGGGTCGTACTGCTCCTTCTTCGCCCCCGGCAGCATGTACACGCCGCTGAGGAAGTACGTCATGGTCGCGTCGTACTTCTTTCCCACGGCACGGAAATGCGAGAAGAGCTTCTGGCTGTCCTCTCCGGCTCCGTCCCAGGAGAAGACCACGAACTGCGGCGGCTTCTGACCCGGTTTCAGACGGTGGGGCACGGACACATGGGGCTGGACGCCGGTGTACGCGGTGGAGCCGTCGCCGATGAGGCGGACGGCGGACTCGGGCGCTTCTGCCGGGGCGTTGCGCTTCGTGGCGGCCGCGCCCTGCTTCGTGGTCCTGGGCACTGAACCGTCGATGTCTGCGCAGCCGGCGGCTCCTGCGACCAGAGCGGCGGTGACGGCGCAGAGGATGATTCTTCGCGTGGGGGAGGTCATGCACCCCACTCTCAATTCTTCATACTGTCGCATCGCTGAGCGACACAGTCACCGAATCGGGTGAACCGCTCGACCATTTAGGCGAAATGTCCAGACTTGGTCTTTACTCTGGATTACCATCTATTTACCGAGCGTTGATGATCCCCGCTACTGCAGGCCGTGCTCCACGGCCGCGTCCCCTTGACCCGCTGTTTCGCCGTTCCGCATATTCCGCGACCGCGCTGCCCCGGAGGAGACGAGATCCATGTCCGCCTGCGTACCCGCCCGCACCGATCACACCCCTTCGGCCTCATCCGCCCACAGATTCACTGACACATCCACCGGTACGTCCACCGGAGCAGCTGCCGGCACCCCGGACACCTCCCTCTTTCAACGGCCGCACAGCCCGCCAGCCGGTGGAGACGGCCGCCGCCCCCGCTTCCGGATCGCGGCCGCCGACCTGTCCGCCTCGATCACGGTCTTCTTGATCGCCGTCCCGATGTCCCTGGGGCTCGCCGTCGCCATCGGCGCTCCGCTCGAAGCCGGGCTGCTGGCCGCAGCCGTCGGCGGCATCGTCGCGGGACTGCTCGGTGGCTCCGCACTCCAGGTCAGCGGTCCGTCGGCCGGTCTGACCGTGGTGACCGCAGAGCTCATCCAGGTCTACGGCTGGCGCACCACCTGCGCCATCACCGTGGGAGCGGGTCTGCTCCAACTGGCCCTGGGGTCGCTGCGCGCCGCGCGCGGCGCGCTCGCCGTCTCTCCGGCCATCGTGCACGGCACGCTCGCCGGGATCGGCGTCGCCATCGCTCTCGCCCAACTCCACATCGTGCTCGGCGGCACACCTCAGAGCTCGGCCGTCGCCAACGCGCTTGCTCTACCCGGACAGTTGAGCCGCGTCGGCCCGGCCGCGCCGCTGATCGGTGCGCTCACCATCGCCGTACTGGTGCTGTGGTCACGAATCCCCGGCCGCACCGGCCGGGTGTTGGGCAGAGTCCCGGCCGCGCTCGCCTCGGTCGCCGTCGCCACCGCGGTCGCTGCCGTCGCCGCACCAGGCATCACCCGCGTCGACCTGCCGTCCTGGCGCACGCATGCGCTGCCCGAGGTGCCGCACGGCCCGGTGCTCGGGCTGCTCGGCGCGGTGTTCACGGTGACGCTGGTGGCCGGCCTGGAGTCGTTGCTCTCCGCAGTGGCCGTGGACAAACTGGCGGCGGACCGCCCTGGCCCGGCCGTCGAGCGGACCGGTCTCGACCGGGAGTTGCGCGGGCAGGGCATCGCGAACGCGGTGTCGGGGCTGCTCGGCGGGCTGCCGGTGTCGGGCGGAGCAGTGCGTGGCGCGGCAAACGTACGGGCCGGGGCGACCGGACGCGCCTCCACCGTGTTGCACGGGGTGTGGATGCTGCTCGCCGCCGGGCTGCTCGCCGCCGTCCTGGAGTGGCTGCCCCTCGCCGCCCTGGCCGCACTCGTGATGGCCGTCGGCCTCCAGATGGTGAGTTACGCGCACATTCGCAACGTTCACAAGCACCGGGAGTTCCCGGTGTACGGGGCCACCGTGGGCGGTGTCCTGTGTTTCGGGGTGATACAGGGAGTGGCGATCGGGATCGCGGTCGCGGTCGGCGTGGCACTGCACCGCCTGTCCAGAACCCGGATCACGCTGGCGGAGCAGGACGGTGTCCACCGGCTGCGGGCGCGTGGCCAATTGACGTTTCTGGCCGTCCCCAAGCTGAGCCGGACGCTGGGGCAGGTGCCACCGGGGGCGTATGCCGTCGTGGAGTTGGACGGCTCGTTCATGGACCATGCCGCGTACGAGACCCTCCAGCACTGGCAGGAGGCTCATGCGGCCCAGGGTGGCCAGGTCGAGGTCACGGGCCGGGCCGGGGCCCGGATCGCCGAGCCCGAGTCCGCCGTACACACCTGTTGCCGCCCCTGGACCCCTTGGCGCAATCACCACTGCACCGACCGCGGCACGCTGCCCGTAGCCGTGCCCATGCCCGCGCCCGCGCCCGCACCCGGCACAGCGGATCCGGCAAGGGATTCGGCAGCGGAACCGGCAGGGGATCCGGGCCCACCGGCGACCCCCTCCGGCCCCACCTCCGAGGTCGCCTGCCTCCGTACGGGGGCGGACACGGGTACGCCCGCAGACAGCACTACGGACCCGACGACCACTGCCCGCACGACGGCCTTCGCCGGCAGGGAGGGTGTACCTGGTGACGTTGCACCCGGCACAGGAATCGTGCCGGACCCGGAGGTCCCGCGCTCTACTCCCTGTACAGAGGTCGCGGTCCGGCCAGGAACCGAGGCTGGGGCAGCGGGCGCGTTCCGTGGGGAGGAGCCCCTGCCCCATCGGCCCGGGAGCCGTCAACTGGTCAGCGGGCTCAGCTCGTTCCAGCGTCATACGGCCCCGTTGGTACGGGGCGAGCTGGCGCGACTCGCCCGCGAGGGGCAGCGGCCCTCGCAGCTCTTTCTCACCTGCGCCGACTCCCGGCTGGTCACCAGCATGATCACGTCGAGCGGTCCCGGCGATTTGTTCACCGTGCGCAATGTGGGCAATTTGGTACCGCTGCCGGGCACGGACAGCTCGGACGACTCGGTGGCGGCGGCGATCGAGTACGCCGTCGACATCCTGCGCGTCGACTCGATCACCGTATGCGGGCATTCCGGCTGCGGGGCGATGACGGCGCTGCTGAACGGCCCACCGGACAGTCCGCCGGACGCCCCACAGACCCCGCTGCGGCGGTGGTTGCGGCACGGGCAGCCCAGCCTGGACCGGATGCTGAGCCGCCATCACTCCTGGGCCCGGATCTCCGGGCGGATGCCTGCCGATGCCGTGGAGCAGCTCTGCCTGACCAACGTGATCCAGCAGCTGGAGCATGTGCGCGCGCACGCATCGGTGGCGAGACGGCTCGCGGAGGGCGAGCTGGAACTGCACGGCATGTACTTCCACGTCGGCGAGGCCCAGGCGTATCTGCTCGCCGACCCTCATGAGCGGGACGGGGTCTTCGCCCAGGTGGCTCCGGTCTGACCGTTCGTATCCGAGTGATCCGCCCACGCCCGGCAGCCAGACGGAAGGAGCACGGCCGGAGCACGGGACACAGGTCTAAACCAATTTCTTACGGTTAGCCCTTGTCAGAGTGGCTCGTGGGCTGATGAGCTATGACCTGGGACATAAGGCTTTGTCGAAAGGGCGATCTCGTGAGCAACGAAAGCTTGGCCAATCTGCTCAAGGAGGAGCGGCGCTTCACGCCGCCCACCGAGCTGGCCGCGAACGCCAACGTCACCGCGGCGGCGTACGAGCAGGCAGCGGCAGACCGGCTGGGCTTCTGGGCGGAGCAGGCCCGGCGGCTGAGCTGGTCCACCGAGCCCACCGAGACGCTCGACTGGTCGAACCCACCGTTCGCGAAGTGGTTCGCCGACGGTGAGCTGAATGTCGCGTACAACTGCGTGGACCGACACGTCGAGGCCGGCAACGGCGACCGCGTCGCCATCCACTTCGAGGGCGAGCCCGGCGACAGCCGCTCCATCACGTACGCGCAGCTCAAGGACGAGGTGTCGCAGGCCGCGAACGCCCTCATAGAACTGGGCGTCGCCAAGGGCGACCGGGTCGCCATCTACCTGCCGATGATCGCCGAGGCCGTCGTCGCGATGCTCGCCTGCGCCCGGATCGGCGCGGCGCACTCGGTGGTCTTCGGCGGTTTCTCTGCCGACGCCGTGGCCTCCCGCATCCAGGACGCCGACGCCAAGCTGGTCATCACCGCCGACGGCGGCTACCGGCGGGGCAAGCCGTCCGCGCTCAAGCCCGCGATCGACGAGGCCGTCACCCAGTGCCCGCAGGTCGAGCACGTGCTCGTGGTGCGGCGCACCGGCCAGGACACCGCGTGGACCGAGGGCCGGGACCTCTGGTGGGACGAGTTCGTGGGGAGCCGGTCCACCGAGCACACCCCCGAGGCCTTCGGCGCGGAGCAGCCGCTGTTCATCCTGTACACCTCCGGTACGACGGGTAAGCCGAAGGGCATCCTGCACACCTCCGGCGGCTACCTCACCCAGGCCGCGTACACCCACCACGCCGTCTTCGACCTCAAGCCGGAGACGGACGTCTACTGGTGCACGGCCGACATCGGCTGGGTGACCGGCCACTCGTACATCACGTACGGCCCGCTGGCCAACGGCGCGACCCAGGTGATCTACGAAGGCACGCCGGACACCCCCCACCAGGGCCGGTTCTGGGAGATCGTCCAGAAGTACGGCGTCTCGATCCTCTACACGGCGCCGACCGCGATCCGTACGTTCATGAAGTGGGGGGACGACATCCCCGCCAAGTTCGACCTGTCGTCGCTGCGCGTGCTGGGTTCGGTCGGTGAGCCCATCAACCCCGAGGCGTGGATGTGGTACCGCAAGAACATCGGCGCCGACAAGTGCCCGATCGTGGACACCTGGTGGCAGACCGAGACCGGCGCGATGATGATTTCGCCACTGCCGGGTGTCACGGCGACGAAGCCGGGGTCGGCGCAGCGCGGGCTGCCGGGGATCTCCGCGACCGTCGTCGACGACGAGGCCAACGAAGTACCGAACGGCGGTGGCGGCTACCTGGTGCTGACCGAGCCGTGGCCCTCGATGCTCCGTACGATCTGGGGCGACGATCAGCGCTTCATCGACACCTACTGGTCACGTTTCGAGGGCAAGTACTTCGCGGGTGACGGCGCGAAGAAGGACGAGGACGGCGACATCTGGCTGCTCGGCCGGGTCGACGACGTGATGCTGGTATCCGGGCACAACATCTCGACGACCGAGGTCGAGTCGGCGCTCGTCTCGCACCCGTCGGTCGCCGAAGCGGCGGTCGTGGGCGCGGCGGACGAGACGACCGGTCAGGCCATCGTTGCCTTCGTGATATTGCGGGGGTCGGCGTCGGAGTCGGCGGACCTCTCCGCGGAGCTGCGCAACCACGTGGGCGCGGTGCTCGGCCCGATCGCCAAGCCGAAGCGGGTACTGCCCGTGGCGGAGCTGCCCAAGACCCGGTCCGGGAAGATCATGCGGCGGCTGCTGCGCGATGTCGCGGAGAACCGCGAGCTGGGCGACGTCACCACGCTCACCGACTCCTCGGTGATGGACCTGATCCAGACCAAGCTGCCGAGCACTTCCAGCGAGGACTGACACCGGATCAGCCCCACCGAGAACCGAGAACTGAACAGCTGAGAACTGACAGCTGACAGCTGACAGCTGACAGCGAACGCCGACCGGACCCCAGGTGCCCGGTCGGCGTTCTGCGTGTACGACGGCCACCCGGCTGGTCATCTGCAGCGCGCCGTGCGCCCGTTCTGTCCGTAAGGTGACGATCACCGCATGCTCCCTGGTGCGCCGGGTAGGGTGTTCCACAGGTAATTCAGTAAGCAAAAGGGTGCGCCGGGAAGTCTGGTCGGCATGTGTTCTGTGCTGCCCACCCGACCGGAGGTCCCCTCGTGGCCGCGCCCGCCCCGAAGCCGAAGCCGAATCCCCAACCGCCCGCGCAGTCCCGCTCCCGCGGCAGGCAGACCTTCCTGGGGCGGCTCCCGTTCCCCGAGCGGACCTTCCTCACCGACGCGCTGCGCACCGAGACCGTCGGCGGCCTGATTCTTCTCGTCGCCGCCATCGCCGCACTGATCTGGGCGAACACCCCGCTGAAGGGCAGCTACGCCTCGGTCAGCGACTTCCATCTGGGCCCCGCCACCCTCGGCCTGCACCTGTCCGTCACGCACTGGGCCGCCGACGGGCTGATCGCTGTCTTCTTCTTCGTCGCGGGCATCGAGCTCAAGCGCGAACTGGTCGCAGGTGAACTGCGCGACCCGAAGGCCGCCGCGCTGCCCGTCGTCGCGGCGCTCTGCGGGATGGCCGTACCGGCCCTGGTGTACACCCTGGTCAATGTCATCGGCAACGGTTCGCTGGACGGCTGGGCGGTGCCCACCGCCACCGACATCGCGTTCGCCCTGGCCGTCCTCGCGGTCATCGGGACCTCACTGCCGTCCGCGCTGCGGGCCTTCCTGCTCACGCTCGCCGTCGTGGACGACCTGTTCGCCATCCTCATCATCGCGGTCTTCTTCACCAGCGACATCAACTTCGTGGCGCTCGGCGGCGCCGTGCTCGCGCTGGCCGTCTTCTGGCTGCTGCTGCGGCTGGACGTACACGGCTGGTACATCTACGTCCCGCTCGCCCTGGTCGTCTGGGCGCTGATGTACCACAGCGGCGTGCACGCCACGATCGCCGGAGTCGCCATGGGCCTGATGCTCCGCTGCACCCGCCGCGAGGGCGAGCCGTACTCCCCCGGTGAGCACATCGAGCATCTGGTCCGGCCGTTGTCGGCGGGCCTCGCCGTACCGCTCTTCGCGCTGTTCTCGGCCGGGGTCTCCGTATCGGGCCGTGCGCTCACCGATGTGTTCACCCGTCCGGAGACGCTCGGCGTCGTGCTGGGCCTCGTCGTCGGCAAGGCGGTCGGCATCTTCGGCGGTACGTGGCTGACGGCCCGCTTCACCAGGGCCGAGCTCAACAAGGACCTGGCCTGGGCCGACGTCTTCGCCGTGGCCTCACTCGCCGGGATCGGCTTCACCGTCTCGCTCCTCATCGGCGAACTCGCCTTCACCGGAGACAGCTCGATGACCGGTGAGGTCAAGGCGTCCGTACTGCTGGGCTCGGTGATCGCCGCCGTGCTCTCCTCGGTCCTGCTCAAGGTGCGCGACCGCAGATACCGCTTCCTGTGCGAGGAGGAGGAACGCGACGAGGACCACGACGGCATCCCCGACATCTACGAGGAGGACAGCGCCGAGCACCATCTGCGTATGGCTGCGATCCTTGAGGGGAAGGCGGCCGAGCACCGTCGTCTCGCCGAACGGGCGGGGGCAGCAAGCGCGGACGACGACCGTCCGGCATGATCTGAAGTCAGGTCCTGCAGAAACCGACGACGGCCAGCCCGACCGGCGCGAGGTGTACGAGCGCCCGCAGATGAGAAGAGGGATTCAGCAATGAGCCACCCCAGCAGCCCTGCTGGCACCGCCGACCGCAGTCTCGGTCAACTGGTCGCATCGGCCACCGCCGAGATGTCCTCGCTCGTGCACGACGAAATCGCCCTGGCCAAGGCCGAGCTGCGCCAGGACGTCAAGCGCGGCGCGATCGGCGGCGGGGCGTTCGCGGCGGCAGGCACCGTGCTGCTCTTCTCCCTGCCGATGCTGAGCTTCGCCCTCGCCTACGGCATCCGCACCTGGAGCCACTGGAACTTGGCGATCTGCTTCGTGCTGTCCTTCGCCGCGAATGTGCTGGTGGCCGCGGTACTCGCACTGATCGGGGTCGTTTTCGCCAAGAAGGCGAAGAAGGCGAAGGGCCCGCAGAAGGTCGCCGCGTCCGTCAAGGAGACGGCCGCCGTGATCCAGGGCGTCCGCCCCCACCCCCGCCCGGCCGTCGAACGCGCGTCCTCGAACGCCCCTGCGGCGGTCACCGACAAGGCTGCGGCTGTGGCACGCTCGTCTGCATGACCGCTTCTGCCGAATCGGGTTCCGTCGTACGTATCGACGGGCCCTGGACCCACCGCGATGTCGCGGCCAATGGCGCGCGCTTCCACATCACGGAGGCGGGTGACGGGCCGCTGGTGCTGCTGCTGCACGGTTTCCCGCAGTTCTGGTGGACCTGGCGGCATCAGCTGACCGCGCTCGCCGACGCCGGGTTCCGGGCCGTCGCCATGGATCTGCGGGGGGTGGGCGGCAGTGACCGTACGCCCCGGGGTTACGACCCCGCCAATCTGGCCCTCGACATCACCGGCGTGATCCGGTCCCTCGGCGAGCCGGACGCCGCGCTCGTCGGGCACGACCTGGGCGGGTACCTGGCCTGGACGGCGGCCGTGATGCGGCCCAAGCTGGTGCGCCGGCTCGTGGTCTCCTCGATGCCGCATCCACGGCGCTGGCGCTCGGCGATGCTGTCCGACTTCTCGCAGTCCCGCGCGGGTTCGTACGTCTGGGGTTTCCAGCGCCCGTGGGTGCCCGAGCGTCAGCTCGTCGCCGACGACGCGGCGTTGGTGGGCCGACTGGTGTGCGAGTGGTCGGGGCCCGCGCGTCCCGACGACAACGCGGTGGAGATGTACCGGCGGGCGATGTCGATCCCCTCGACGGCGCACTGCGCGATCGAGCCGTACCGCTGGATGGTTCGGTCGCTGGCACGGCCGGACGGGATCCAGTTCAACCGCAGGATGAAACGTCCGGTGCGGGTACCGACGCTGCATCTGCACGGCTCGCTGGATCCGGTGATGCGTACCCGCAGTGCGGCGGGGTCGGGGCAGTACGTCGAAGCGCCGTACCGCTGGCGGCTGTTCGACGGCCTGGGGCACTTCCCGCAGGAGGAGGACCCGGTGGCGTTCTCCACAGAACTCATCAACTGGTTGAAGGACCCCGAACCCGACCGGTGAGCCCGGTTCCGGCGTGACCGGTGAGCCCCGTTCCGGCATGTCCGGTGGCCGGACGGGAACGCCTGTCCTACGAACAGCCAAATGCCTGGCGCATAGGCCAATTGGCCCCATGGGACGCGATTACCGACCATGAGGCACGGGCAAACGTGGGGGTATGGGCTGGACGCACGACTACGGTGACGCAGCAAGCAACCGCCGCTCGGCCACGGGCCTGAGCACCTACGAGAGGGACGGCACCCCCGACCGCGAGCATGATCCCCGCCTCGGCATTCCGCGTATCCTCCGCCGTCGGGCCCGCTGGGTCTCCGCGCGGCTCCGCCATTCCCGGCCGTGATTGACCGGACCGGCTCCGAGGCTCAGCGCCCCGTGAGGTAGCCGAGGCCCGGGTGCACACCCCGGTAGCCGTCGAGCAGTCTCCTCGCGACATTCACGGAATCGACCAGCGGATGCAGGGCGAACGCCCGCACCGCCGCCCGCGTCGACCCGCTCTCCGCCGCTTCCAGTACGCAGCGCTCGACTGCCTTCACGGCGGTCACCAGACCGGCCTCGTGGCCGGTCAGCTGCGATACGGGCAGCGGGTGCGGACCGTCCGCGTCGACCCGGCACGGGACCTCGATGACGGCCGTCCCGTCGAGCACGCCGAGCGTGCCCGCGTTGGGCACATTGAGGATGAGCGTGGTGCTCTCGCTCCGCGCGATGGCCCGCATCAGGGCCAGCGCGACATTCTCGTACCCGCCCGACTCCAGGTCGTCCGCGGCCCGTTCGCCGGCACCCGCCGCCTCGCGGTTCTCCGCCATGTACGTGGCTTCGCGCTCGGCGCGGGTACGGTCCCAGGCCGCCAGGGCGGGCGTCGCGGGATGCGCCATCTCGTCGTAGAACCGCGCCTGCTGGTCGCGGAGGAAGGCGCCGCGGGTCTGCTCGGCCTGCTGGTACGCGGCGACCGTCTCGCGGTTGAAGTAGTAGTAGTGCAGGTATTCGTTGGGGACGGACCGGATCGAACGCAGCCAGTCCGCGCCGAAGAGCCTGCCCTCCTCGAAGGAGGTCAGCAGCCGCTCGTCGTCGAAGAGTCCGGGCAGCAGGTCCTGCTCGCCGACGTACAGACCGCGCAGCCAGCCCAGGTGGTTCAGCCCCACGTAGTCGAACCGCGCCAGGTCGGGGTCCGCGCCGAGGGTCCGGGCGACCCGGCGGCCGAGTCCGACCGGCGAGTCGCAGATGCCGATGACCCGGCGGCCGAGATGGGCCGCCATCGCCTCGGTGACCAGTCCGGCCGGGTTGGTGAAGTTGATGACCCAGGCTTCGGGGGCGATCCGGGCCACCCGCCGGGCGATGTCGACGGCGACCGGGACCGTACGCAGTCCGTACGCGATGCCGCCCGCACCCACGGTCTCCTGGCCCAGCACGCCCTCGGCCAGCGCCACCCGTTCGTCGGCCGCCCGGCCCGCGAGCCCGCCGACCCGGATCGCCGAGAACACGAAGTCGGCCCCGCGCAGCGCCTCGTCGAGGTCGGTGGTGGTACGGACCTCCGGCGCGTCCGGCACACCCGCCGCCTGGTCGGCGAGGACCCGCGCGACGGCGGTCAGCCGGGCCGGGTCCAGGTCGTGCAGGGTGACCCCGGTGACCCGGCCGGGGGCGTGGTCGCGCAGCAGCGCGCCGTACACGAGCGGTACGCGGAATCCGCCGCCGCCGAGAATCGTGAGCCTCACAGCGCGCATCCCTGGGTGTCGACCTGCTGGTTGGCGCTGAGCCCCTTGGCGATGTCCTGACGGATCTCGTCGGCCGAGAGCGCGTAGCCGGTGTTGCTGTCGTCGAGCGATTTCGCGAAGACCACGCCGTACACCTTGCCGTTCGGGGTCAGCAGCGGGCCGCCGGAGTTGCCCTGGCGGACCGTCGTGTAGAGGGAGTAGACATCGCGGGTGACCTTCCCGCGGTGGTAGATGTCCGGGCCGTTGGCGTTGATCCGGCCGCGGACCCGGGCGGAGCGGACGTCGTACGCACCGTTCTCGGGGAAGCCCGCGACGATCGCGCTGTCACCGCTGTGCGCGGCCTGGTCGGTGCCGGTGAACGTGAGCGCGGGCGCCCTCAGGTCCGGCACGTCCAGTACGGCGATGTCACGCGACCAGTCGTAGAGCACGACCTTCGCGTCGTACAGCTTGCCCTCGCCGCCGATCTGCACGGTCGGCTCGGTGACACCGCCGACCACATGGGCGTTGGTCATCACCCTGCGGTTGCCGAAGACGAAGCCCGAGCCCTCCAGGACCTTGCTGCATCCCGTCGCCGTGCCGACGACCTTGACGATCGACTTCTTGGCGCGCTCCACGACCGGACTGTCGGCGAGCGCCGGGTCGGGCGGCTTGACCTCGGTGATCGGCTCGTTGGCGAACGGGCTGAAGACCTGCGGGAAGCCGTTCTGGGCGAGCGCCGAGGTGAAGTCGGCGAACCAGGTGCCGGCCTGGTCCGGCATCACCCGGGACACCCCGAGGAGCACCTTGGAGGTGCGGACCTCCTTGCCGAGGGTGGGCAGTGTCGTACCGGCGAGGGCCGATCCGATCAGCCAGGCCACCAGCAGCATGGCCAGTACGTTGACCAGTGCGCCGCCGGTGGCGTCGAGGGCACGCGCCGGTGACCAGGTGATGAAGCGGCGGAGTCTGTTGCCGAGATGGGTGGTGAAGGCCTGGCCGACCGAGGCGCACACGATCACGATGACGACCGCGACGACGGTGGCGCCCGTGGACACCTCGGACTTGTCGGTGACCCGGTCCCAGATCAGCGGAAGCACGTAGACGGCGACGACACCACCGCCGATGAAACCGGTCACGGACAGGATGCCGACGACGAAACCCTGGCGGTAGCCGATGACCGCGAACCACACAGCGGCCAGCAGCAGCAGGATGTCCAGCACGTTCACCGTCGGGAGCCTCGCATTTCGTTGCCGGTCACGGCCCTCCGGCCGGTGGTCCGGCCGCTCGGGGGGTCGCTGCGGATCGCAGCGTCGCCCGAGTGGCCCAGTACGGCGCCCAAGTGGCCCAGTACGTCGGCCAGCCTGTCATGCGCGCCAGTCGAGCGGGACCTGCTTCGTGCGGTCCCACGACCGCTCCCAGCCCGCGAAGTGCAGAATTCTGTCGATCACTCCTGCGGTGAAACCCCAGACCAGAGCGGATTCGACCAGGAACGCGGGGCCCCGGTGGCCGCTCGGGTGGACCGTCGTGAACCGGTTGGCGGGGTCAGTGAGATCGGCCACCGGAACCGTGAAGACCCGGGCGGTCTCCCCGCTGTCCACCGCCCGTACCGGACTGGGCTCGCGCCACCAGCCGAGGACGGGCGTCACGACGAACGCGCTCACCGGGATGTAGAGCCGGGGCAGCACACCGAAGAGCTGCACACCCGCGGGGTCGAGCCCGGTCTCCTCCTCGGCCTCGCGCAGCGCCGCCCGCAGGGGACCCGTCGTCTGCGGATCGCCGTCCCCGGGGTCCAGGGAGCCGCCCGGGAAGGACGGCTGTCCCGCGTGCGAACGCAGACTGGTCGCCCGCTCCATCAGCAGCAGCTCGGGCCCGGAGCTGCCCTCGCCGAAGAGGATCAGCACGGCGGACTGCCGCCCGCTGCCGCTCTCCGGGGGCAGGAAACTGCTGAGCTGCTCGGGCCGCACCGTCCCGGCCGCCCGTGCCACGGGCGCCAGCCATCCGGGCAGCCCGCTGTCCGTCACGGCGACCGGGCCCTCCTGGGCCCGGCCGGTGTGGGTCTCTCCCGCGCGCGTCATCGGCACCCCCGCTTCTCCCAACGACCGCGGCCGGTCTGATCGTTCCGCCCTGCTGTCACCCGGCCCCCATCGGAGGAGCGGGCTGCCCCGGGTAGTCCGCCGGGGGCTTCAGCCGCTGGCCGGGCCGCCCGCCCTTCTCGTACTTCAGGAGCTTCTGCGCCTTCTCCGGGTCGGTCTCGCCCTCGCCGTACGACGGGCAGAGCGGGGCGATCGGGCAGGCTCCGCAAGCCGGTTTGCGGGCGTGGCAGATGCGGCGGCCATGGAAGACGACCCGGTGCGAGAGCATCGTCCAGTCGCTCTTGGGGAAGAGCGCGCAGACCTCCGCCTCGACCTTCACCGGGTCCTCCTGCTCGGTCCACTTCCAGCGGCGCACCAGTCGGCCGAAGTGGGTGTCCACAGTGATGCCAGGAACCCCAAAAGCGTTACCAAGTACGACATTTGCCGTCTTCCGCCCGACGCCGGGCAGCTTCACGAGATCCTCTATCCGGCCCGGCACCTCACCGCCGAAGTCGTCCCGGAGGGCGGCGGAGAGCCCGAGGACCGATCTGGCCTTGGCCCGGAAGAACCCGGTCGGCCGCAGGATCTGCTCCAGCTCCTCGGGGTCCGCAGCCGCCATGTCCTCGGGGGTCGGGTACTTCGCGAAGAGGGCAGGGGTCGTCTGATTGACGCGCAGGTCGGTGGTCTGGGCGGAGAGGACCGTGGCGACGAGCAGTTCGAACGGGTTCTCGAAGTCGAGCTCGGGGTGGGCGTACGGGTAGACCTCGGCCAGCTCCCGGTTGATCCGGCGCGCCCGGCGGACCAGGGCGGCGTGCGACTCCGGCCTGGGGATCTTGACGGGTTTCACGGACGCGGCGGGCTCGGCGGACGCCGCCGGCGGCTTGGCGGGCACGGTCGCCTTCGCGGGTCTGTCGGGCGCGGTCGCCTTCTTGGGCGCGGTCGCCTTCGCGGGTCCGTCGGGCGCGGTCGCGTCCTTCGCTGCGGGCTTCCTCGCCGCGGCCTTCTTCACTACAGCCCCCTTCACCGGTTTCGTCACTTTCGCGGCCTCTTTCGCCCGGGTGGGCGTCTGTTCGCCCACAGCTGAATCGTGACTCGCCGACACCCGTTCAGCCCCCTTGTCCCGTGCTCTCACCGGCGATTTGGACACCCGGCCAGCCTAGAGCCCGGCACCGACATCCACCCCGGTCACAGCCAATCACCAACCCAATCGGCCCCCTCCCGCACAAGCCTGGACCCCGGTGCGTCAAACTTGTGACTGATCACACTGATTTACCCGTCCGGCATGATGGGGTCCAGCCGGTCCCCTGAGCAGGTCGACAAGGAGAGAACTCGTGGACGACGTTCTGCGGCGCGCCCCGCTCTTCGCGGCGCTCGATGACGAGCAGGCCGCTGAGCTGCGCGCCTCGATGAGTGAGGTGACGCTCGCCCGTGGCGACGCCCTCTTCCACGAGGGCGACCCCGGCGACCGCCTCTATGTGGTCACCGAGGGCAAGGTGAAGCTGCACCGCACCTCCCCCGACGGCCGCGAGAACATGCTGGCGGTGCTCGGCCCCGGCGAGCTCATCGGAGAGCTGTCCCTCTTCGACCCGGGCCCCCGTACGGCCACGGCGTCCGCGCTCACCGAGGTGAAGCTCCTCGGTCTGGGCCACGGCGACCTCCAGCCCTGGCTGAACGTCCGCCCCGAGGTGGCCACGGCCCTGCTGCGTGCCGTCGCCCGCCGCCTGCGCAAGACCAACGACCAGATGTCCGACCTGGTCTTCTCGGACGTACCCGGCCGGGTCGCCCGTGCGCTCCTCGACCTGTCGCGCCGCTTCGGTGTGCAGTCGGAGGAGGGCATCCACGTCGTTCACGACCTCACCCAGGAGGAGCTGGCCCAGCTGGTCGGCGCCTCCCGCGAGACGGTCAACAAGGCCCTGGCGGACTTCGCGGGACGCGGCTGGCTGCGCCTGGAGGCCCGTGCGGTGATCCTGCTGGACGTGGAGCGCCTCGCCAAGCGGTCCCGCTAGCTCCTGCCCGTACAGCTGTGAAGGGGGCGTCCTGCCGGTCGGCGGGGCGCCCCCTTCGCGTGCTCAGATCAGCCCGTGCTCCCGCAGGTACTCCAGCTGTGCCCGCACCGAGAGTTCCGCCGCGGGCCACAGTGAGCGGTCGACGTCCGCGTACACCTGCGCCACGACCTCCGGCGCCGTCGTGAGGCCGTTCTCGACGGCCGTCTCCACCTGGGCGAGCCGGTGGGCGCGGTGCGCGAGGTAGAAGTCGATGGCGCCCTGCGCGTCCTCCAGTACCGGCCCGTGGCCCGGCAGCACCGTCCGCACCCCGTCGTCCACCGTCAGCGAGCGCAGCCGCCGCAGCGAGTCCAGGTAGTCGCCGAGCCGCCCGTCCGGGTGCGCGACCACGGTCGTACCGCGGCCGAGGACCGTGTCACCGGTCAGGACCGCCCGGTCGGCCGGGAGGTGGAAGCAGAGCGAGTCCGCGGTGTGGCCGGGCGTCGGTACGACCCACAGCTCCAGGCCGCCGGTGGTGATGACGTCCCCCGTGCCGAGCCCCTCGTCGCCGAGCCGCAGCGCGGGGTCCAGCGCCCGTACGTCCGTACGCGTCAGCTCGGCGAACCGTGCCGCACCCTCGGCGTGGTCCGGGTGCCCGTGAGTCAGCAGGGTCAGCGCGACCCGCTTCCCCGAGCTCTCGGCGGCGGCGATCACGGCCCGCAGATGTACGTCGTCGAGCGGACCGGGGTCGATGACGACGGCCAGGTCCGAGTCCGGCTCGGAGACGATCCAGGTGTTCGTGCCGTCGAGGGTCATCGCGGAGGCGTTGGGCGCGAGGACGTTGACCGCGCGGGGAGTGGCCGGCCCGGACAGGACACCGCCCCTCGGCTGGCCGGGGAGGGCTGCTGCGTCGCTCACGCGGGGGCTCCTGTCGTACGGGCCGTTGCCTTCGGCCGCCTTGCCGTCCGGGCTCCTGCTGCCGGGGTCCCGGCCATCGGGGTCCCGGCCGTCCCGGGGAATGTCGTCACGAGGACCGCGCCGTCACTGCGGGGCTCCCGACGCCGGCAGCCGGCGGGTGAACTCATCATGGCCCGGCCAGCTCAGCACCAGCTCACCGGCGTCCAGGCGCGCCCGCGCCAGTACCGGCGTGAGGTCCTGCGTGGCCGCGCCCGCCAGCGCCTCGGCCACGGTCGCGTACGGCTGCAGGGAGCGGAGGGTCGAGATCGTCGGGGGCATCATCAGCAGCTCCCCCTTGTCGTACCGGCCGGCAGCCTCCGCGGGCCGGATCCACACCGTGCGGTCCGCCTCGGTGGAGGCGTTGCGCGTCCGCTGCCCGGCGGGCAGCGCGGCCACGAAGAACCAGGTGTCGTACCGCTTCGGCTCGAACTCCGGCGTGATCCAGCGCGCCCACGCGCCCAGCAGATCGGAGCGCAGCACCAGCCCGCGGCGGTCCAGGAAGTCCGCGAAGGAGAGATCGCGGGCGACGAGCGCCGCGCGGTCGGCCTCCCAGTCGTCGCCGGAGAGGTCGCCGACCACGGTGGTGCCGGTCTCCCCGGCGAGGAGCACGCCCGCCTCCTCGTACGTCTCGCGGACGGCCGCGCAGACGATGGCCTGGGCCGAGGCCGCGTCGACCCCGAGCCGTGTGCCCCACTCCTCGCGGGCGGGCCCGGCCCAGCCGACCGGCCGGTCGTCGTCGCGGGGGTCCACGCCGCCGCCGGGGTAGGCGTAGGCGCCACCCGCGAAGGCCATGGAGGTACGTCTGCGGAGCATGTGCACGGCGGGGCGCCCGTCCGCCGCTGTGTCCGCCCGCCCGTCCCGCAGGAGCATGACGGTGGCGGCCCGGCGGGGTTCCACGGCGGTGAGCTCGCCGGATGCCAGGGCGCGGATGCGGTCGGGCCATTCCGGCGGGTACCACTGACCATTGGACATGGGCGGAGGCTAGCCGCTCCCGCCGTGATGTTCGAGAGGGGCGCCGGACCGGGCCGCCCCGGAGAGCGTCAGGAAGGGCGGACGCCCGGAACCGTGCCCGTCGGGAAGAACGGGACGTCAGGAACGCCCGTCCGTCGGTCCCGTCGGAGAGTGCGGGACGGGGCGCCTGCCCCAGCCCCGCCCGCCCCTACGCCCGCAGCTCGACCTGGATCTCCACCTCGACCGGTGCGTCCAGCGGAAGCACCGCGACGCCCACCGCGCTCCGCGCGTGCACCCCGCGGTCGCCGAGCACCTCGCCCAGCAGCTCGCTCGCGCCGTTCAGCACGCCCGGCTGGCCGGTGAAGTCCGGGGCCGAGGCCACGAATCCGACCACCTTCACGACGCGCTCGATGCGGTCCAGGTCACCGACGACCGACTTCACCGCGGCCAGCGCGTTCAGCGCGCAGGTCCGCGCGAGGTCGTGGGCGTCCTCCGCCGTGACCTCCGCGCCGACCTTCCCGACCAGCGGCAGCTTGCCCTCCACCATCGGGAGCTGGCCCGCCGTGTACACGTACACCCCGGACTGCACGGCCGGCTGGTACGAGGCCAGCGGCGGCACGACTGCGGGCAGCGTCAGCCCCAGCTCGGTCAGCCGCGCCTCGACGACCCCGCTCATGCGGACTTCTCGCGCTTGAGGTACGCCACCAGCTGCTCGGGGTTGTTCGGTCCCGGCACGACCTGGACGAGCTCCCAGCCGTCCTCGCCCCAGGTGTCCAGAATCTGCTTCGTCGCGTGCACCAGAAGCGGCACAGTCGCGTATTCCCATTTGGCCATACGGCGACTGTAGTCGCTGTCACCGACAGCCTCCGGCGTAGTACCGCACCCGACTGGTTAGGCTCGAATACGTGAGCAGGCTTCAGGTCGTGAGCGGCAAGGGCGGGACCGGAAAGACCACGGTCGCCGCCGCACTCGCGCTCGCCCTCGCGACGGAGGGCAAGCGCACGCTCCTCGTGGAGGTCGAGGGCAGACAGGGCATCGCCCAGCTCTTCGAGACGGAGGCATTCCCGTACGAGGAGCGGAAGATCGCGGTGGCCCCGGGCGGCGGGGAGGTGTACGCCCTGGCGATAGATGCCGAACGCGCCCTGCTCGACTACCTCCAGATGTTCTACAAACTGGGCAGCGCGGGCCGGGCCCTGAAGAAGCTCGGCGCGATCGACTTCGCCACGACCATCGCCCCGGGCGTACGGGACGTGCTCCTCACCGGCAAGGCCTGCGAAGCCGTGCGCCGCAAGGACAGGCAAGGCCGTTTCGCGTACGACCACATCGTCATGGACGCACCGCCCACCGGCCGCATCACCCGGTTCCTCAACGTCAACGACGAGGTCGCCGGGCTGGCGAAGATAGGGCCCATACACAACCAGGCCCAGGCCGTGATGCGGGTCCTGAAGTCTCCCGAGACGGCGGTGCACCTGGTGACGCTGCTGGAGGAGATGCCGGTGCAGGAGACCGCCGACGGCATCGCCGAACTGCGCGCCGCCGACCTGCCCGTGGGGAACGTCATCGTGAACATGGTCCGCCCCGCGCTGCTGGACGAGCAGGCCGTACGGACCGTGTCGGGCGACCGCCGCAAGGAGGTCGCCAAGGCGCTCACCCGGGCGGGCATCAGCGGCTCGGCGAAACTGGTCACGCCTCTGCTCGCCGAGGCCGTCGACCACGCGGAGCGGGTCGAGCTGGAGCGCGAACAGCGCGCCGTACTGGCCGCGTTGGAGCTCCCCACCTATGAACTCCCGCTGCTGGGCGAGGGAATGGACCTGGCCGGGCTGTACCAACTGGCGACGGAACTGCGGAGGCACACGACGTCATGACCCTGGACCCCGTGCCCCCGCTCGACATCGACCCCCTGCTCGACGACCCGGCCACCCGCATCATCGTGTGCTGCGGCTCCGGCGGCGTCGGCAAGACCACGACCGCCGCCGCCCTGGGCGTACGGGCCGCCGAGCGCGGCCGGAGGGCGGTCGTCCTCACCATCGACCCGGCGCGCAGGCTCGCCCAGTCCATGGGCATCGACTCGCTGGACAACATCCCGCGCCGGGTGGAGGGCGTGAAGGCCACCGGCGACGGCGCGCTGCACGCCATGATGCTGGACATGAAGCGGACCTTCGACGAGATCGTCGAGGCGCACGCGGACGGTGAACGGGCCCGCGCGATCCTGAACAACCCCTTCTACCAGTCGCTCTCCGCGGGCTTCGCCGGCACGCAGGAGTACATGGCGATGGAGAAGCTCGGCCAGCTGCGGGCCCGCGACGAGTGGGACCTGATCATCGTGGACACCCCGCCGTCGCGCTCCGCGCTGGACTTCCTGGACGCGCCGAAGCGCCTCGGGTCGTTCCTGGACGGCAAGTTCATCCGGCTGCTGATGGCTCCGGCGAAGGTCGGTGGCCGGGCCGGGATGAAGTTCCTCAACGTCGGCATGTCGATGATGACCGGGACGCTCGGCAAACTGCTCGGCGGTCAGTTCCTGCGCGACGTACAGACCTTCGTGACCGCGATGGACACCATGTTCGGCGGTTTCCGCACCCGCGCCGACGCGACGTACCGGCTGCTCCAGGCGCCCGGCACCGCGTTCCTGGTGGTCGCGGCCCCGGAACGGGACGCGCTGCGCGAGGCCGCGTACTTCGTGGAGCGGCTGGCCTCCGAGGGCATGCCGCTGGCCGGTCTCGTACTCAACAGGGTGCACGGCAGCGGCGCCGCCCGGCTCTCGGCCGAGCGGGCGCTGGCCGCTGCGGAAAATCTTGACGACAGTCGCATTGTGGATCAGGAGGCCGGGAATGAAGGAGTTCGTGACTCCACGGTCACCTCTCCCGAGCCCGCCGAGACACCCCTTGCGAAGCCTCTGACGAAATCGCTGTCCACACCTCTGCCGGAACCCGAGTCGAAAGCTCTGCCGAAACCCGTCGGGGCCTCCCCCGACACCTCATCCGCGGCCACTGCCGGGACATCGGAGCCCGCCCCACCGGAGCCCGGCGTCGACGCGCTGACCGCGGGGCTGCTGCGCCTGCACGCCGAGCGGATGCAGGTGCTCGCGCGCGAACAGCGGACGCGCGATCGTTTCACCGCGCTCCACCCCGAAGTACCGGTGGTGGAAGTGGCTGCCCTGCCCGGCGATGTGCACGACCTCGCGGGGCTTCGGACCATCGGTGATCGCCTCGCGACCGGTCGTTCCCCGGCCTGAGTCCACTCCTTGCGCCCCGGGCGCTCCACGCCTGTCGCGGCGAGCGGCCTACCCCACGGCGGCGTACGTCTCCTCGAACGCTTCGTCGTCCGCGACGATCGCGGGCAGGATGCCCGAGCTCCGCTCGTACTCGGTGCGCGCGGTCTCCAGCAGCCGACGCCACGAGGTGACGGTGGGGCGCCGGCGCAACAGTGCGCGCCGCTCCCGCTCGGTCATGCCACCCCACACGCCGAATTCGACGCGGTTGTCGAGCGCGTCGGCCAGGCACTCCGTACGCACCGGACATCCGGTGCACACCGCCTTGGCCCTGTTCTGCGCTGCCCCTTGTACGAACAGTTCGTCCGGATCCGTAGTGCGGCAGGCTGCCTGCGCACTCCAGTCAGTTACCCAGCCCATCCCGGCGCCGTCCTCTCCCGAATTCGAGGCTCCCCCACGGCGGCAGCGGCATATTCACCGCTGCCAGTTGAGGACGTTACGGAAGGTGGGCACAGCGCAACACCCCCGTCGGGCCCAATCTTGGATGGCCCGAACGGACTATGCGTACGCGGCAGATCACCCAACGGAGTGACCCGAGGACATAAGCAACAAGCCCGGGAAACCGGGACGGTTCACCCGCGCAACATCGGACGCGAGGTGATGCATGGGGCGTATTCGGACATGCATTCACCCCATTCGGGGAGGGTGAATCCGTGTCGGGGGTCTTGATACCGAACAGCGCTGCTGTGACAGTTGGGTGCAGCTTAGGCCAAGGCATATCCGCGTGTCCGGCGAATGAGGGCTTCTCCTCAACGCTGATTCTTCTCGACCACGTAGGCTGCCCCCATGCCAAAGAAGCGCTCCGGCGGGGGTCTCACGACGACCCAGCAGGCCGCCAAATTTCTCGGTGTCGCAGCGCTCTCCGGAGCTGTACTGGCGGGCATCGCGCTGCCGGCAGCGGGAGCGCTGGGGCTCGCGGCCAAGGGCACCGTCCAGGGATTCGACGAGATCCCGGCCAGCCTCAAGACTCCGCCGCTCAGCCAGCGCACCACGATTCTCGACGCCAACAACGACCCGATCGCGACGGTCTACGAGCGCGACCGCACGGTGGTGAAGCTCAAGGACATCTCGCCGTACATGCAGAAGGCGCTCGTCGCGATCGAGGACGCCCGGTTCTACGAGCACGGCGCGGTCGACCTCAAGGGCGTGCTGCGCGCGGTCAACCGCAACGCCCAGGAGGGCGGCGCCGCCCAGGGCGCGTCGACGCTGACCCAGCAGTACGTCAAGAACGTCTTCGTCGAGGAGGCGGGCGACGACCCGACCAAGGTCGCCCAGGCCCAGCAGAAGAGCCTCGGGCGCAAGGTCCGCGAGCTGAAGTACGCGATCCAGGTCGAGGAGTCGCTCGGCAAGAAGAAGATCCTTGAGAACTACCTCAACATCACCTTCTTCGGCGAGCAGGCCTACGGCATCGAGGCCGCGTCGCACCGCTACTTCTCCAAGTCCGCGAAGGACCTGACGGTCGGCGAGTCCGCACTGCTCGCCGGTCTCGTCCAGTCACCGACCCGCTACGACCCGATCAACGACATGGAGGAGGCCACCAAGCGGCGCAACACCGTGCTGCAGCGCATGGCCGATGTCCATGACATCTCGCAGGACGCGGCCGACAAGGCGATGGGCACCCCCATCAAGCTGAAGGTCACCCAGCCCCGGAGCGGCTGCATCACCGCCGTCGAGGGTGCGGGCTTCTTCTGCGACTACGTACGCAAGGTGTTCCTCACCGACCCCGCCTTCGGCAGGACCGAAGCCGACCGGCAGAAGCTCTGGGGAGTCGGCGGGCTGACCATAAAGACCACGCTCGACCCCAAGGCGCAAGCCGCCTCCAACCAGGCGGCGACCTCCCGGGTCAACAAGACCGACAAGATCGCGGACGCGGTGGTGCAGGTCCAGCCGGGCACCGGCCGGATCCTGGCGATGGCCCAGTCCCGCCCGTACGGCCTGGACCAGTCGAAGCACGAGACGGTGCTGAACCTCGCCGTCGACAACAAGATGGGCGGCACGTACGCCGGCTTCCAGGTCGGCTCGACGTTCAAGCCCATCACCGCGGCGGCGGCGCTGGAGAAGGGCATCAGCCCCGCGCAGTCGTTCACCACGGACTCGAAGATCTCGCTGCCCGGTGAGAGTTTCCGAAGCTGCAGCAACCAGCCCGTCGACGACCGCCCCTGGTCCGTCGGGAACGAGCTGCCGACGGAGAAGGGCACCTTCGACATGACGAGTGCCCTCGGCAAGTCCATCAACACGTACTTCGCAAAGCTGGAGCAGAAGACCGGCCTCTGCGAGACGCTCACCATGGCGGACAAGGTCGGCTACATCCGCGGCAACAACAAGCCGCTCCAGGCCGTCGCCTCGACCACCCTCGGTGGCCAGGAGTCGACGCCGCTGGCGATGGCCTCGGTGTACGCCACCTTCGCCAACCGGGGGACGTACTGCTCCCCGATCGCCATCGAGTCGGCGACGGCACCCGGCGGCAAGCAGATCCCGGTACCGAAGTCGAAGTGCAGCCAGGCGATGAGCCAGCACACCGCGGACACGGTCAACCAGATGCTCAAGGGCGTGGTCGAGGACGGCACCGGCACCAAGGCCGGCCTCAGCGACCGTGACAACGCGGGCAAGACGGGTACCACCGACGAGCGCAAGAACGCGTGGTTCGTCGGCTACACGCCGAACCTGTCCACGGCCGTCTGGGTCGGCAGCGACGGCTCCCAGCAGATCCCGATGTCCAACATCACCATCGGCGGCCAGTACTACGACAAGGTCTGCGGTGGCTGTCTCCCCGGTCCCATCTGGCGGACGGCGATGACCGGCGCGCTGTCCTCGGACACACCCGCCTTCAACCCCGTCGATGTGCCGCGCGGCAAGAGCAAGGACGCCGGTGACCACAGCGGCGACCCGAGCGGCAACGGGAACGGGAACGGCAACGACAACGGCGGAACCGGTGGCGACAACAGCGACGGCGGCAACACGGGCAACGGCGGCACCCCGCCGGGCACCGGCATCTCGTTCCCGCCGGGCTTCATCGGCGGAAACCACGGCCACGGGAGGTAACCGAGCCGGTGGTGGTACGTGAGAGGGGCGCCCGGTCTTCTGGACCGGGCGCCCCTCTGCGTGTGCGAGCGCCTGCGCGCACCTGCGTTCCTGTGTACCTCTGTGTACCTCTGCATGCTTACGCACCTGCTGATGCGGGGGCGCGCGGCCAGGCCTCCCCGCTGGACAGCGGCGTCGGCGTCGGCCGGACCGCGGTGTCATCCGGCACACGGGCTCCGAGCCCTCGCCGTCGGCTCAGCTCGTGAGGCGCTTCTTCACCTCGGCCGCCACCCGGCCGCCCTCGGCCAGACCCGTCACCTTCGGGTTCACGATCTTCATGACGGCCCCCATGGCCCGCGGCCCTTCCGCGCCCGCCGCCTTCGCGTCCTCGACGGCCTGCGCGACGATCGCGCCCAGCTCCTCGTCGCTGAGCTGCTTCGGCAGATACGTGGCGAGCAGCTCGCCCTCCGCCTTCTCCCGCGCGGCGCTCTCGGTACGGCCACCCTGCTCGAAGGCCTCGGCCGCCTCACGACGCTTCTTGGCCTCCTTGGCGATCACCTTCAGCACCTCGTCGTCGGAGAGCTCACGCGCCGACTTGCCCGAGACCTCTTCGTTGGTGATCGCGGAGAGGGTCAGCCGGAGCGTCGAGGAGCGCAGCTCGTCACGCGCCCTGATGGCTTCGGTGAGTTCTGCATGCAGCTTGGACTTGAGCGTGGTCATGCGGCCCAGTGTCGCAGGTACGTCCCCGGGGCCGCCCGCAGATTTTGTGGCGGCCCACTGTCTGCGACGATGGAGGTATGCGCGCACGCTATGGGACCCCGCTCAAAGTCACCGCAGGAATCACGGCCGTTGGCGTGGCCGGCATCGCCTATGCCGCCGGTTTCGAGGCGCGCTCGTTCCGCCTCCGACGGGTCACCGTGCCCGTCCTGCCACCGGGTGCCCGGCCCCTGCGCGTACTCCAGGTCTCGGACATCCACATGGTGAGCGGCCAGCGGAAGAAACAGCGCTGGCTCCAGTCCCTCGCGGGCCTGCGTCCCGACTTCGTGGTCAATACCGGGGACAACCTCTCCGACCCGGAGGGCGTTCCCGAGGTGCTGGACGCGCTGGGGCCGCTGCTCGAATTCCCCGGCGTGTACGTGTTCGGCTCGAACGACTACTACGGGCCCAAGTTCCGCAACCCGGCGCGCTACCTCTTCGAGAAGGCGCAGGGCAAGCACGGGCTGAACGGCAAGGCCCCGGCGACCGGCGTCGTGCACAACCCGTGGGAGGACCTCCGCGACGGTTTCGACGCGGCGGGCTGGGTGAACCTCACCAACACCCGTGGCCGCCTCAAGCTGGACGGCCTGGACATCGCCTTCACCGGCCTGGACGACCCGCACATCAAGCGCGACCGGTACGCCCAGGTGGCAGGCGGCCCCGAGGAGGGCGCCGACCTCTCCCTGGCCGTGGTGCACGCCCCGTACCTCCGCGCACTGGACGCCTTCACGGCCGACGGCTACCCCCTGGTCCTGGCGGGCCACACCCACGGCGGGCAGCTGTGCATCCCGTTCTACGGCGCGCTGGTCACCAACTGCGACCTCGACACGGACCGGGTCAAGGGCCTCTCCGCCCACGAGGCCGGCGGCAACCGCTCGTATCTCCACGTATCAGCGGGCTGCGGAACGAACCGCTACACACCGGTGCGCTTCGCCTGCGCACCGGAGGCGACCCTGCTGACACTCGCGCCCCGGCACTGACGTGGGGGGACCCGGGGGAAACCGGATTTCGTCTCAGGGCTCGGGTCCGCTAAAGTAATCGATGTCGCCGCCACAGCGAGCGACAATCGGGGTGTAGCGCAGCTTGGCAGCGCGCTTCGTTCGGGACGAAGAGGTCGTGGGTTCAAATCCCGCCACCCCGACAGCTGAAACACCAGGTCAGGGGCCTGATCCACTTAGTGGATCAGGCCCCTGAGTGGTTTCCGGGGGCGTCTTGGGAGCCGTTTGGGAGCCGATCTCAGGATCCGGCTCCCAGGGAGCCGCGATTGAGCCTGCCGAGCAGAACCTCGACGCGACACTTACGGGACGGACGCCCGGCGGAGCCTCCCCGCGGTCAAGCAGCGGACTCCACCCCGGGGGCGGAATCCTCCGGCGGGTCGAGGAGTCTGAAAGCGCAGTCTCCCGGACGCCGCCCCAAGCGCTGGACCATGAGAGCGCCGAGGAGCGCTGTCCCCGGGCCACACACCGGTCCCGCATCCGTGCCGACATAGAACAAACCGTTCTCGTCCGGCTCCCGGCCCTCGTGCTCGGTACCGGCGGCCAGCGCGAGGCAGAAGCCGAGGAGATCGACGCGCAGGCCGACGGCCAGGTCACCTCGAAGGAACACCAGCGGGTGTGCCAGCCCTTCACTGTCGTAGCCGGCGGAGACGACGGCACCCAGCCCGTCGGGTAGCGGGTACATCTCCTCAGGGATGTCCTCCACTACGCCCTTCATGTCGACGGCAGCAAGCTTCAGGAGCTCCGTGAGGACCTCTTCGTCGCTCCGCCACCCGTCCTTCGGCGCCCAGTTTCCATCCTTGTAGAGATGGAGGACATCGGCCGTCGCGTCCGGCGGGTCTCCCAGCACCAAGTCCGCCAACACGTCGCTCGGCTCCTTCACCACTACACCTTGGCCTTCTCGCTGCGGCCAGAGGACCAGGTGAGGGAAGGGACGGTGAATGTATCGAGCGAGAAGCGACCGGATGGCAACCGACAGTTCTTGCTCGCTGAGGCCGGGGCGCACCAGCACGCAGATCCGGTCTGGAAGGACGGCCAATGCAGCCTGCATGCCGTGCTGCCCGAGGTCGATCTCGACTGCCTGTGTGTTCATCGCATCCAGCAGTACCGGCAGTTCCAATGCCCAGGCGTCATGCGCTCGGATCCTGCCCTCCCCATGGGTTCCCTCGGGTGCGACTTGCACTGCTTGCTTCTGCATAAGGTTCCCTTCCTTCGTTTGAACCGGGTCACCCAGTCTTGGTCCGGTTCACAGCGAGGAAGGCGTAAAGTCGTGAAACGCCTTGTCGTGCGCATCGCGCCTGCCACGCTCACAAGCGCCAGGTCGCATTCAGGCGAATTGATCCCACAGGAACCCCTCGTAGGGAACCTGAGCGAATTTTTTGATACAGGTTGTGCTGACGCGAGCACACACGGTACGACCGTGCCATGCACCGTTGGTCGCCACTCAATGATCGCCAGCTGGTCCTGCTCACCCGCATTGGGGAGGGGACGGAACCTGTTACCTCAGACAGCCCGGAACTTGCCGCCACCGCTCACGCCCTCAAGGGGCGGGGCTTGATCATCATGCCGAAGCAGGGCGGGAGGTGGCAGGCGGACATCACCAACGACGGACGTTTCTACTTGGAGCACGGGCACCACCCGGACCGGCCGGAGCGGACTCCACGCAGGCAGCGTTCGGCGGCCCCCAAGCTGACACCACAGGCTGGCCCTCCCAGCCGACAGACAGCGCCCTCGTCTGCGGCTGCGAAGCCCTCGCGTCCCTCACCGGCCTCGATTGGCGCGGCCCTGATCACCCAAGTGCAGGAGGCCGGCCGCTTCCTCCGTATCCCGAACCCGAGCGACGGGGAGCGGGCCCGCTACCGGCGAGCATTCGATGCTGCGCGGCAATGCGCCCCCGAGGGGTACCACCTCAAGCACACGGGGCGGGAGAGGGGTGATTTCGTTCTCGGCCTGCTCAGGGTGACCGGCGAGGACGACACCGAGTGGAATCGGATTCGCCTGGCTCGTAGCCGCGTGATCACCGACGTTGAGGACGTGGTCGCGGCGGTCACCGCAGACCACAGTGCCTTTGAGATCTCCGAGGAGGTCCTCCCCCGGGTGATCGCACTGCTCCGTCTCCTCACCGAGCAGGCCCTCGTTCGCCATGGCGAGATCGCGGTGTCCAAGAAGCGCAGGCAGGCGCGCCCCCTGCTGACGGTCCACGGCAGGACGTACGAGGTCAGCTTCCGCGAGCGGCAGAAGCAGGTCAGGTACGTGCCCAAGCAACCGGGCCGGCGTACATACGACTGGCAGCGGGTTGCTCCGGCGAACCGGTCCGAGCCGTCCGGCGAGCTGGAACTGCATCTCAGCCAGCAGTCGGGCTACGGATCCGGATGGAAGAAGGACTGGGCCGACACCGCCAAGAAGTCGCTGGAGGACCAGATCGGTTCGGTATTCCGCGCGCTCAAGGCACACGCCGAAGAGGAGGAACGGGCTCGGTTGGAACGCGAGGCTCAGCAGCGGCGGCTGCGGGAGGAGCGGGAAGCGGAGCAACTGCGACTGCGTGAGGAGCGGGAGCGGGAGGAGAGAGAGCGCCGCCTACAGGAAGCGGAGGAGATGCAGCGCAGGCAGCAGGAGTGGGAGGCCGCTGTCAGCGTCGCGACGATCAAGGCCGTGGACGCGGTGCGGGTCGAGCTCTTCAGTACGGCCTTGGAGCACTGGCGGACTGCGGGGGAGATCAGGGATTTCTGCTCAGCGCTGGACAAGGCCGCTGCCACGTCGAGCGACGGCCTCGACGCCGAAAGGCTGCGGGAGTGGTCGGCGTGGGGGAAGGCCGAGGCCGAGCGGCTCGACCCCACTGCGCGCGGCAGGGGACTTACCGGCCACGGCTTCCATGCGCAGCCGACGGGCGACCAGATGCGGCCGTTCCTCGACGGCTGGCACCCGCAGCGTCCCGAGAAAGTGGAGTCGGTGGAGAAGCCTCAGGTGGAAGTCGCGTCACCCAAGCCGGAGCCGGACCGGCGGCACGACTTCAGCGACGAACGTCTGGATCAAGGCTGGAGATATGGACGCCCAGCTCGCGCTCAATGGTGGAGGCGATGAAGCCGTGTCCGCGGTCACGTAGGGTCGTCACCGCCCGCTCGACCAGTTTCCCGAGCCGGATGACCTCCGCCCGCAGGGCGACCAGTTCGTCATAGCGCTCAGACTTGTCCTCGCCGCACCAGGCCCGCACGGTCCTCAGGACGGTCGCTTCGGCGTCCAGCTTGCGGTCATCGCGACGGCTGTAGGAGGAGTACCAAGAACCCTGGGCGCGTTCCTGCTCAAGGCTCTGCTGTTTGCGGTCCACCTCCGGCAGGATCGTGTCGGCGAGACGTTCGGCCACATGGCGGGCGAGACGTTCAGTGACTGGCCAACCTGCAAGGCAGTGGCCGTCGCGGTTCTCGTGGACCGCAGGATCGTCCCGCAGTTTCGCAGGGTCCATACCGACGAGCGGTGCGGTCTCATCCAGTCGGCCCATGTCCAGGATGCCGGCGTCCTGGACGCCTCGCCGCAGGCGCAGTTTGCTCTTCGGTCTGACGAACCCGAGGATCAGCCGCGCGGCCTCGAACTCCGCGCTGCCCCTCACGTGTCGCGACGCCTCGGCCAACGCCAACTCCGCCGCGTCGTCCGCGTGGAACTCTTCGGCCTCCGCCCACGGACCCACGAGGCACGTGGGGTTGACCCATTCCTGTAGCCCGGCGGCGTCACCGTCAAGGAACCGCACGTGGACCCCGCCCGTCCTGCCGGGGCCGCCGACACGAACAATCTCTACCTGGTGAACCGCGCTGCCCAGGTCCTTCGGCCTCACGCGATACGCCCAGTGCTCACCCATTTCCATGCGTCTATTGAGCCAGGTCTGCTGGCACCAGCGCCCGCCGATTCACCAAAACCACCAGGCGGAATCTAGCAAGCGCCCCAGGTTCCGTCGGCGTGGTCAGGATCGGTGGGTAGGCCCATCCCTTCGAGCGACGACGAAGCGCTCGTACGCCTGCACCCCCGTGGGGCACAGGCGTAACTCGCTACCGGTGTTACTCCAGGCCGCGTGCTTGCCTGCGTACGTGCAGAAGGTCGCGGAGCACGCGCACCGATGATGTGGGACACATGGCCAGCCGCGAGTCGAGAGCTGCCTCCCACTGCTCTGTCATCCCGGCCATCAGCCGCTTGCGCATGCCCGGCGTGACGTGGGCATAACGCGCCGACACAGAGCCGTCAATGTGGCCCATGCGCTGGTCCATCAGGACCTTCTCGGTGCCGAGGTCCTCCATCACGGTCCTGTGGGTGTGGCGCAGTCCGTGAGGCGTGAGGCCCTTCGCGACCGGGAGCCAGCAGGCGTCGGCCCGGTTGCCGGCGCCGCGTCCCCGTACGGGGACGCCGGGCCACGGCTCGCCGAGCAGGGGGACGGGGCGCGCTTCCTGCGGGGCCTTCTTCGGGTACCAGCCTGACACCGCCGGGGTGAACAGCCAGGTCCCGAAGCCGTTCCTGCGCCAGTGCGCCGCATGTTCCGCCACGACTCCGCCACGCACGAACCCGAGGTCGTTGACGGCCCTCTCCACCCGTGTGCGGGTGGCGTCGGCGACGCGGTCAGGGTGGTTGAGGACGTTGGACACCGTTCCCGTGGAGACCTCAGCCCGGCGTGCGACGTCGACGAGCTTCGCGCCCTGGTGCCCTCCGGTACGAGCCGCGCCTTGGCCACGGAAGACGTAGGTCCTGCCGTGGCAGGGGCAAGGTGTCGGCTTCGTTCGGGCGATGTGGTTGGCGACCAGGGCGGACAGCCAGTCCATCGAGTCGAGGGTGCGATAGCTGTCGTCCTTGGGCGGGCAGCGCACCATCTCACCCGAGTCGAGCTCGTAAAGCTGCCACTCGACACGGACGGATCCGGCGCGAACGAACTCTGTCTCCAGGCCGACGACTTCGCCCCAGCGCATGCCGGTGTATCCCTTGAGCACCACGGCGACGAACTCGTCGTCGCGGCCGGACAGCAGGGCTGCCCGTTCGGCGGTGAGCAGGACGCCGAGCGGATCGGTGACGACCTTCTCCGGGCCTCTGTCACGAGAGCGGCCCGCACGCTTGCCCCGCCCGCGTCGCCTGGTCGCCGGGTTCGACGTGATCAGACCTTCGTCGATCGCGTCCTCGAAGATCAGGTGGAACGTGGAGCGCCAGGTCTTCACGCTGGAGGCCGCGTACAGGGCCCTTTCCTTCTTCTCCCACCGGTCAACGTCCGAGCGCAGGATGCCGGCGAGCGCATGGTCCTCGAAGTCGGGGAGGAGGTGCTCCTCGATGTGGCGCTTGTAGTTCTGCATGGTCGAGGCGGCCAGGTCCTGGGCCTCGTACCAGCGACTCGCGTACTCGCCGAACGTCTCCTGCCCCAGGGCGGGGTCGCGCCAGTCGCCGCGTCGGTACTTGTTCTCGGCCTCGCTCGCTGAGCGCTGGGCCTCGCCCTTCGTGGCGAACTTGATCGTCTTGCCTTGCTCGTCGACGACCGTGAGGTGCTTGCCGGGAGCGGTCTTGTATCGGGCACGCCAGTAGCTTCCGCGCTTCTCCGCGAAACCCAAGTACGTTTCCTTCCTCTTCGGTGCGGTGTTCTACGCGGCGGTGTCGAATGCGGCTCGGTCGGATCGGCGGGGCGGCCTGGCGCGCAGGCGGCCGGAGGGTGCACCCGGCTCGGGGGCGCTGGAGCGTCGGGCAGGGGCCGCAGGCGGGGCGCCGGGGGACGGTGGCCGCGCAGCGACGGCCGGTCGCTCCTCGTGGAGGCGGATGATCTCGGCGAGATGGGCGGCGGTGAAGCGGTAGGCACGACCCACTCGGGCGAAGGGGATCTGGCGACGGCGGGCGCGATCCTTGACCCACCAGGCAGAGCAGCCGAGCACGGCGGCGACCTCGTCGGGGCGGTAGAGGCGGGCCGGTGCGACCTCGGCGCCTGTTTGCTCAGCCACGCGGGATCGCCTCCTTCGCGGTCCGGCGGCGGAAGGGCGACAAGGCAGGGGGAATGGCCTCTTGGCGCAAGGGAGTTCCTTCTCTGGCGCGGTGGTGTGACCCGTGACACGCCGGTTGATCTCTTGGTACGGGCGAGGTGATGTGAGCGGGCGCTGCCGGGTGTTGGCCCACCCGGACAGCGCTGCAAGGGCTTCGCTAACTCGTCTCGGCGAGCAGCGTGAGCGGCGAGACGTCGAGAGCGGCTGCGATGGCGACGAGGTCATCGACGTCGCAGCGGCGCTGCCGGCATTCGATGCGGGACAGCATCGTGATGGTCATGGGGCGGCCGAGCGCAGTCACCCGTTCGGCCAGCTGGCGCTGAGCGAATCCGCGCGCTGCGCGGGAACGGGTTATGGCTTGGGCGGTCAGCACACCGGCCGGACCAATTCCCAGGGGGATTTCAGGCATGCGTCTGTTGTAGCTCCGCATTGCCGGTTTGGGTAACCGGCGATCTGCTGCTATGTTCCACGTCTTTTTTGTCAGATCTGGTCCCCGGAACCCGCGAGCGACGCAACATAGACCGGAATCCGGCGCTGACCAAATGCCTGTGCTCGCCCGGAAGGCGCGCTGCCTTCAACTGCGCTGGCGTGGGTTGTTGCATCACGCGGTCACGTCAGACCGATCGCCGATGCAGGCAGACGGCGATTCACCAGTCGCCCTATTTGTGCCACTTCTAGGTCAACCGCTAATTCGGGTCTACCGTTATAGGGAAGCCGCGCACGACGCGTTCGCCGAGAGCTGTTTGCTTTCTCGGCGGAATGCTGGACTTGCACGGGGAGGGTGTGGCTGTCTTGGCCATGCACCCGGAACACCTTGCGACTCCGAGCACATGAAAACCCCCGGCGGGCCAACGCCGGGGGTCAGGGAGTCCCTACCGATATCGCCCGTACCTGAACGATCAAGACGGTGGCGGTCACAACGCCACCGGGTGAGGAACCGTCTATGCCCCAACAAGCTACAGCCCTCGCGGCCGTAGTCGCATCCTCGTCGCCGAAGTCGCCCGCTCTGCCCACGAAGGCGGGGCGATAGGCATGGCGCGGATACGCACGATCAAGCCGGAAGCCTTCATCTCCGAGTCGCTCGCCGCGGTGAGCGTCCACGCCGAGCGGACCTTCTTCGGCCTCCTCACCCAGGCAGACGACCACGGCCGTTTCCGGGACCAGGCCGCTGTCATCGCCGGCGCCCTGTGGTCCCTGCGCCCCGAACACGGCCCTCTGGAGGTCGAGGACGACCTCACACAGCTCGACGGCGCCGGTCTGGTCTGCCGGTACGAGGGTGACGACGGCAAGCGCTACCTGCACATCATCACCTGGGCTCGCCACCAGAAGATCAACCGGCCGAGCGGCAGCCGCTGCCCGGCCTGCCCGCGCCATCAGGGAAGCCGATCCACCGAGCCGGCCTCGCCTGTTCACGGTGTCCTCCGTGAACAGGACGCGAGCCCTCACTATGGAGGACCTGAGGGGTCCGGTGAATGCAGCGAGCCGTCCGTGAACCGGGAAGTTGCAGGTCAGGGCAGTTTCAGTGAGCCCTCACCACAACGCCGGGAGATGGCGGTGAGGAATCAGGGTCCGGATCTAGGACCTAGGATCCTGGATCTAGGATCACCTCCGGTGGGGAGCGCAAGCGCCCCCGCGCCACCCGCCATCTCGGGCGCGATCTCGGCCAGGGACCTGGTCGGCGAGTACGTCGCCTCCTGCGAACACCGGCCGCCCAGCGACGTAGTGGGTCGCCTGGGCAAGGTGGCCGGCAAACTGCTCGGCGAGGGCATCTCGGCCGAGCACATCCGCGCCGGGATGAGCCGCATGCGGGCCAAGGGCCTGTCCGCGAACCTGCTGCCGAGCCTGGTCAACGAGGCCATGAACGCCCCTCAGGCACCTGCCGCCCCGCACCGTGCGTGGACCAACCCGGCATCCGCTGACGTCGAGGCGGCCTACGGAGGCCAGCTGTGACCACAGCCACCACCAGCCGGGAACCGCAGCGCATCAGCTCCCTGGCAGCCCGTCTCGACACGATCCTCGCCGACCGGGGCATCGATGCCACCGCCGTACCCGCCGAGGCGCCCTCTGAGCGGGTGACCGCCCTGGAACTGGCCGAGGCGCGCATCCCACCTCGCTACCGCGATGCCCTCGCCGGCCACGATCAGGTTGTCGCCTGGGTTGACGAGGTGGCCCTCGCCGCACGGCCCGGCCCGAGCGGCACCCGGGGCATCGCGCTCGGACCGTCCCTGCTGATCGCCGGCCCCACCGGCACCGGCAAGACGCACCAGGCGTACGGCGCGGTGCGGTCGCTGCTGACCGCCGGTGTGCGCCTGCGGTGGGAAGCCGCCACTACGGCCGACCTGTACGCCCGCCTACGCCCACGCGCCGGCCACGACGCCGAGCGAGACCTCGCCACTCTCAGCACCTGCCCGCTGCTGATCCTGGACGACCTCGGCGCGGCCAAGCAGTCGGAGTGGACCGAGGAGATCACGTACCGGCTGATCAACCGCCGCTACACCGACCTGCTCCCCACCCTCCTCACGACCAATCTGCCGACCGCCGCGCTGCGCGATGCCGTCGGCGACCGCGTCGCCTCCCGTCTCGCCGAGATGACCACGACCGTCGTCCTCACCGGCGCAGACCGCAGACGCCGACCCCACGCCTGACCGCACGGCGCCGACCCACCTCACCCCTTCCCCACGCCGCCCGCCCGCGCCCACGCCTGCCCAAACGGCGCGGCGGCCTCCCTGGAGACCCCTGCATGACGCAACTCGCCCTGCCCACATTCGGGCACTGGACCTCAACGTCTCTCGCCCCTACCGCCCTCCTGGGCACTTGCACGATGCTGCTGCTCGGCTTCCTGATCAGCCGGCGCCCTACCCGAAACCGCAGCAGGCACCAGCCCGGTACACCTGCGGTCAGGGTCGCCGCACTGGCCGCGGTCGGCTGTACCGCCTACAGCGCAGACAACAGCTGGCGGTTCGCCGCCGACTACCTGGACATGAGCGGTACCACCGAGCGCGTCGCGATGTTCGCCGCCGCCGAACTCGCCCTCTTCGCCACGGCGCTGCTCGCGCGGCAGAATCTGCACGGGCCCAAGCAGGCTCCCGGCCTGCCCGGAACCCTGACCTGGGTGATCACCGCCGTGCAGGTGATCCCCGCATACGCCGAGTCAGGCGTGGTAGGCGGCACAGTGCGAGCCTTCGTCGGCCCGATCATGGCCGCCCTGCTCTGGCATCAGGCCATGGGCATCGAACTGCGCATCCGCACACCCGAGGGCGCTTCCCACAGCGTGCTCGCCCGGGTCGGGCGCGAAGCACGTGAGCGCCTTCTCTCCCGCCTCGGTATCGCCGCACGCGATCGTGATGCCGCCCAGATCACCCGCGACCGGGCCACCCGCAAGGCCGTCGCCCTGGCCTCTCATCTCGCGGAGCGAACTCAGAGGCAGCGCGCCGGCTGGCGAGGTCGGCGCACTTCACGACGACTTTCACAGGCCATCGCCCAGGCCGCAGTGGGCATCGACCAGCAGCAACGCGAAGTGCTGCTGCAGCAGCTCGCCGTCCGCCGTCACGCGGCAGCGCTGGCCACCATCGAACTCGCATCGCCTTGGACTGCTTCCCCCTTGGATGGGGGCACGACGCATCGCGGCGAGACAACGACGCTCCGGCGCAGCCAGCCGAGTGCCGACTACCCCATGCAGGGCGAGGAGGCCACGGAACACCCCGCCTCCGGCCTTCGCTCCGAGCTCCTGCCTCCTCGATCCGTGCAGAACCGACTTCCCCTGCACGATTCGGCCCCCACTCGCGAGACCGCCGAGTCGGCCCCCGAGGTCGACGTCCCCGCCGCGCAACGCTACGGACGTCCCCCCGGCGCCGAAATGGAGGAACTGCTCGCGATCGGCCGCAGGGCTGTCGCTACGCAGGGAACAGCCACTCGCGCCGTGCTGCGGAACGCCATTCGCGCGGCCGAGCTCACCATCTCCGAAGACCGGCTCACCGAACTCAAGGCCCTCCTAGCCGCAGAGCACGAGGCCAAGAACAGCATCCCGACAGGCTGACCGGATATCCGGTCAGCCCCCGGATGCCCGCACGGGGACCTGTGGACCAGCCACTCCGTCTGGTCCACGGCCCCGCCTCATTCGCGTCGCTCTGCCAGGCACGCACGGCTCTCCCCCGCGCTTTCCCACTCGAACCAGCGGGAGGCGGGGCTGCTGCCCGTCCGACGGCCTGGTGCGCTCTCCCCATCCCCTACCAGGAGCTGATCTCCATACAGGACTCGTACCCCAACAGCCCCGTGCATCAGAACGCGACCCACCCCACGCCAGCCCAAAGCGGAGCAAGTTGGAGGTTCGGACACTCCCCCGCAGGGGGAGCATCCGAACCCGGCCCCGCCCCGGGGGTGGCGGGGTCCGACCAGCGCCAGGGGGCGCCGGACGGAAAGGCTGCGACCGGGGGCGGATCGCATCCGACTACGGCCGTCCGCAAGCGCAGCCCCAAGGGAAAATCGCGACCGCGCGACAAGAAGCAGCGTCCCGCCCAGAGCGTCCGACTCAACGAACGCGAACACACAGTCATCCAGGCCGGCGCCGACGCCGTCGGCATGAGCGTCGCCGGCTTCCTCGCCCACTCCGCCTTGGCCGCCGCCCGCGACCAGACCCGCACCGCCGCAACCATCGCCGCCGAGCAGGACATCCTCACCGAGCTCTTCGCCACCGGACGCAAGCTCGGCTGGGCCGGCAGCAACCTCAACCAGATGACCAAGGCCCTCAACTCCGGCGGCGATATCGCCCGCATTGAGGAAACCCTCGCCGCCGTCCGCCACGCGGCCACCGCGACCAGGGCGGCCGTCGAGCGGATCAACAACCGGCAGAAAGACGAGACCGCTTGATCCCCCGCATCCACAAGCAAGGCAGCAGCACCCGCGGGCTGCTCAACTACCTCTACGGCAAAGGCACCCGCGAGGAGCACGTCGACCCGCACCTGGTCGCTTCCTTCGACTCCATGGCACCCGACCCCGGCCGCGACCCCTCCGCGACGAAAGAGGATCTCCAGCTGCTTCTCGACCAGCCACTGCACCTGCTCGACGAAGGCCAGCGACCCGACCAGCACGTGTGGCACTGCTCCGTACGCGCAGCAGGCACCGACCCCATTCTCAGCGACGAGGAGTGGGGCGACATCGCCCGGCGCATCGTGGCCGCCACCGGCATCGACCCCGGCGGCGTAGACGACGCCGGGTGCCGGTGGGCCGCCGTCCGTCACGCCGACGACCACATCCACATCATCGCCACCCTCGTACGCGAGGACGGCCACCGCCCCAACCACCACCGCTCCGGCCAACGCGCACAGGCCGCTGCCCGCCTCATCGAAGCCGACTACGACCTGCACCGTGTCGCCCCCGGCGACGGCACTGCGGCCAAGCGCCCCACCAGCGCCGAGCGCCACAAGGCCGAACGGCAAGGGCAAGAGCGCACGGCGAGGGAGAAGCTACGCGAGACCGTACGCACTGCCTCGGCCGGCGCTGCCTCCACGGATGAGTTCTTCGACCGTCTGGCCGCCGACGGTCTGCTAATCCGCAAGCGCATCGCACCGTCGGGCGACCTGCTCGGCTACAAGGTCGCGCTGCCTGACGACCGCAACAAGGACGACGAGCCGGTCTTCTACGCCGGCTCCACACTCGCCCCCGACCTGTCCCTGCCTCGCATACGCGAACGCTGGGCCCTTCACGCGGAGGCGGACACCGAGGGCGAGCGTGAGCCGGTGCAGCCCGCTCTGCCACCGGTGACCCATCCCGCGTTCGCTCGGCGCCGGGCTGCTGCTGCCACCTGGCAGGCTCTGCTGATCATTGATCACGGTGACGACGGCATGGCAGCAGCGCAGATCGCTGCGGCGGGAGAAGTCCTGGACGCACTCGCCAAGACCTCTGCCGTCCACACCCGTGCTGAACTCCGGCAGGCGGCCTTCGCGTTCGAGCGGGCCAGCCGCTCCCACATCCGTGCCGTACGCGGGCATGACCACGCCCTGCGACAGGCCGCCCACGATCTCGTCCACAGCGGCCCCGCCCTCGGCCGCGGCGAAGACGGAGCCACCACGGCGATGGTCATCGACATGGCCGTCTTCCTCGCGATCACTGCGGCCAACTGGCACGCCAGGAAGCACCACGGCCAGCAAGCCGCTGCGGCCCGGCAAGCCGCCGAGCACCTGCGCGCCGCCTACCAGGCCGCCGCAGCCCACCCCATCGCCGCCCTCCGCCAGCGTGGCCAGCGTCTGACGCCGCAGATCCGGCAGCGGCACGCCGATCTCCTGCACCACGTGCTGCCGGAGCTCGCGGATCGAATCGAGGCCGAGCCCGGCTGGCCGGCCCTGTCCGCCACGCTCGCCGACGCCCGGCAGGCAGGCCAAGACCCGGCCGCACTGCTCGCCGAAGCCACCCACCGTCGCGAGCTCGACACCGCCGACTCCATCAGCGACGTCCTCGTCTGGCGCCTGCGCCGAAGCGCCCATCTGCCTGCCGCGCCCGAAAGCCCTCCGGCGACGACCGCCCGAGACAGCCGACGCGCCTCGCCGTCAAACCCCGCCACACCACCGGCGGCCAGGGCAGCGAACCACTCCAGCCGTCGGCCCTGACCCGGAAAAGCGGGCGCAACATAGCCGACGATCGTCGGTTAGCCAAACCGGTGATTCTCCAGACCATTGATGGGCCCCAAGCGATCCATGAGGAGCACGACACCCGTATGGCCAATCCCGACTTCAATCCCTGGATTTTCGCCCTTCTCTGCGACTCGGACTTCCCCCGAAAAGACACCGGCACGTGGTCCCACCGCGACGGTCGCCCTTTCAGCGAGGAGGAACAGGCCCTTGCCGACAGCGCAACCCGCGCCGAAGTCGAAGAGCTGAGTGCGCAGCACACGCAGTACATGAAATACGTGCATGAGATATGCGACGCCCCTGACGTCACACAGCGCTTCCTTGCCCCGTTCATGGAGCAGCTCACCGAGAAGAAGCTCGGAAACGCAGTCGCGCTCATGAGCGAGACCGAAATGGCGGAGTTCAATCGCCTGCTCGCCCTCGCGGACGAACCGATACGCCCGTTCACCCCTTACGCCTTCTCACACCGGGAGCGTCACTCACCGGCCAGAGCAAGAAGCTGACCCGGCAGAGCCTCACCCACCCGGTAATCGCAGTCAAGGAAGGTCACATAGGAACCATCTCCCCGCGACGCCCACGAGCTGACACCGCATCCAGTACTGACGTCAGCCCGCCCCGGTAACTGTCCACCAGCCACGGAAGCTGCCAGTGCAGCGCGAAGCCGGGCCTCCCGAACGGGGGCCCGGCTTCATCGCGCGGGAGTACTGATCAGCAGGCAGGGGCACACAGGAGCCGGTCCCGTGAGCTCTCCGGCAACACCCGGCGTAGCACCGGTGCGGTGGAGCTGAGCGAGGAGGCAAACGCGGCAACAAGGCCGTGCGGCACGCTGGAGCTGAACGACGCAGCCCACAGGCACGGAGCACCCGAGCCCAGCTCGGCCCACGCCTGCCAACCCGCCACCCCTGGCACATCGCCCTCGACGATCAGGGCACAGGGATCGGCATCCTGGATGAGCGGTGGCAGCTCGCCAAGGCCGAGGCGTGAGGTGAAGGTGGGATGCATCGCCGCCGCATGCGGTTGATCGGCGTCGCGGAGCCAACCATGCGCGGACACCGCATCGAGAACGGTCTCGGGATTGGCGGCCACGTCGGTGGGATCACCTCATACATCGAGCGCGAGAAGAAAGTCGGCGATGGCCTCGCCGGGGATGCCGGAGGTGAAGTAGGCAGACCAGTCCGCGAGCGACCTGCTCGCATCCGAGCGGGCAGAGATCTGCCACGCGATCGGCAGCCCACCGAGGTGAAACGGCTCGTCCGACAGCGTCCACTGAGCCCACCGACGGGCGTCGGGACTGATGTGCAGGACGGTGCTACGCAGGACCTGGCGGTCCTCCAGCGACTCGTCGAGCTCACGTCGCCCGCGGACGGTTGTCAGGCTTGTCCAGCCGAAGCCGGCGAGAGTGTCCGCAACGACGTCGTAGAGACATCCGTCGTCGCCGGCCAGGTGCCGGGGGCCGACCCAGTACGCAGGCAGAGCGCCCCGGTTCGGGGTGGACGGGTTGAGCCGAGGGTTGGAATACAGGGCGCCTCCAAGGGCTGGGTGCGGGACATCGTCTTGCTTCCGGGCAATCGGCTGACGGGTACGGATCGCCACCCGCGCATGAGCCAGGAGACGCCAGTTCGGCTAACGCCGACTTCCCTGCCTACCGAGGATGGGCGGTTTCCAGCACGCACGTCACAGTGGCGGCGACGATGTCGGCCGGCGTCGCGGCGTCGAAGGAGATGCTGTAGCCAGGCACTTTCGTGGTGCCGGTGACGGCGATCTTCCAGCCTTCGCCGTCGCCCCCGGGACGGCCGAGCGGAAACCAGCCCAAGTAGAACCGGCCGTCCTTCGAATTGACGTGAACGTCGGCGCGGTCGTCCACAACCATGTGGAAATCCTCGGCAGAGAACTGATCCAGCACTAGCGTGGGCTGGCCCGGGCCAAGCTGCCAGGTGTGCACTTTCAGGGCATCGGTGGCGGTGGAGAAACCGGGGCTCGTGGATGGGAAGTTCACGGCGAATACCTCTCTGACCTGGGGTTCCGGAAGGTCGTCTACGTTGACATCCATCTGCGCCCGCTGGCCAGTCCTTCGCGACTCTTTCTTGTCTGCCCCCGGCGAACTGAGACAGGCTCCTCTTGTGGGATGTCAGATTCCAGGGCCGAATTTCACGGTTGCTGGCCACTCGGCGGCCGATCGGCCGCGAATCTGAGACTGGCTGGTTCTTCTGTCACGTTCAAGCTCGCGGATTCTCACTCGACCCCATTCGGGTTGGCAGATCCTTGCTGACCGGGCTCAGAGTGACGGATCCGTGCGACGCCCTTGTCCAGCCCACGCCGAGTGGCGGGCCCTCAGCGGACCTGAGCTTCTTGCGGATCCGCTCCTGCTCCATCGTCCGCTTTACCGCTTGTGCCGCCAGAGCAGCAGGCTCACCCTTCGGCGTGATACTCGGCATGACATAATGCCGAGATGGATCAGGGTGTAGCCGCCATACTCGCGGCACTGATCGCGGTGACAGGTGTGGCGCTTGGCCTGTTCGGGGCCCGCTGGCAGGCACGCAGTATGCGAGAGCAGGCGAACGCAGCCATAGAAGCGGTCAGGGCGCAGGGCCGAGACCAGAACACACAGTGGCGTCGGACCGTAAGGCGCGATGTGTGGGTCGAATATCTCGGCGCTGTGGATGAGTTCCGGCTTTCTGCCGAAGTCGTGACAGGCCATCTCGCCGATGAAGAGCTGCCGGAGGCCGAGCTGGCGCTCGAAGATACCTATGCTCGCTCCGTGAGAGCGACGGACGCTTATCGCAAGATCGAGCTCGAAGGGCCCGAGGAAATCGTCTCGAAGGGCTACGTCCTACAAGGCTCCACAGTCAACACGATCTTCGAGTTGGAACAGACACTCATTGCTACGCGATCGATGAGGGAGCTCCAAGAAGCCGGGGAGCGTGAGCAGCTGGAAGCTCTCTCGGATCATGATCAACCGATCGCTGCGATTCTCAGTTCCCTACGCGAGCTGCAGGCGATGGACTCCCAAGATCCAGGCCGCACGGAGTACGGTCAGCAGGTCGGCCGCCAAATCGTTGCCTTGGGCCTGCTATCCGCATCCGATGCTGGCGCCCTCCTGTTCACCTACAGTCAGCAGCTGTCGCTGAGCGAGGCCCTGGAGCGTTTCCCGCACGGTCGGTGGCTTCGGTTCCATGAAGTGCGAACAGACTTTGTTCAAGCGGCTCGCTCTCATCTCGATGGCGGATCTTGAGCCTGTCCATGCCCTGAGAGACCGCCATCGATCAGGCCGCGTGCCGGCCTCCGGTCGACCGCGTCCGTGAGACGGGCTGGCCGAGTGCGGCTGGAGCCTCGGAGTAAGTCCCGCCCCAGTCACGATGTAGCTGCGGGACATCTTCTGCGAAGAATCTTCCATGCGCACGCCAAGCGGAGCGCTGATAGTTGCTGCATGGATGCGATTGATGCAGCGCGTGCCGTTGTTGAGGAACATCACCCTGTCGCTCGGGCTGCGTTCTTAGGAGGCAGTGTCGTGACTGGCCGCCGCACGGCGATGTCGGACCTCGACATCGTGGTGCTCCTTCACGGATCCCCCGCCCCGTACCGGGCAAGCCTGCGGAGGGATGAGTGGCCGGTGGAGATGTTCGTGCACACCGAAGCGACGTGGCACGCGTACACCCAGCGTGAGGTACGCAAGCGCCGGTCACCACTGCTCTGGATGTGCGCCGACGGGATCCTCCTCTTCGACAAGGACGGAGTCGGGACGCACCTCGCCGCCGAAGCCCGAAGGCTGACCGCCGCAGGGCCACCCACGGTGTCGGCCGAAGAGATAGACGACCGCCGCTACGCGATCACCGACCTCCTCGATGATCTCGTGGGGAGCACTGACCAGGGCGAACGGTTGTTCATCGCCACCGAACTAGTGAGACGAGCCGGAGAGTTGGCGCTGGCCGCTAGCGGAACCTGGAACGGGGGCGGCCCGCCGCCTTGAGACCCCAGCGCCGGGTCTCAGCATGCGCCTGCACGATGGTCTGCGTGAAGTATTGGCTGGGCGGATCGAGCCCCTCGCGGCAGTCGTGGACGAGGTGCTGGAGCAGGTCGGCGGCCGGTTGTGGGTCGGCTACCAGCGCGGTGGAACCCCCTGAACAAGGTCGCTATACGGCCACAGGTCCCACTCGACGCGCGTCCAGCTCAGCCTTGCAGCGTCGCTCAGAGGCCCACGAGGCGGCGCCGACTCCGTAGCGGCGCATCCGGGCGGACTAGGGTCGTCACCTATGCAGAAGCTGGTGCTCTTCGATCTCGACAACACCCTGATCGACAGAAACGGTGCCATCCAAGACTGGGCCGCTCAGTTCGCCGCTCGGTACTCCCTCGCTGGCCACGCCGCCACGCAATTGGTTGAGTCGGTCCAGGCGCGAGCATTCCCTGCCACCTTCGAGTCCATACGGGCCGAGCACCGTCTCCCGTCCTCCGCTGATTCGCTCTGGAGGCAGTACTGCTCCGACATCGCGGCGGCGGTCAGATGCCCTGAGCGGGTGCTCACGGGCATGGATGCCCTACGAGCCACCGGTTGGCGAGTCGGTATCGCCACCAACGGGGCAACTGACATCCAGAACGCCAAGCTCCAGGCGACCGGCCTGGTCGGTCGCGTTGATGGCGTCTGCGTCTCGGAGTCCGTCGGTGCACGAAAGCCCTCTGCCGTCGTCTTCGAGGCGGCAGCCGTAGCGTGTGGCTCCCGCCTCTCCCAAGGCGGCTTGATGGTGGGCGATAACCCAGAGACCGACATTGATGGAGGTCGTCGAGCCGGCCTAGGCACAATCTGGATCCACAACGGGCGTTCGTGGCCTGTTCGGCTCGCCGCACCTGATCATTGCGTACCCGACGCGGAGGCGGCCATCGCGCTGCTGCTGGCCAATGACTGTTCGAGGAGTGTGACTAAGTGAAGTCCGACATCGCTGCGGTGGGGCTGCTGCATCCAGGCAGCATGGGCGCGGCTTTCGCAACCCAGCTCCGAGCCCGAGGCACGACCGTCCTCTGGTGCCCTGTCGGCCGCAGCAACGCTTCCAGGCAACGTGCGGAGCAAGCAGGCATGGAAGCAGTCGACGATCTCAGGCAGCTCCTACGACGCGTCGACCTGGTGGTCTCCTTGTGCCCGCCGGCAGCCGCCGAGGTGGTCGCAGCAGCAGTGGCCGAGCACGGTTTCCGCGGCGGGACGTACGTCGAGGCCAACGCAATCACTCCGCAGAGGGTCCGAGCTGTCGCCGCATGTCTGTCTGACGCAGCCGTTGTCGACGGTTCTGTCGTCGGCTCTCCTCCGGTAGGGGGGAAGCAGCCAACGCTTTACCTCTCAGGCCCCACGCGGCACGTCGCGCTGGTTGCCGACCTCTTTGAGGGGACCGCTGTGCACACACGTTCCCTGGGAAGTGAGATCGGACAGGCTTCCGCTCTGAAGCTGGCGTACTCCAGCTATCAGAAGGCGTCCCGCGTCTTGGCCGCCGTGGCATACGGGCTGGCCGACGCGAACGGCGTCGCGGACGAGCTCCTGCAGATCGCCTCCAAGCGCGCCGGCAGTTATCTGACGGAGACGGACTACATTCCCAAGACGGCCGCTCGCGCCTGGCGGTGGGCGCCCGAACTGGAAGACGCCGCAGATCTGCTCACCGAGTCGGGATTGCCGGACCGCTTCATGCGAGAGATTGCCGCTGCCCTTCACCTCTGGGACGAGGTCCACGACAGGCCCGTCACCGTCTCCCGTGCTCTCGAACTCCTGAGTTCAGTGGAGGCTCGTCACACAGACGCGCGTACGAGCTGATCAATGAGGACTGCCGCGTCCCCAGGCGAGGAGACCTCGGTGTCCACACGGAGGTCCCAGCCGGGGTGATCGTTGGTGGCGAGATCCTTCTCCGTCGCATCCCATGCGGCGAGCCTGGCCTCCGTATCGCGATCGCCTCGGCTGGTCGAGCGGAGGGCCGTGGCCTCCCGAGAGCACCATATGAGCACCGTCGACCAGGCGGCGAGGTACTTGGCGGTCACCGCCTTCACACCTGCGACCTGGCCGAGGTGGAGGATGGGGACGCGCCCACCCTCCATGGCCAGCCCGAGGCCCTGGCGGTCGACAGCGTAGGTGTTTCCGTATCGGTCATTGCGGTAGATAAGGTCGCCCCGCCTCTCTAGATCCGCCAGCTGATCCGGGGTACCCATCCGGTATCCCGCAGACTTGCCGCTGCCGATTTTGAGTCGGCTGAAGAGGACATAACGCGAGTCGAGTTCGGCGAGAGCCGCCGTCACCGTGTCCTTGCCGGCGGCAGGCGGCCCGTAGAGCAGGATTCCCTGGTTCATCAGAACACCGTTCCCAACACCCGTCGTACTTGGTCAGTGAGGGATATAGCCGCGCCGAGCCGGTTGTCCACCACCATATGGGCGACGGCAGGGCGCAGTTCGACGTCGACGGATTTCACGTACTCGTCCCAGTGCTGAAGCTTCCAGCTGTCGCGGGCGGCGGACCGGAAGCTGATGTACTCACGCATCGTTTCCACATCGCACTTGATCCAGACTATGGAGACGCTGACGCCTCGGGCCTCGCATCGGTTGGTCAGGCGCTGGATCCAGCGGACATCCATCACTTCCGAGACGAACGGCGCTGTCAGCACCGTGCTGATGGAGCAGTCGATGTTGGCGTAGGCGGTCTCAAGCAGGCACTGGTACTCAAGGGGCCGCACCTGCTCACGGTAGAGCTCGGAATGCCGGTCGTTGGGCTCGCTGCCCATCTCCACCAGAAGCCGCTCGACCAGGGGACGCGTGATCGGGTCCTTGTCGAGGACCGGCCATCCTGTGAGCTGGGAGATGAAGCGGGAGAACTCCGACTTTCCGCTCCCTGCGAAGCCGCCGACGATGAGCAGAGACGGGCGATGAGGATCTCCGCCCGTGTGCCGACGCTTCCACGCGTCGATGATCCGCTGTTGAACGTCGAGATCGCCGCTGGCATCCGTGCCTGGCGTGATCTGAGAGAGCGCCCGCTCGACAGCGACTACGTGGGCCCCGTTGCGGGACTCCGTCGCCGGCGTGAGGTTCAGGTGCGTGGCCTCGTCGGGCAAAGGATGGCGGAATCCCAGCTCGGGTTCCGTACCGCGGTACAGAAGGCAGTACGCGCGCCGATAGTGCGGACCCGGGTATACCTCGCCCTGCTCATGCTGCCAGAGCGTCTGAAAGTTGGCTGCGGGCACCGTGATAGCGGCCCTTGTGGCCACTTCGCGCAAACGCTCGCCGGCACGCTCGAGGGTTAATCCGTGTGCCTCGCGCACCTCGCGGAGCTTGTCCGGGCGCCATCCCGCACGGCTCCTCGACACGTCAGTTACCGCCTGCCCATCGGTCAACATGATCGGGACTGTAAGTCTGCCCTGTGCGAAGTCGTGTGTAAGCAGATGTTGAAAAGTCGGAGTGCTCGCCGATGAACGGCCTCACTAGCCCGCCGTGATACACGGATGACCTGCGCCCCGCTGTCATGGACCTTGTCAGCCCGCCGAGCTCCCAACTGGCGGTCGATCGCTACTGGTTCATGGAGGAGCTGAGGATGCTCGAGATCGGAGAGCAGCACAGCGCATCGGCCGAACGGTCGGAGCAACAGATCGCCTACTACCGCGCAAGGGCTGATGAGTACGACACCGCATACGCGGACCGTATGGGGATGCCCCGGCTCTCGCCCGTGCTCGATCGCTTGCCCATCAGCGGAGACGTCCTGGAGCTGGCGTGCGGCACGGGCCAGTGGACCCACCTGCTCGCCGGGCGCTCCCGCAGCTTGACCGCAGTGGACGCCGCGCCCGAGATGCTGGCTATCGCGAAACGCCGTCTGGAGGGCTCGACGACTCGCTTCATCGAGGCGGACATCTTCAGCCAGATTTCTGATCGCCAGTACGACACCGTGTTCTTCGCTTTCTGGCTCAGCCATGTGCCGCCCGCATACCTGGAACTCTTCTGGAAGGCCCTCCGGAAGGCTCTGAAGCCCGGTGGCTGCGTGGTCTTCCTCGACGACTCCCGTGCAAAGGCGGAGATCGAGCAGACAATCGAGGGGCGTGCGGTTCCGACGGTGCGCCGGAGACTCTCCGACGGAAGTCAGCACCTGACCGTGAAGGTTCTTTACGACGCCGGCGGGCTCACGAAACGGCTGGACGCCCTGGGCTGGGAGTCTCACGTCGAGCAGGTCGATCGCTACCACTACGTCGGAGTCGCCCGGCCGCAGGCCCACTCATGACCGGCATCAACGGATACCCGGCGTCCCTCTCGGTCCACGCCGGCCGCAGCATCCGACTTCACATCGCCACCTCCGCAGATCGCTTCCGGCTCGACTTCTACCGCTGGGGCTCGACACCCAAGCACACGGGACACGTCGAGTGGCCCGGACGGGACGCCGTACCCGGACTGTACGACGAGGACTGGCAGTGGCCAGCCTACGACTTCATCGTTCCGCGAGACTGGCAGTCCGGTGTCTACATCGGAGTCCTGAGCACGGGGGTCCGTCCGAGCCAGCCAGTCATGGACGCTCGCGAGGCCAGATTCCTTCTGGTCGTCACGCCCGCCGTTCCCTCGGGCCGCAAGGTCCTCTACAAGATCCCTGTTTCCACCTATCACGCCTACAACACAGCGGGGGGTGGAAGCCTCTACAGCGCCTCCCGGGTGACCCTGCGCCGACCCGGCGGCGGTGTCGGCGGTCCGGTCAAGGGCCTGCCCGATCCGTACGACACCTCGTCACCTCGGCAGACGTTTGCGCACTGGGATGCTCCCTTCATCTCCTGGATGGAGGAGAACGGGATTCAGAGCGACTACTGCACGGATCTCGACCTCGACGAAGGCCGACTCCTCGGCAACGGATATCGTCTCCTGGTCTCCTCCGGGCACGACGAATACTGGACCGCCCAGACCCGTCGGAACGTAACCGCCTTCCGCGACACAGGTGGCAACATCGCCAACTTCGGAGCCAACAGCTGCTGGTGGCGAGTGAGTGCCGACGAGGACCGCTCGGCCCTTGAGTGCGCGAAGTTCCCTCCCGACGCCCCTGCCGGAACAGACCCGGACAGCTCGTACGGCTGCCCCGACCACTGGTGGGAGTCGGAGCCTGAGAACGCCCTCTTGGGCGTGAGCTACCGAAACGGCGGCGGGCATTGGGACGGCCCGCGCGCACCCCTCGGATTCACCGTCACCGACGCGGACCACTGGGTGTTCTCCGGGACCGGCCTCAAAACCGGTGACACATTCGGCCAGGACAGCGCGCTCGTCGGGTACGAATGCGACGGCGCCGCATACGAGATCGATGGGCGGAGACGCCCGCGGCCCACCGGCCAGGACGGAACGCCGAAGAGCTTCCAGATCCTCGGCATCGCCCCACTGCCCTCCGATTGGAACTTCGCAGCCCGCGAGCCCGTGCCCAGCCCCCGTGCGGCCACCCTCGGTCTCTACAGGGCGACCGGCACCGTCTTCACCGCCGCCACCACTGACTGGTCCCGACTGCTCGCCACCGACCCCCAGGTCGCGGCCATCACCCACAACGTCATCACCCGGCTCGCCTGACGAAGGGATCGTCGTGTCCGCACTCACACAGCCGCTCAGCGTGATCATCGGCGTCAACGGCATCGGCATGGGGCATTCCGTCAGGCAGAGCGTGATCGCCCAGTACCTGCGCGACCGCGGCCACCAGGTACGGATCATCACCAACGGGAGCACGCGAGTCGAGTACTTCCGCGACCTCGGATTCCCCGCGTGGGACGGGTGGATGCCGACGCTCCTTGCCCGCGACGACCGCATCCACGCAGCCGACGTCTTACGCACCAACATCCGGCAGACTCCCGCCGGCATCAGCCGACACCTGCGGCTGCGCCGGGCCATCAGGGAAACCGGCGTCCCGGATGTGTTCATCACGGACTACGAGCCCAACACACCGCGATTGGCCTACCACTTCGGCAGACCCCTCATCTCGGTGGACCAGCAGAGCAAGTACCGGCACCTCGACCTGCCGCCGGTCGGCCGGTACGCGCGCACCGCCGACGAGCAGCGGCTGCGCTACTTCGCCCCTCGGGCCGACCGATCCTTCATCTGCTCATACGTCCCCCTGAAGGCCGACGACCGCAAGCTGGAGTTCATCGCCCCCGTCGTTCCGGACTTCGTCCGTTCCGCCCAGGTCATGACCGGGACGATGACCACGGCCTACTTCTCGCGGTACTTCGAACACGGCCCCGAGGACTCCGTCCGCACCCTCGCAGACGTCTTCCGCCAGTACGTCCCAGACCGGACCTTGCGGATCTACGCGCACTCGGACGAGGTCGAGAACCTGCGCCAGTACGCCGGCGACAGGATCGAGATCTGCCCGTTCGACCGCCAGTCGTTCATCTCCGACCTGGCGCGCTCCGAGGCCGTCTTCTCCAACGCCGGCTTCAACCTCATCAGCGAAGCGTTCGTCCTCGGCAAACCGGTCCACCTGGTGCCGCTGCCCACGTACGACCAGCACTGGTGCGCCAAGGTGGTCCACGAGGCGGAACTCGGCACCAGCGCTCAACGGATCGAACGCGGGGCGATACTCGACTTCCTCAACCGGGCCCGGGAGCTTCGCGCCAACGTCGAACGCCATCGGGACAAACACCTCACCCAAGACCCCCGCGAGCGAATCGCCTCCTACCTCGAGACCCTGCCCGCAGCCGGTGGGCGGGTCCCTACCCCCTCCACCCGGTAGGCGGCCATGGAGCTGCCTTCACTGCCCGTGTACGTGACCACCGCCGTGGGCGTGGCGGCCACAGTGCTCTGCTACCGCTTCGCCATCTCTCCAACCGTGCGGACACTGGCCTCTCGGCCGACGTTCTGGCGAGTGACGCTCGCGACGGCCGCCCCCTCCGCCTTGCTCGCCTTCCTCCCCACACCCGCCCCCGGCCTCTTCCGCTGGTTCGTCGTATTCGTGGTCGCCCTGCTGACGTGGCAGGGCACCACGAGCGACTACGACGTGACCCAGCCCATCGGCCCGCAGCGCCAAGCCAAAGTGGTGCTGCTGCTCCTCGCGGTGTCTTCCTGCTTCTGGGCACCAGCCATGCTGCCGTGGCTCGCTGTCTACTGCGGCCGGCTGCGCGGTTGGAAGCACCACGCGATGATGCCGTTGCGGCTGGTCAAGGCGTACCTCGCTTGGGTCTTCGTGGCGACGGTCCTCAGTACGCCAGAATCCTCAACCGCCCTCGTACTGGTTCTCGGCTGCGTCTCGCTCTCCCACTACGTCAAGCCGGCGTGGAGCAAGGCCCGCCTCGGGCCGCGCCCCTGGTCCTGGGCCTGGCACAACCGCACCCACTACCTCACAGCTTCCGCCTACTCCTGGGGATGGGCACGCTTCCTGCCCCCTGAAACCGTGACCGGCATCCTGCGCCGCGCACGCGTTGTGGACCGCCCCCTCAACATCCTGACGGTGCTGGTCGAAGCCGCTGGCCTCATCGCTTTCCACGACCGCCGTCTTCTTGTCGTCGTGTTGGCCGCAACGGCCGTTTTCAACCTCGCAGTCGTCTTGGCCTCCGGCATCTTCTTCTGGGAGAACATCTGCACCAACGCGGCACTCGCGCTGACCGTGGCGTTGCTCCCTGATCCGGAGTACGCCCCAACGTTCGGCTGGCCGGCCGTCGTCATCGCACTCCTGGTCTTCGTCCTCAGCACGGCTGACCTGCTGTGGCAGCCGTGGCACCTCGGCTGGTGGGACTCACCGTTCACCGCACGCGTCAACTGGCAGGTGGAGACGGCCTCCGGCGCGAAGCTCGGGCTCTACAACGACTTCATGTGCCCGTACGAGCGCGAGTTCGGTCGCGTCCTGGGCTACTTCCTCACCAGCGAGCCCATCCTCCACGGCCACCTCGGCATCGTCTGGGACCGAGTACTGCGCGACCGCCTCGTCGGCGCAGTAGACGATCCCGCCGAACTCCAGCATCTCAAGCAGACCTATGGCCGAGCGCAAGCGGACGACGAGCAGGCAGGCGAGCACATCGCCTTCCTGACCGCGATGTTTATCGAGCTCAACGCCGGTACGCCGAAGGGTCCGCTGCCCCGGCGGCTGCGCCGGCTCAAGGCCCCCGGCGGCCAGCTCTACCACTGGGGCGACCTTCCTCCCTACCGCGGTGAGGAACCGGTGCGCCGCATCACCATCCGCTACCAGGAACGCTGCTACCGCCCGGAAACCGGCGACTTTGCCCTGCTCGCCGACCGCGTCGTACAGGAAATCCACCTACCCGCCATTACGACCGACCACGGGAGTCCTTCATGCGCAAAGTCTTCATCGACTGCGGAACCAACCTCGGAATCGTGCTGAGCCGCTTCATCCACGAGCTCCCCGACCACGACTTCTACGCGTTCGAACCCAACAAGGATCTGCTGCCCGCCATTCACCGCGAAGTCGAACGGGCGGCCCACTCACCCCGTGTCGAGGTCTCTCACGGCGCCGTATGGACGCATGACGGGGTGATCGATCTGTTCCTCGGCCACCACGAGAGCTCCACCGTGATGCCCGGCAAGCGGGTTCCGCCGGTGTACGACCAGCAGATCGACTACGACTCACCGATCCCGGTGCCCGCCATCGACTTCAGCGCCTGGCTGCGCCAGACCGTCGCCCCGGACGATCACGTCGTCGTGAAGATGGACATCGAGGGCGCCGAGTACCCGGTACTCACGAAGCTGATCGCCGACGGGACGATCGGCCTCATCTCCGTCCTCTACGTCGAGTGGCACTACGACCGCTTCCCAGCCATGACACGAGCCGACCACGACCATCTCGTCACCGCCGTATCCGCCATCGTCGACGTCCGCGACTGGGACTGACCGAGAAGGGAGACGGACCACCATGAGCACGAAACACATCTACCTGGTCAAGCACGGTGAGACCGAGGAAAACGCCCGCGGTATCCACCAAGGCAGAGCTGTCGGCGGCACGCTCAGCGAGCGCGGACGCGACGACATCCGCACCGTTGGCTGCACCCTGGCCGCAACCGGACTCGTGGCCGACCAGATGCTCGTCAGCCCGATGTCCAGATGTAGTGAGTCGGCCGCACTCCTTACGGCCCCGCTCACGCCGGCCGACGCACGCGTGGACGATCGACTGGCAGCGAAGAACAGCGGCCATCTTGGTGGCCGGCCCAGAGACCTCGCGGCGGCAGAAGCCGACCGTCAAGGTGTCCCCATCTACCAGCTCCGCACGCCGGGCGGCGAATCATCCGAAGACGTACAAGCCCGCTACTCACACCTGTGGGACGAACTATCCACCGGACCGCACCGCACGACCGTGCTGGTCGGACACGGCGGTGGGATCGCCTGCCTCCTGCTGAAGCTCACGCAACACGGCTTCGAGCACTACCTCGAGTATGTGCCCGGCTCCGGAGGCGTGACATGGATCGAGATCGACGAAGGTACCCCTCGAATCCAGCTCATGAACGTGCCGCCCTCCGAACTGGCCGGGCGTCTCAACGCCCGTACCGCCCGATGAGGCCAGGGCCGGTACGGGCGCACGGGGCCTCGTCAGACGTCGGCGCCGCCGAAGCGGGTCCTGTAGGACTCCAGGTCCTCCTCCGAGATCTTCGCGAAGAGCACTGGCGGCACAGTGAAGGCTGTACCGGCGGGAACGGCGTCCAGGGACTTGGCCTGCTCGGCGGTCACCCAGGTCGCGGTGTCGCCTTCCAGGGCGAAGGCACCGCGCATTGCGGCGGCCGAAGCCGGGATGAACGGCTCGGAGACGACCGCGTAGAGGTGGATGAGGTTCATCGCCGTACGCAGGGTCAGGGCCGCACCCTCCGGGTCGGTCTTGATCTCCAGCCAGGGGGCCTTCTCCTCCAGGTAGGAGTTGCCCGCCGACCACAGGGCGCGCAGCGCGGCCCCGGCCTTGCGGTACTGGAGGGCTTCCATGTGCTCCTCGTACTCGGCCAGCAGGCGCGCGATCGCGTCTCCCAGCCGCGCCTCCACCTCGCCGGCTGCGTTGCCCTCAGGGACGTCGTCCCCGAAGCGCTTGCGGGAGAAGGACAGCACGCGGTTGACGAAGTTGCCGAGGGTGTCGGCGAGGTCCTTGTTGACCGTGGCGGCGAAGTGCTCCCAGGTGAAGGAGGAGTCGTCGGACTCGGGGGCGTTGGCGATCAGGAAGTAGCGCCAGTAGTCCGCCGGCAGCATCTCCAGCGCGGCGTCAGTGAAGATGCCTCGCTTCTGGGAGGTGGAGAACTTGCCGCCGTAGTATGTGAGCCAGTTGAATCCCTTGACGACGTCGACCTTCTTCCACGGCTCGCGGACACCGAGTTCCGTGGCCGGGAACATCACCGTGTGGAACGGGACATTGTCCTTGGCCATGAACTGGGTGTAGCGCACGGTGTCGTCGGCCTCGTACCACCACGACTTCCAGTCCCGCAGCTCGCCATCCGGTGCAGCGTCCGACCACTCCTTCGTCGCGCCGATGTATTCGATCGGGGCGTCGAACCAGACGTAGAAGACCTTCCCCTCGGCCGCGAGCTCCGGCCAGGTGTCGGCCGGAACCGGGACGCCCCAGTCCAGGTCGCGGGTAATCGCCCGGTCGTGCAGACCCTCGGTGAGCCACTTGCGGGCGATGGAGGAGGACAGCTGAGGCCACTGCTCCTCGTGCCGGGCGACCCACGCCTCGACCTCGTGCTGGAGCTTGGACTGCAGCAGGAACAGGTGCTTGGTCTCGCGGACCTCCAGTTCCGTAGAGCCGCTGATCGCCGAGCGAGGGTTCAGCAGGTCGGTCGGGTCGAGTACGCGGGTGCAGTTCTCGCACTGGTCACCGCGGGCCTTGTCATAGCCGCAGTGCGGGCAGGTGCCCTCGACGTACCGGTCCGGGAGGAAGCGGCCGTCGACCGGCGAGTACACCTGGCGGATCGCCCGTTCCTCAATGAAGCCGTTCTTGTGCAGCTGGCGCGCGAAGTGCTGCGTGATCTCGACGTTCTGCTGCGAAGAGCTGCGTCCGAAGTAGTCGAAGGCGAGCTGGAAGCCGTCGTACACGGCCTTCTGCGCGTCGTGGGCCTGCCCGCAGAACTCCGCCACCGACACTCCGGCCGCCTTGGCCGCCAGCTCGGCCGGTGTCCCGTGCTCGTCGGTCGCGCAGATGTACAGGACGTCGTGACCACGCTGGCGGAGGTACCGGGAGTACACATCCGCCGGAAGCATCGACCCGACCATGTTGCCCAGGTGCTTGATCCCGTTGATGTAGGGAAGCGCGCTGGTTACCAGGTGTCGAGCCATCCTTGGATGCTCCATTTCGTACGTAAGGCGCCGGCGGCGGTGCCGCGGCGGGCCCAAGTCGGGAGGCTGCAGCAGGCGCGACCACTCAGGTCGCTCAGTCGGGTGACGCACGGTGATGGGTCGGGTCTGCAGGCCGCCGCCATCGTATCGAACCTGGGCATCCCCCCGGCGAGCTGTTTATCCCGCGGACGAGCCCGCGTGGAAAAGGCGCTCGGCCGTCCGAGACAGGCGGCCAAGCGAGTCTCGTACGGCCGAGGCATTCCTCATTTTAGGACAACCGCGCCCCGGCAGTTCTGCACGCACTGTCCTCAACCCACTCCAAAGAGGTGGTCCGCATGATCACGAAGAGCGAGGTTCAGCCGCGGCACGTACTCATCGTGGGGCAGGGGTACGTCGGGCTCCCCCTCGCTGTCCGGGCTGCTGAGGTGGGGCACCGCGTCGTCGGCTTCGACGTCGCTGCCGAGCGTGTGAAGCGGTTGATGGCTGGCGAGTCGTACGTCGAGGACGTTCCGGACGCGAGGCTAGTTCCGCTCCTGGCCTCCGGGGCCTATCGCGCCAGCCTCGACACGGCTGACTGCACGGACTTCGATCTCGCGATCGTCACTGTCCCCACGCCACTCCGGGATGGAGCCCCCGACCTCTCGCACGTCGAGGACGCTGCGTGGATGCTCGGTCGTCACCTCAAGCCTGGGGCGACCGTCGTCCTGGAGTCCACTACGTACCCCGGCACGACCGAGGAGCTCTTCGGCCCGATCCTCGAACGAGCTTCCGGCCTGACCGCCGGCCGTGACTTCCAGCTCGGCTACAGTCCCGAGCGCATCGATCCCGGCAACCGGGAGTGGCGGCTGGAGAACACTCCCAAGGTCGTCTCCGGCATCGACGCCGCATCGGCAGCGGCCATCCAGGACTTCTACGGCTCGCTCGTCGACACGATCGTCCAGGTCTCCAACTGCAGGGAGGCCGAGCTGGCGAAGCTGCTGGAGAACACCTTCCGGCACGTGAACATCGCCCTGGCCAACGAGCTGGCAATGTTCGCCCACGACCTGGGCATCGACATCTGGGCCGCGATCGACGCCGCGGCCACCAAGCCCTTCGGCTTCATGCGCTTCACGCCAGGACCTGGCGTCGGCGGTCACTGCCTGCCCATCGACCCGTCCTACCTCTCCTGGCAGGTCCAGCGGACTCTGGGCCGCAGCTTCCGCTTCGTCGAACTGGCCAACGACGTCAACAACCACATGCCTGACTACGTGGTCCGTCGCCTCGTGGACGCACTCAACAAGCGCAGGAAGGCGCTCAACGGCTCCCGCATTTTGCTGCTGGGCCTGGCCTACAAGGCCAATACCGGCGACGCCCGAGAAACCCCAGCGGCTCGCATCGCGGAACTACTGACAGGCATGGGCGCCGAGGTCCAGGCCGCGGACCCTCACGTGAACGACGATGCCCACCCCCGTGCTGCCGCTCTGGAGAACCTCCAGCGTGTCGATGCCACCCCGGAGCACCTCGCCGCAGCCGACGCCGTCGTTCTTCTAGCCGACCACGACGCCTTCGACTACGCCGCGATCACCGCTCACGCCCCGTACGTACTCGACTGCCGCCGCCGGCTGGCCGGCGCCCACATCGACGCTCTCTGAAGGGAAACCTCCTCGTGAACATCGTGATCACCGGCGGCGCCGGATTCATCGGCAGCAACCTCGCCCGGACCCTGGCGAACGACCCTGCGATCACCCAGATCCGAGTGATCGACAACCTCAGCACCGGGTCGAAGCAGAACCTCGCGGACCTGGACGTCGACTTCTTCGAAGGTGACATCCAGGACGTCGCTCTCCTGGACGAGGCGTTCCACCGCGCGGACGCCATCGTTCACCTCGCCGCTCTGCCATCCGTCCCTCGCTCCGTGAAAGATCCGCTGGCCAGCCACCATGCCAACGCGACGGGAACGCTCCAGGTCCTCGAAGCCGCCCGCCGTGCCGGCAACCTGCACGTGATCGCGGCTTCCTCATCCTCGGTCTACGGCTCGAATCCATGCCTGCCGAAACATGAGGGCCTGGCCACCGCCCCGATGAGCCCGTACGCAGTCACCAAGCTCGCCACCGAGGCGTACCTGGGGGCGTACCACCACAGCTACGGCCTGCCGGTCCTGCCGTTCCGCTTCTTCAACGTCTACGGCCCGGGGCAGCGAGCCGACCATCCTTACGCCGCCGTCATCCCGAAGTGGATCAGCGCCACACTCGCCGGCCAACCTGTCACTGTGCACGGCGACGGCACTCAGACGAGAGACTTCACGTACGTGGGCACTGTCTGCCGCGTCCTCACGGACGCGCTCCTCCGCCGGGCCTCCGAGCCGCGCCCCGTGAACCTGGCCTTCGGAACCCGCATATCCCTCATGGACCTGATTCGAGTGATCGAGACCGCCACTGGTCGCACCGTCCAGCGCAAGCACTCGTCCAATCGCGTCGGCGATGTCCCGCACTCTCAAGCCGACAGCAGCCACCTACGAGCGCTCTTTCCGGCAGTGACACCCGTGGCACTTAGGGAGGGAGTCACCACGACAGTGGACTGGTTTCGCCCCTCTATCGAGAGCGCAGACCCAGCTGAATTGCAGGAAAGAAGAAATCGAGGTAAGCCGATTGCGTTCGCCGCCCTACCTAGTAACTCGTGATTCCGCCAGCACTACTTGATCATTTGCGGCAGAGACTCTTTGCGTGAAGCGCTCCGTGAAAATACGGCCACCACCAGGATAATTGCCCGCCTCTACTACCCTCGGCCGGACATCAGTTCGTTGGAGGCTCAGCAGGCGAGATCTACAGCAGCGGTAGCGAAGCCATCATCGCGCTGTCGAGACGCGTCGCTCTTCGCCTGCAGAACTTCAGCATCGAAGAGCCTGGAGGTCAACGCCTCGGTCAGGGGTGGGGGTACGGCGTTGCCAATGATGACCTGAACCTCGGTGCGAGTCAGCTCGTAGCGAGGCTTGACCCTCTCGTCGACGAACTTGAAGTAGTCCGGGAAGCCCTGGATGCGCGCGGCCTCATGGGCGGTTAGACATCGAGGAACAGCAGGGTGGACAAAGCGTCCGCGCCCCATCGTCGCAAATCCGCTGGTAATGGTCTGAGACGGACGGTCCCACCATAGACGGCCATACATGGCGGTATAGTTATGCTCGCCGCGATGGCATTCGGGGCGCTCTTCGTTCGGCAGATTGTGCTCGTCATTCTCGAAGAGATACTTCATACGCCGCTGGTTGTCCGCGTTGGGTATGGCAGCTTCATCAAAAAATGATTTGGCGGGAACGTCGAGCAGGTCACCGATCGCCCAACGCAGGTCATGCGGTACGGCAATGCCGTCCTCGACCTTCAGCAAGTCAGCAGCCGAGAACCCAAAAGGCAGCGCGTCTTCGCGGATGGCCAGTAGTATGTGGCGCTTGCGTGTCTGAGCGACCCCGAGCTTGAGCAGGTCGATACGCCCAGTGGCGACATCGTATCCAAGCCTCTTGAGGTGAACGATGGCGCGGGAGACCACCTGCTGCTTGTCGTTGACAACGGCCAGCACGTTCTCAATGACGACTGCGCTGGGGCGCAGAACCTCTGCGGCACGAGCCATACGCAGGTACAGCCGGTTCTTGGGATCATCGCGGCGGGTGTGGTTGTTGAGGTTACTGTGCCCCTGACACGGTGGCCCACCGATCAGGAGCTCCACCTGACCCACCGTGGATAGAGTCTTCTCCTCCTGAGCGGTCAACGTGGCGCCAAGGTCACCATCGAAGAAGGATTCGACGGTCCCCTGTTGGACGTTGGCCTTGGGAAAGTTAGCCTTGAAGACCTTGGTGGGAGCCGCCTCAAAGTCAACCGCGAGACGAACGTCGAGCGAGACGTCAAGCCTGTGCGCTGCCTGGGCAATACCGAGGGTGAGGCCACCGCAGCCGGCGAAGAGGTCCACGACTCGCAGGGAACCGACACCCTCCTCAAACTTCGGCCGACGCTTGGCCCGCAAGGGGTGTCGCTCACCCACGTATGACCCCCATCTGCACTTGCTCGTAGAACCGGCGGAACGAGCGGTCATCGTACTCGATCAAGGTTGATCACGCGCTGCAGACGGGCACATACCCATCGGCTGACGTGCCGATCACGTCGGGTTCGCGCCCCCTGAACAACCTCGTCAACGACCATCGTCCTGCGGCCCTGTTGCTGCCTACGTTCCTTCAAGGGGGCCAGAGCCAAGCCAGGAGCGTTTTCGCGCCGTGTCGCAGCATTTGATCTACTGTCAGGCTCGCTGGCAGCTAAAATTCTGCAGCTCTGGGTTCGGTCGACGAAGGACAGCAGCATGCCGCTAGAGGTCAACAAACACGTCCAACGGATACGTCGTTATCAGCCGTTCGACGTCGACACCTCTGAGATGGTCTATGAGCTGCAGGCAGACTGGACACAGCCACAGTTCCCCGTCGTGACGCTGGACTACCTGCTAAGCGCCATCGAGCGACAGACCACGAAGACCATCGTCCTCACCGGAGACGCCGGGCATGGCAAGACGAGCCTGTGCGCCAGCCTTCTGGCCAAACTGCGGGCTGGTGACGAGCCGATCACGCCAGATGTCCGGAAGGCGGTCTTCCTCGGCCTGTCCGAGGCAAAAGGCGCGAGCCGCCCTGTCGGCCGGACCCGTAACGGACGCCCGCTGTACATCCTCAGCGATCTGAGCGAGCTCAGCCCGCAGGCCGGTGCTCACAAACTCGTGGAGCTTCTCGACCCTCCGGACAAAGGCATCGCGATCATCTGCGCGAACGAGGGCCAACTACGCAAGTGCGTCGCCGAGGATGACAACCTCGGCAAAACCGGCACGGGACGTGCCAAGGTTCTGGTGCAGACCCTCACGGAAGGCATAGTTCGCGGGCAGGTCAGTGACTCTGATGGTGCAGTGACCGTCATCAACCTCAACTACCAATCCGTAGCGGCAGACAGTTCCAACGGCGGGCTCATCCCTTGGATCCTGAAGCAGTGGACAACGACCCAGTCATCGCGGTGGAAGCGGTGCGAGACCTGTGATGCACGCAAGGTCTGCCCGATCCTGGCCAATCGCAACGAACTGAGTGATCCCACCCGCGGGCCACAGCGCCGGGTCGCGATCCGGGACATGTTCGCTGCGGCCGAGCGGACCGGGGCCGTAATCACGACACGTCAGGCGCTGTCGGTCACCAGCTACATGCTCACCGGCGGCCTCTCCTGCGATGACGTCCACGCCAGGTACCAGCGGTCGCATTCGAACCGGCAGTGGCAAGCTCCCCACCTGTACCACCAAGCGCTCTTCGGCGACCGGTTGAGTCAGCAACAGCGCCACCTGGTTCCTGCCTTCTTCGCGCTACGGAAGTTGGACCCGGGCCGGGTCTCCCGTCGCCAGGTCGACGACCGACTGGACCCAGATACGGGGGGCGACTTCCCTCCCGCGGATGCCAGCAGCTACCTGCAGAAGGTCCGCACGAATCGGGACGCCCAGAAGCAGGCCGAACAGTTGCGGGGCCTGTACACGTTCCTGCGGCGAGCCGACTTCTTCAACAGTGACGACGATACGGACCGTTTCGCCCGAATGGGTCTGCAGGCCGGAGACGACTTTGTGCGTGTCCAGGACAAGAACCGGGACCCGGCAGACACCAGAGTGCGAGACCTATTTCTCAAGGGCCTGGAGGCCGTCCAGGGCATTCACCGGGCATCGAGCAACCCTGACTTCTTCGTACTTGACCCCGCCTTCTTCACACACCGCGCCCGCGCGGCCGTGGTCTCCCGGCGAGTGCCCAGCAAGGGCGTCGAGGTGGTCGACCAGGTCACCCAGTGGCAACGGGAAGCCGGGACGAGCACCACCCCCGAGATGCGGAACGCCGTCGAGTGGCTCAACCGGGCCATCTACATCCGTATCCCAGCCGTCGCCCCTGACCAGGACGCAGTCTCGGTGGAAGCGGACCTCTTGCGTTTCGAGTTGTTGACGCGGTGGGCCGCGGGCCTGCGCAGCGAGGTGCAGCACGAGGCAGAGATCCGCGGCCTGAGTGGATCCCTGGCTGAGCTGGCTGACTCGTCGAACAAGGACGACGAGATCCAGGTACTGGTGGGCAACGTCATGCGAAAACTCATGATCGACGTCGGCGACAAGATCAGGTCGGTGCGTGCGTAATGGCTGATCGTTCCAAGGCCGAGGTGGTCCTTCGCCTCTTTGGGGTGAATCTCGAACAGCAGGGCCGCGGTTTCTACATCCCGCTTGAGATGCTCGCGATCGCCCGCGGCGTCTACCTGGCGCATCAGGAGGACCCGGAGCAGTTCGCAGGGCTCCTGGACAACGGAGCCGGCACGGCTTACAAGAGAACCTCGCACGACCTGGCCCGGCGAATCGCGACCAAGGCCCCCATAGTCGAGGGCGATGAAGAACTAGGCAAGGCCGTCGAGCTGGACTCTCCCGAGACGATGGAAACGCTCCACGCCCTGTTCTCCTCCCTGTTGGTTGAGATCCCAGGGCGTCGCAGCCAGCCCAGTTGGTTCGGCGCGCACATCTATCCGTTCGTCGGTGAGCTCATCCATTACGACGCAGTCGAACGACGAGTCAAGCAAATCGATGCCAAGAAGAGCGCTAAGAAGCGCAAGCAGGCCACCAAAGTCGATGTCGGCATCAACGCTCCTATTATCGAGCGCTACCTCTTCCGCGATGGTGGGAGTTGGGCCTACAAAGCCCTTCGTGCCGACCTCGATCCTGACCGCAAGGAAGCGACCCGGCAGGGCCTGAGCGACCTCGTGCAGGACAGCGAAACCCCGCTGGGCAATCTCGCGAAGGCCCTCAGCGCGCACGACTTCGACTACGACGAAGCTCCCGTGGAGGGCTCAGACACAGGAATCGAGCTGTATGAGGAGCTCAGCCCGTGGCCTGATCTGCTGAGGGAGGGGACCTGCAACATCGTCAGTCGGATCGCTACGGTCCCGAGGGCCAAGCGCACGGAGAGCCTCATGCACTGGGTCCCCTACTGCTTGGCACGCCATCAGCTCCACCTCGCACGCACCAAGCTCGGTGCCACCAACCGTGAGTCGATCCTGTTGGACTTCGGCAACGAGGCAACCCCGCTGCGCAGGGAATCGCAGAAGAACCTCGCTGGCTTCCGCAACGACATCGTCAAAGCGATCAACGTCCAGGCCCAGGTGATGATCGGCGAAGCCGAAGGCGACGAGGGTAAAAAACGCCGCTACGAGAGATTCATGAAGGAAGGCGGCACCGCGGTCGCCTCACCCCGAGCGTTCTTCAGCGAGACCCTCGCCGCTGTCGGAGCCTTGAACGCGACGGCCGGACGACGACACTTCACCATGAAGCCACCGATGCTCGAGGCTCTGGTCTCTGCCACCGTCGCTCAGGAAGCGGAGATGGAGTTCGACAAGTTCTGCACGCTGCTGTACGAGAGGTATGGGCTTGTGATGGAGGACAAGGTCGCGGCAGCGAGCCCGTTGGCCTACGAGGTCGACCCATCGGTCCTTGACCACAACGGCAAGGCGTTCCGGGAGAAACTCGCCGCTATTGGTCTGCTCACTCAATATTCAGATGCAACCAGCATGGTTCGAGGGGAGCCCCGGTGACCGACAGCAGCATCCGAGCGCTCGGGCGGTTCGTCGCCGACGAAGCACTTCGCAAGGTCACTGAGGCCAACGGGGCCCGCGCCGTCCTACGGGTCAGCGGCTTCGACCGACCGACCGTGGCCGAGGCTCTCCGCCGCACTGCCCGGCAGCTGTTGGGCTCGCAGGACTGTCAGGTTGTCGTCAAGGTCGGCACCTCAGAGCCAATCGAAGGTGTCCCCGCTGACTACCTGTTGGGGCCGCAGGACCAGCTGACCAAGTGGCGAAATTCAGGACAGGGCAGGGCGGTGTTGCTCTTCGAGTGGGGGCAGTCTCCGGACGCACAGGGGCTGGCGGCCATGAACGCCCTGAACGATGCCACGATCCTGGGCAACTACCGTGACTCCTCCGGCGAGCGTGGGTTCGACAGATTCATGGCGGAAGCATGGCGGGAAGCGGGGGGTATCGGCACTGTTCCAGCCGCGATGGGCACCGTTCTGCCGGCGATCTGGGGTGCCGTCACGGATGAGGAGCCCCGGTCCTTGCACCGCTGGGCAGCCTTCCTGGTCGACACTGCGCAGAAGGTCGCAGCAACTCAGGTCCGCACCCCTGACGTGGTCTACCCGGAGATCTCTGCTGCCCTGCCGGCTCTTGATCTCTTCCCAGACCGAGGACTCTTCGTCAAGCCCGCCGCGCTGCCCACCCGGATCAAGAAGAACGTCTCGGTAAGTGCCTTCAAGCAGCCCACGGGCAAGGAGATCACCGAGGACGACCTGATAGACCGCATAAGCGCGACCGAGTTCAGTGCGGAATCCTTGGACCACGTCGGCACGGACTCCGAGACTGCCAAGGAGCTCATGCGCGGCCTCGTACTCAACCTCAATCGCAGTGGCTCCACTCCGCAGGATTCTCGTCAGTTGCGCCGAGAGCAGGACCTGACCCTCTGGCTGGAAGTCTTCGAGCAGAAGTCCAAGAAGATCGGCCTGGGCCAGCAGGTCCGGCAGGAGATCGAGAAGGCCGACGCAGATCGGGTCGACGAGTTCGACGCCATGGTGATCGAAGATGCACTCGACCTCGGAGATCAGGAAGCCGCACAGCGTTTCCTTGACGAGGCTCCTATCGGCGGGGCGGAGCCTCTGGCCGACCTGCTGTCCAAGCGGTCGCGCCGCAAAGTCGAGAAGCTTGCCTTTCCGGACTCTCAGTTCGTCCAGGACCCACTGCGTGCCCTGCTGCGCGAGCTGACCTACTTCTCCGATGAAGAGGAAGGCTCCGTCGTCGTCGGGCTGGAAGGCAACCAGGAAGTTGGGCGGTGGAGCCGTTGGCTCTTCGCTTTCCTGTACGCCAACACCCTGGATGACGTCCGGGAATCCACCGGTCTTCGCCTGACTCTGGACGTCAAGAAGTGCCTGTTGGACCTGACCAAGCCGCCCCTCCCGGAGGAGGACGAGCCGTTCGATCCGAACACGGAGTGGGCCCCGCTGCGCATCCTGGTCGAGATGGACGGCGCCCAGCGACGCTTTCGCTGGGACCCTCTTGGCATCCCGGGGCAGATCGCGCTGGCGGCTCTCATACACGGCTGGCAAACTCCCCCTGGCCAGACCGGTAAATTGACCTTTGACACCTTCCTCGAAAGGTTCAATGACCCCCGGCAGTGGCAGGCCGACGAACCCTTGCCTGTTTCCGAATCGCAGTTTGCCAGTCAGCTGGAGCGCCTCAGGCTGGAGCATTTCAGCCGCTTCTGCGACGGGCTTGACGCCGGGAAGATCAACGATTACGTACGTGAGTGGGAAGGCGTGCTCCGCGAAGCTCGCACCACCCTGGTTCCCGACAACGCTCCGAACGCAGACCTCGAGGCTGTCGTCCTGACCGATGTTGTCGGGCTTGCCGACCACCGCATGATGATGCTGGCCACTCACCCGCTGAAGCTGCGCTGGCTGGCAAAGAACTACGAGGAGGCTGCTGACAGCATCGAGACCGCCCTGAACAAGGAGGGAGGTCTGAGCCTAAACCAGGAAAACGAGGAGCTCTTCTTCGACGCCATTGACCGTATCTCCCCACACGGGACACCTGCTGTCCTCGTCGGTCCCGGCGGCACGATTGCCATTCCGATGCGGGAGTCGGCCGGGCACGAGGAGTACGCACCGGTCCGCTACGGCGGAAACGAGTCCAAGGACTGGCTCTCCAGCGTCGACGAGACCGCGATCGACGAGATGGTCCGCGTCATCACCGACTACCTGACGACCTACCCCCACAAGCTTGATGGGCTGCGCGTACTGCTTCTGGACCGCAACGGCGACCCTGTCCTACCGATGCGCGTGGCCAAGCAGATGCGGGCCAAGAACCCTCGTCTGAAAGTTGATCTGGTTGTACTGGCTCCGCAGGCCACCCACCACGAGATCATCCAGGGTTTCGACCTGCAGTTCTCCGGTACGGAGATGTCCGACGACAGCTTCCTGCCCGACGTCCAACTGATCCTTCAGGCATGGGAGCCCGACCAGGAAGCAGACCTGTCAGGGCTGGAGGACACCATCGACCTCGCTCTGGCGCCGGCACTGTTCGGCACGCAGACCAGTATGAAGGAGAGCACCAAGAAGGAGTCCCTGTCGGGCTACTTCAACCCCTGGAAGCACCCAGCCTCACACAACCTGGCTCAGACCAGCGAGAACGTCGTGAGAGCGCTGTTGCCTGAGACCGCCGACGAGACTCTTGAGTCCTGGTCGACCTTGTGCGTGCGCTACGACCGCCGTTCCCCGGTCTCCCGGGAGAGTGTCGACGGCATCGACTACTTCGAGATGCAGGTGCAGTTCGACCAGCACCAGAACCTGTTCGAGACCCTGCACCGTGTGGCCCACTGGGTCGTCACTCTCGACAGCTTCATCGGCCGTGAGCAAATCGATGCCCTGCGCAACCGCCCTGACGTCATCCTCGTCAAGCCCAGCGTCGGCAAGAACGAGTCCTACACCCTCATTGTCAGCTCGCAGACCGGTCGGCAGTTCGTCGTTCAGCGACTGTGCCGCCGCCTTGAGCAGATCGGTGTCGTCACCCCGCAGGACTCGGAAAGCACCGCTAAACGAATCTACGAGGTCGGCCGCAACGTGGCCCCTGGCGCCGTGCTGCGCTCCCTCGGCATTGGCACTACGGTCAACGAAGTCGTCGGCCTGGTAGCCACGCGGTTTGTCATCGACCAGCAGTTTCCCGTCTCTAGGCAGGGCACGAGCCTGGTCACGTGGATCAGCTTCGACGAGCACCACCGCTGGTTCGGCCGCGGACACAAGACCCGTGCCGACCTCGGCCGGTTTGTGCTGACGGTCCAGGACGACGGCACTGTTCGCCTGGATGTCCTGGTCGCCGAGTCCAAGTTCCGCCAGACCTTCGACGTCGGTTCGGCTGAGGAACAGCTCAACCGCACCACTGACCTGTGTAGGGACGCCTTCCGTTCGGACGGCGAAGCTCGCCACGACCGCCCCTTCTGGCTGGACGAGCTTGCTGCCGCGATCGCTCAGACCAGTGGAAAGACCACGCAGGCCGAAGACCTTCCAGCTCGTACCCTGATCGGTAATGACGACCACCGCCAGGTCGAGGCGAAGGTCCTTGATGCCCTACGCTCCGAGGATGTCCAGCTCGGCCACGTCACTGGCGTTGCCGTGGCTATCTCGGCAGAGGACGATCAGTCGGCACCCGCGGTCGGAAGCCTCGGCAGGCACACCCTGGTGAGGTTGAACAAACGGGAACTGCTGAACCTCATCGGCGCTCTACGCGCCAAGGAGGACCCCACCAACGCCGATCCCCTTGTTGTCTCTGGAGACCTCAGCGGGACCATGAAGGCCGCTGACACTACCGTCGAAACCTCCTCTGTGGGCCTTTCCGCCGAACCGCCCACTCTGGAAGAAACAACGGCATCTGCCGAGGCCGGCGGGGCGGCCGCTCTAACAGCTGCGCCAGGAGCGGTACTTGCGCGTCACCCTGCCGCAGAGGCAGGTCCTGCACCTCTGAAAGCTTCCCGCGGTGGGCTCTCCGAGGAGGAGCTGGCGCTTCGATACAACAAGATCGTTGACGTCTTTGCCCGCCACAAGGTCGCGGTCACCGCACCGGAGGTCGGCAAGTGGCAGGAGGGACCCGGCTTCTATATCTTCCGGTTCATCCCCAATCCTGGGGTCACCGTGGACAAGCTGACCAACCGACGCGACGAGATCTTCCTGGCCCTGGCGCTCCCCTCCGGGTTCAGCATTCGTGCCCGCAGCGACCGCGGCTCCGTGCTCTTCGAGATCCCCAAGATCGACGACGAGAAGTACGGGGTCGACGCCAAGGCGCTGTGGCTGCGGTGCCCGGCCAATCCCGAGAGCCTCATCGCCCCGCTGGGCGCCGACATCGAGGGCAACCCTGTCACCATTGACCTCTCCTCTGCAGACTCACCGCACTTGCTGGTGGCCGGCACTACCGGATCAGGAAAGTCCGTCGCGCTGGATACGATCCTCAAGGGCCTGGTCCGGTACGACAAGAGCACCCTGCGACTCCGCCTCGTTGATCCCAAGGGCACCGAGCTTGTCGACTTCGAGGATGACCCGCACCTTGACGGCGTGATCGGTATGGACGCTGCCGACGCCATCGAGATCCTTGAGGAAACCGTCGAAGAGATGGCCGTGCGCTACAAGGACATGAAGGCAATCCGCACACGCAAGCTCGTCGAGTACAACGCCAAGGTCGACAAGGCAGATCGAAAGCCCTGGATCGTCATCGTCCTTGATGAGTACGCCGATCTCACTAGCGATCCCGAAGAGAAGAAGCAGATCGAAGCGCTGCTCAAGCGCCTGACGCAGAAAGCCCGCGCTGCGGGCATCCACGTCATTACAGCCACGCAGCGACCGAGTGCGGACGTCATCTCTACGACCATCCGCTCCAACTTCCCTGCCCAACTCGCCCTGCGGGTCAAGACAGCGACCGACAGCCGCATCATTCTGGACGAGACGGGAGCCGAAGCTCTGGCCGGACAGGGCGACGCCTTTTTGCACACGGCTAAGAGCACCACGCGACTGCAGGTGGCCTACGACGGGAGCTGACCAGGTCCCGCCAGGTTTGATCAACTCCATCTCGTAGAGAGGCCAAAAAGGCCACCACTGGTACGAGCTCTTCTCGCTGAACTCGGCGGAGTTCAGCTGACCGCTGCCGCCAGCGACGTGACGGTCAGGAGGTCTTCTTCGCGTGCTTTGAGGCTTGGACCTCCTGCCGCCGGGCCGCCACTGCCTCGATGACAGTGGCGGCACACGCCTCTGGTTCGAGGTGTTCCCAGAAACGGAGCACCAGCCAGCCTGCCTCCGTGAGGCGGTTGTCTGTGTCCCGGTCGCGCTGGATGTTCCGGCCGATCTTTTCTTCCCAGTACAGCCGATTCGTCTTGGGCATCACGAAGTGCTCCGGGCAGCCGTGCCAGAAGCAGCCGTCGATAAAGACTGCGACCTTCGTAGGGCGGAAGACCATGTCGGCCGTGCGGCGCATCTTCGGGAGCGGCTTTGCCGCTACCCGGTAGCGCAGTCCAGCGGCGTGGACAAGCGAGCGGAGGAGCAGCTCGGGCTCGGTATCACGACTTCGGTTGCCAAGCATGCTCCGCCGGGTCGCGGCCGACGACGCCCACGACCCCTCCGGCAGTGTCCACTGCTCGGCCGGCGCTTCTGGTACTTCTTGCTCGCTCATACTCCCAGCAGCTCAGAGACAACTTCCTCCAGGGCGTCCCGCCCGGCGAGGACCTGTTCCTGTCCGTCCAACTCCATTCTCGGCGCTTCCCCGTGCCGAGGTCGGGCGGTCGCAAGTCTCGCACCCACGGACGCCACCTGGCTGCACACCGACCTCCCCGATCGCTGCAACGGGAATGGCCTCGCGGCGGTGGGCTCCCCACTCACAGAGTTCCGTCCTGCAGCAGGGCCTTGAAGGCGTCTACCTCTCGCTGCAGCACAATGCGCCCGTCGCCGTCGCTGAACGCCAGGATCCGGCCGCCTGCATCCAGGCCCGCCTCCGCGAGGAGCCCCAGCGGCAGGGACACGCGGCCGTCGTCATCGATCTGCAGTTCTGCTGGTTCGCGTATCACAATCGCAGTCTGCCAGGCTCCAGGTAGGGCTGGGCTGCCCTGACAGGTCCGGCGATCAGGGCAGCCCATGAGCATTACCCTCTTTGACACGTAGATCCGCAGAGGTGAGCAAGAATTGCGATGGTTAACGGACATAGCGCAGACCCCCGGTCCAGGGCAGGTCGGGGCTGACAGGATTGTTCCATGCGCCGTATGTCGCGTGGTCGCCTGCTGCAGAATGCTGGGCCAGCTCCGCGTGGCTCAGCCGAATGTCGAACTGCTCGCCTCGTCGGCCTCCGTGGGTGGCGCGAAACGCGGACTCAGCAGCGGTTGCCTGAGGTCTCGCTGGGAGCCATCTGGGAGCCAACCCGCTCCCCAAGCCCCTTCGAGACCACCCGAGACCAAGACAGACCGACGCTCTGACCAGCGCAAACGCCATCCGCACTGGCTAGATCAGTAACCGGCCCTCATTCGGGACGAAGAGGTCGTGGGTTCAAATCCCGCCACCCCGACAGCCAAAACAGCAGGTCAGGGCTGGTACTGAGAAATCAGTACCAGCCCTGATCTGCGTTGTCCGACACATGACCGTTCGGGGCGGTTGAGCTGGTCCGTTGCTCCGGACGGACGTCGGCCGATCCACATGACGGACACGGATGGCCGGTCTGTGGGACCGCTGCCGCCGAAGCGCGCTGTACGGGTACGGGATCACGCTCCTGGACCTGCGCCTTGCGGCGTCCCAGGCGGGCGGCCCGACTGCCGGGGATTGGCTGCGGCGAGCAAACAAGCAGGCGTCCGGAGGCCTCACCGCTGAGGCGCCCCGGAGCGTCCTCTTCCTTACGAGGAAGCGCCCTGCTCGGAGGCCTTCGCCCGGTCGCCTTCCGGCTCCGCGGCCCTCAGCAGTTCCGCGGACCGGATGGTGCGGGTCCCCGCGAGACCCTCAGCCGCACCTGAGCCCCGGTCGCGATGTCCGGCGAGACCGCGGGCAGCGCCCAGGCGGTGGTCAGGTCCGTGTTCTGGTCGAGGGCCAGGAACCGGGCCACCCCCTTGCCCTTGCGCGACTCCATCCGCAGCACCTCACCGGTGATCACCACTGTGACTCGTTTCCAGCCCTGAGCTGCATTCGAATTACACAAGAACCCCACAACATTCGTGGAATCTCCTCTAATCTGCCCCGAGGCGCCGCACACGGCCGGCCCGGCCCGGCAGGGCGCGTGTGCCGGCATACGCGGACACGGCTCTGCGGCAGTGCAGTGAGTGAAGAACAAGAACTAGGGGGTCGCATGTCTCTTCGGGATGCACCGAGGTCGTCAGAATTCAGCGGTGGCCAGGGCAGAGAGGCCGGCAGAAGGTACGGCCGCAGGGGCTATGGAGGCCTGCTGGTCGGGTTTGTGGCCCTGACCGTCAGCCTGTCGGGGTGCTCCGGCGGGGACCAGGACACCGCCGCATCGGTCAAGTCCTCAGCTGCCGCCTCCGCCTCGGCTCACATATCCGCTTCTCCGTCTACTTCCGCGTCTCCCTCCGCCACGCCTTCGGTATCCCCCTCCGCGACTCCCTCGAAGAAGCCGGTCGTCAAGGAGACGGTGAGCAACTACGCCAACTGGAACGTCCAGAAGGCCGTGGCAGACGCGCGCAAGCACCGGGTCACGTCGGTGTCGTACACGGACGCGAGCGAGCTGAAGCGCACCGTGGTGCACACCTCCAACTGGAAGGTGTGCTCGCAGACTCCGTCCGCCGGCAGCTACAGCACGGCCACGAAGCTCACGTTCAAGATCGTGGGGTCGGGCGAGTCATGCACGCACCCACCGCGCGCCTCGTCCGGCAGTACGTCCAGCAGCGGCGGGTCGTCCTCGTCCGGCGGCGCCGGCACCGGCTCGGGTGGAAGTACGTCGACGGGCGGCAGCTCCACCAAGGCGCAGTTGTGCAGCATCCGTTCCAACGCCGGTAACTGCTACCACGCCGGGCAGTTCTGCCGGAAGGCCGACGTGGGCGCGACGACCACGGACGCGGCCGGGCGGAAGATCGCGTGTGGCTTCGAGTCCGGCTCCAACCGTTGGCATTACTGAGCAACGAGCGGTACAGAGATCACCATGCGGACCCGGTGTGCGAGGGGCAGGGCGTCCCGCGCTCTGCCCCCGCACAGCAGGGTGGGTCGGGAGCCTAGATCCCGAAGGGTGCTGCGTAGTGGACAGTGCCGCTGGGCAATTGGTGGGCCTCGTCGAGGGACATGGCCATCATGGCCTCGTCCGGGACGTCGATGCTCAGGCCGATGCCGTGCGTGGAGGCGCGGATGAAGCCGAAGCGCGGGTAGTACGCGGGGTGTCCGAGGACGGTGACGTAGTGCTCGTCCATGTCCTTGGCGGCCCGGAGGGCGGCACGGATGGCGGCGGAGCCTGCGCCGCTCCTCTGGTGCTCGGGCCGTACGGCGACGGGGGCCAGGCACAGGGCCGGGGTGTCGCCGATGTGGCAACGGGTCAGCAGCGCGTGGCCGATGACCTTGTCGTTCTCGTCGGTGGAGACGAGGGACAGGCCGTCGATCCAGGAGGAGTCGGCGCGGAGGGCGTCGACGAGGTCGGCCTCGCCGGAGGTCTCGAACGCGGCGAGGTTGATGTCGCGGATGGTGGCGATGTCGGCGGGGGTCTCGGGGCGGGTGTCCCAGGTGGTCATGGTTGGGGTTCCGTTCGTGTGTGCACGGGGCGGGGGTGGGGCTGGGAACGCGCGGTGGCGTGGTCGCATTCGCCGCTGTGTTCGCGGCGCAGGGGTGGCCTCCCCCCGCAGCCATGCCTGCGCCTCGCCCGTCCCTGGCCTCGCCCGTCGGCGTGGGCGATCCGCTCGGTGTGCCGAGCAGGTGGCCACCACTGGCGTCGAAGCGGTGCAGACGGCATCTTCGGCCTGGATCTCAGCAGCGTAGGCGTAGGCGTCCACACGCTGCGCCGGAATCATTCCTCGTCGAGGATCTCCCCCAGCGCGGAACGTGTCTCGGCGATCTCGGACTCGGCGAGTTCGTAAGCGCCGTGAGCCCGGTCCACAGCCTCCCTACCAATAGCCAGAAAGCCGAAGAGACCTGCGGTGAACCCAGCCAGGATTGCGCTGAACCTTGCGGCGCGGGCGGCTGATACCGCGTACCGGAGATTCAAGCGAGCTGCGGCTCGCTGCCCCTGTGCCCCTCGATTCCTCGCGGCCTCAGAAGCGTTGACCGTGCCTTTAGCGCAGACCTCCGCGAGGGCCGCGAAAACGAAGGTCAGAGCGACGACACCGCCGAAGGCCGCGCACACTGCGCCGAGAACGCTTCCGAGACGATCTCCCGTCGACGCCCGGCCCATGAGGGCTGCAACCACGCAGTAGCCCGACGCGCCGAAGAGCATGACAGTGAGCCAGGTCCAGCCGAACAACGCCTCTCCGGCCCCTACCCGCTCCTCGGCCTCTTCCTCTTCCGGCTGGTTCCCGGCAGGACGGGCTTTCCCGCGGCATCGCTGTCCCCGGAGTGCCTGAGGCACATCATCCCGGCCGTCACCCGGCGGCGCGTGATGGTTGTTGACGTCCCCGTACACGTCGCCTGCGATGAACACACCAGGCCCACGGTTGTGCTGCCCGCCCTGGCTCGGGGAATCACTCGTGAATGCCATGCGCTGCGCCGTGGTTGATAGTGAGGCCGCCCTCGATGTTTCCGTTGATAAAGGTGCCCGTTCCGTGGTTGTGCTGCTCAACTACAGAGGTCGACCGGCCCTGCCAGGCCAGGGCCGACAGTTCCGCGTACGCGACCGGTTCCGACTCTGCCAGTCCCACGAGCACAGGGGCCCACACAGCCGCGGCGGCCCGTAGGACGGCCTCACGATCACCTGCCAGAGCCTGGACCACAGCGGCCCGGTCCCGGTCCAGACGTTCGAGTTGAGCTGCCGCCTCGTCCTCATGACCGCTACGTCGGCTCAGACGGCCAATTGCCTCCCGAACCCGCTGATACGCCTCCTGGGTCGCCTGGGTGAGAAAGGTCGCAGCCACAGTCGTCGCCGCGAAGGTCGCTTCGTCCACTCGCATCTCCCCCATCCGGTCGCAGCACTGTATCCACGTGCGCCCCAGACGGCGGCCGGAACGGCCCATCCCGCATTCGAGGCAGACTCAAGAGACAAATGCATTCAACTCAGATGTACCAGGGCCGGGCCGACTGGGTAGCTGTTCCCACTAGAGAGTCGGAGCCGTCGGCGTTGTTACCGAGGACCGCGTCCGGGGCGTCTGTCGGAAGCGCGGATGATCCGGTGAACAACGCCAAGAAATGGGGGCCTTCTCACGAAGTTCCCGTCGGCGGGGCGCTCCGTCGCAGGACCGTTCGTGCCGCGGTCAGCAGGGCTGTCAGCGCCGGGTGGTGGTTCCGCGGGAGCCAGACCAGGGCGGAGACCGACGGGGGGAGGTCGGCGACGGAGACATAGGCGACGCCGGGACGGGGGTAGAGGTGCTGGGCCGCGGTGGGGAGGAAGGTGATGGCCTCGCCCCGGGCGACCGTGAGGAGCATCGATTCGATGTCCGGGGCCACCGGCCCGAAGCGTACGGAGGCGCCGTCCGGGCGGGGGTTGACGACCCAGTCGTCCCACCACAGCCGCGGGGCGCCGGCCGGGACGTCGACGACGGTTCGGCCGGACAGCTGCGCGAGGCAGATCTGCGGCTCGCCTGCCAGCGGATCACCGGCGGGCAGGCATGCCATCCGGGGCTCGGTGGCCAGGTGCAGGGTCCTGAAACCCGGGGGCAGCGGGGGCCGCAGAAAGGCGACATCGATGTCCCCGAGCGCGAGGCCCTCGATCTGCTCGGTGAAGTCGACGCTGTGTATCTCGAAGGTGAGGTGCGGGTGTTGGGCGCGCAGTTCGGTGAGGATCGCCTGGGTGTACGGCATGGCCGCCTCGGCGCCGATGGTGCCGATGGTCAGGTGCCCGCGAAGCTCCCGGGAGTGCGCGTCGGCGGTCCGGCGGATCCGGTCCAGCGCCGCGATCACCGCCCTGGCGTCCGGTATCAGCGCGGCGCCGGTGTCGGTGAGCCGTACCGTACGGCTGGTGCGGTCGAGCAACGCGACACCGAGCCGGGTCTCCAGGGTGCGGATCTGCTGGCTGAAGGACGGCTGGGTCACGAACGACCGCGCTGCGGCCCGTCCGAAGTGCAGTTCCTCGGCCAGCACCAGGAACAGACGCAGCTGATGCGTTGTCGGCTCCGGGCGACTGGCGGCAGGCATGGCGTGCGGTTCGGACGTGCCGTTCGCGGGTTCCATGGAGGAAAGGCTATCGATCCGGCGCCATTTCACGCCCGGCCTTCCCCTGGTCTCCCCCTCCCACGGGTGCCAGCATCAGGGAGTCACTCGCTGGGAGGACTTCAGGGGAAAACCGGTCCCGGTCAGTGACGGGGGAAGCGCGATTCGCATCCGCGAGTGCGCTGTGACAGGGGCGACGACCGCACTCGTGGCGAACGGCGTCCCGAACACCGCGGAGCCCTGGGCAGTTGCGGTCCGGGGCTCCGTTCACAGTTCCATGCCTCTTCGTGCCTCGAATGCACCGGCGACGGCAAGGCTGTCCTCGTAGACGTGGTGCCGCGTGACCAGGCCGTTCTCGACCGTGAGGTGGAGGGCGAACCGCGCGCGGTACGCACGTATGGTCGACCGGGCGGTCAGGCGGATCTCGCCGAGCACGACCGCGTCGTTCCCGTCGACGAGGATGCGCTCGATCTCCGTCCCCACCTCCTCGGGCACGTGCTGCTCGGCGAGTTCACGGTAGTGGGCGGCCACGTCGTCCCGGGTGGACCGGTGACGGATCCACGGTGTGGCGGTCCGGCCGTGCTCCGTCTCCGGCCAGTCGAGCTTCCAGTCGACCCGCGCGGCGTACAGTTCGGCGACGCGCGCGGGGTCGCCCTCGCCGATCCTGCCCAGCAGTTCCTCCACCAGCGTGCGTGTGTCGGTGACTGTCGACGTGACTCCCCCTCGATGCCGGGCTCGCGTCCTGGTGACGTGAGCCGGGACGGCCCATTGCTGGCAGCGCGGGAGCAGGAAGAAGGGCTTGCACTCCCCGGGCCTTCTGCCAGTCCGTGGTGACCACCAGATTTCCTCCCGCAAGCAACGCGCCCGATATGACGCCTTTGCCTGCCCCGTCGGATATTGGCAGCAACCGGGATGGCCACGCCAGGCAGAGCCTGGTTGATCAACCGAACGAGTGAGGCAGCACGGGGAGAAGCGCCTCGCCGCGTACGCGAAAGGCCAGGTACGGGCGTACGGTCCACTCGGTCCACGCCCCCCGATGGCTGAGCGAGAAGCCGCAGGGCTCGCCGCGGTGCAGTGCGGCGATCGCGCCGACGCAGCCGCCCCCGTCGACCCAACTCAGCGCGCGGTGCCGCTCCATGGGCGGCAGGGTGTGCGCCAGTTCGCGTACGTCCGCACGGATGCGGCGGATCGCTTCGGCCGGTTCGGTGACGGAGCGGCGCGACGCCTCGGCGATCTTGTCGGCCTCCATGGTCCGGTAGGTGACCCGCTCGCACCAGAAGGCGGGCGTTACGGATGCGGTTGCGGTTACAGGGGCTGTGGATACGGAGTCGCGCACGACGGGACCTCCTGACGCAGCGTCCGGACTACCCCTTGCCCGCGGCCGGCGTGACGAGCAGCGGGCAAGGGGCAGCCCCTTTCTCGCTCCTCAACTGGCGCAAATTGAAGAGGAGTTGCGCACCTTCGGGCGTGGGCCTGCCGAGGAATCAGCCCGTGGCGACGCACTGCGAAGTTAGCTTTTGAGCCCATCCCGTATCAAGCGTTTGACGTCTAACGAGTGAGACCTTTCGCCCGGATGAGTGTTACGCAACGAGACGGGCGGCCCCCACCTGCGCCGGTGGAGACCGCCCGAAGCGGGAGCTGGGCCGTATCAGGCCAGGTCGTCGAACTCGCCCTCCTTCGCGCCCCCGAGGAAGGCGCGCAGCTTGGCCCGGGTCGTGTGGATGACCACACCAGGGTTGTCGCTCTCGCGCATCAGGATCTCGCCTCCCTGCTCGGCGAGTTCGAGGCAGTTGTCCCCATCGGCATCTGCCGACTTGGACGACTTTCGCCACTGAATGTCCATACGTCTCACGCCTTCAGACTTGTTGTGCGATTTCACTGATGAAGTCCCGGGAGCTCTGCGGATCGAGCGACCGCCCCTCGGTCCGGTCAAGCACCGCCCGGAAGTTCAGGAGACGCGTCTCGGCATCGACGAATCCTGAACCGGTCGGGGTGTCCGTCTGCACGGTGTCGAGCTGCGGAACGGGGCCGTACACATAGTGCGTCGAACTCCCGGCGTTCGGAAAGCCACCCGCCGCGAACGGGATCACGCGAACGGTGACGTTCTCACGTTCCGACTCCTTGAGCAGGTGGTCGAGCTGCCTGACGGCGACTTTGCGTCCGCCGTACTGCATACGCAGCGCCGCTTCGTGAATCAGGAAGACACAGGCGGGCGGGTTTTCCCGATCGAGGACGTCGCGACGCCTCAACCGGTGCGAGAGCCGACGGCGAAGGTTCGCCGGCGTCGGCGACGGCATGGCTTCCGCGTACACCGCACGTGCGTAGTCCTCGGTCTGGAGCAAGCCCGGCATATGCATGATCTGCACTGCCCGGAATCCCACGGCGTGATGCTCCAACTCCGCCAGGTCGAGTGCGCCGACCGAGAGATCGCCGCGGTAGTCCTCCCACCACCCCTTCGTACGCTCCTCGGCCATGTCGGCCAGCGCGTCGACATATGCCGGGTCCGGACACGCGTAGCAGTCGGCCCACGTGCGCACTCGCGCGGCGCTCACCCCGAACCGCCCCGATTCGGTGTTGCTGATGGTGGTGCGGTCCGTACCGAGCTGCGATGCGGCCTCCGCAGGCGCGAGACCGGCATGCTCTCGCATCTTGCGCAGCTCGGTACCCAATCGGCGCTGCCGCGCCGTGGGCGGCTTCCTCGGTGGCATCGGCCTCTCCCTTTTCGTCGGGTCCAGTGTGGCCCGCGTCCCTCGAAAGGGTCCACTTCCAGCAAATATTATGGCTATGGATACAACAATTGATACCCAGACGCTAACGTCGTCACTGCACCGCGACGCACGTCAGTTGTCCGAAGTGCAGCCATTTCAGCGCGCCTTGAGACCCGCGCGCCGATCCGGCCATCGCCACGGACAACGAGCGGCGCACCCGTTTCGGATCGAATCCCGTAGGGAGAACGACATGACCCCCGCCGCACCACGCCCCCCACAGGGCGGCGAGTTCTACCGCATCGCTCTGCCCAGTACCGCCAACGCCCCTTGCATCGCAAGGGACTTCGTGGCGTCGCTGCTCACCGTCAGCTGTCATCGCGGGCTCGTCGACGACGCCCGGCTCTGCGTCACGGAGGTGGTGACCAACGCCCACCGCCACACCCGCACGCCCCGGATCCAGCTCTGCGCGACCGTCAACCGCAAGCAGGTCACGGTCTCCGTGGCGGACAACGCACCTTGGTTCCTTCCGGTGTTCACACCCTCGGGTACCGGCGACGAGTTGGAGTGCGGGCGGGGCCTGATGCTGCTCGACCGGCTGGCGTTCGCCTGGGGGTGGACCCTGCTGGGCGGCTGCGCCCCGGACCGTAAGGCCGTCTGGTTCACGCTCGCGCGGGCCGGGGCCGAAGGGGCCGATGAGGTCGGTACGGCCGCCTGACCTGCGCATACAGGTCGAGTGCGGTCCCTTGGCAACGCAGCGGGACTCCGTAGCTCGTTGGAGTGGAAGCGCTGGGCTGATCCCTGCAGAGCGCAATCACTCTGTATACCTATGCCTACGGAGGGTTACCTACACGGTGACCCGTCAGCCAAGGAGCAAGCGCGTGAAATTCCGTACTTCTGTGTGTCTCGCGGCCGTATCGGCAACGCTCGTTCTCGGCGCGGGAAGCGCGTTCGCGGCCCCGGCTCTCACCGCGAGCCAGGCCGGGACCGCCCGGGTCAGCACCGCGCGTCCCGCCAGCGACACCATCATTCGGCCGCGCGCCACCATCTGCAAGAACCAGGCGTGGACCTCGGGCAACGGCCGGGCCGTGCTGCGCATGCAGGAGGACGGCAACTTCGTTCTCTACAAGGACGGCCGCGCCGCCTGGCAGGCTCCCGGCACCTGGTCGCACGGCAACTGCGCGGTGTTCCAGGAGGACGGCAACTTCGTCGTCTACAACTCCGCCAACCAGCCCGTGTGGGCGGCCGGCACCTGGCACAAGGGCGCCTACCTCGCCATTCAGGACGACGGCAACGTCGTCGTCTACAACAGCGCCCGTCAGCCGGTCTGGGCCACCAACACCGGTGACTAGTTGAGCCGTTCCCGGTCCTGCGCGACGTGCTCCTGACACCGCGCGGGGCGGGAAAGGGGTGGCGGGCCGTTCGGCTCGCCACCCCGGTGCACCGTGGCTGTCTGCTACTTGACGACCGTGATCCGGTCCGTCGCCGACGGCGCGATCGGCGCGGACGCCGAGGAGTTCGCCGCCAGGTAGGCGTTGAAGACATCCAGGTCGGACGCGCCGACCAGCTTGTTCGTGCCCTGGCCGAGCGCCGCGAAGCCGTCGCCGCCGCCCGCGAGGAACTCGTTCATCGCGACGCGGTAGGTCGCGGCCGGGTCGATCGCCGTGCCGTTGAGCGCGACGGTGTTCGCGACGACGCGGTCGGCACCGGTCTTCGTCAGGTCGAGGGTGTAGGTGAGGCCCTTCGACACCTGGAGGATCTTCGGTGACTGCTCGTTGGCGCCGCTGACCTGCTGCTGGAGCGCGGTGATGAGCTGCGCGCCGGTCAGGTCGACGACGTTCATCATGTTGGTGAACGGCTGCACGGTGAACGCCTCGCCGTACGTCACCACCCCGTCGCCCTCACTGCCGCTCGCCTTGTAGACGAGGTCGGAGCGGATGCCGCCCGGGTTCATGAAGGCCAGCTGCGCGCCGCCCTTGTCGGCCGGGGCGAGGCCCGCGAGCTGCGCGTCGGCGATCAGGTCGCCGAGCGGGGTCTCGGGCGAGGTGTCGCCGCGGCCGTTGATGTCCGCCGAGATGAAGCCCTGCGGCTTGTCGGCGATCGGCGCGGCCAGCGCGTTCCAGCGGGAGATCAGCGAGGTGATGTCCTTCGCCTTGGGCTGATCGCGGCTGACGATGTGGTTGACGGCCGTCGGGGTCTGTCCCGGCTTACCGGGCTTGCCCGCCTTGACCGCGGTGCGCACGATGTCGTTCGTCCTGAGGTCGTACGTCAGCGTGCTGTCCGTGTACAGCCGCCCGAAGGACGCCGCCGAGGTCACCATGCGGGGGTTCCCCGCCGGGTCCGGGATGCTGCACACGTACGCCTGGTGGGTGTGGCCGGTGACCAGCGCGTCCACCTTCGGCGAGATGCCCTTGGCGATGTCGACGATCGGGCCGGAGATGCCGTCGCCCGCGCCGGGCGAGTCACAGTCGTAGTTGTACGAACTGCTGGCGGGCATGCCGCCCTCGTGGATCAGCGCCACGATCGACTTGACGCCCTGGCGGTCGAGTTCCTTGGCGTACTTGTTGATCGTCTCGATCTCGTCGTGGAACTTGAGCCCCTTGACGCCGTTCGCGGTGACGATGTTCGGCGTGCCCTCCAGCGTCACCCCGATGAAGCCGATCTTGACGCCGTTCTTCTTCCAGACCGTGTACGGCTTGAGGATCGGCTTGCCGGTCTTCTCACTCGTCACGTTGGCGGCGAGGTAGGGGAAGTCCGCGCCCTTGAACTTCTTGCCCTTCTCGAAGCAGCCGTCGGTGGGGTGGCAGCCGCCGTTCTGCATCCGGGCCAGCTCGGTCGCGCCCTCGTCGAACTCGTGGTTGCCGACGGAGGTGACATCGAGCTTGATGTCGTTGAGCGCCTCGATGGTCGGCTCGTCGTGGAAGAGCCCGGACAGCATCGGGCTGGCACCGATCATGTCGCCGCCCGCCGCGGTGATCGAGTACGGGTGACCCTTGCGGGCGGTCCGCAGCGAACTCGCCAGATACTCCGCGCCACCGGCCGGGATCGCCTTCACGGTCCCGTCGGGCTGCGTCTCGTTGACCGTGCCCGAGGAACCGGCGGGCGGCTCCAGGTTTCCGTGCAGGTCGTTGAAGGACAGCAACTGCACGTCGACCGTGGGGTCGGGCTTGGGCTCGTGCTGCCCGTGGTGGCCGTGCCCCGGCCCGTGCCCCGGACCGTGACCGTGGTCCTGCGCCGCGGCGGGCATCGCGGCGACGAGCGCACCGACGGTGGCGAGCCCGGCAGCGGCGGCGAGGATGCGCCGGGTGCCGCGGGTTCTGTGAGGTGTGGCTGACATTCGTCCCCTTGTGAGTTCTGTGTGAAGGGTGAGGGGTGCGAGCGGCAGCCTAGGGTCAACGCGCGTAGCGCGACAGGGGGAACCGGGTTACGAGCTGGTTTCCGTTCGGGTCCTTGCGGGGATCCGAGCCGCCACCGCACCGGTACGGAACCGGTCAGGGGCGGCGGTTGTGGGTGCCCGGGGTGTAGCCGAAGGCGCGGCGGAAGACGTCGATGAAAGCGCTGGTGGAGGACCAGCCGCAGTGGCGGGCGACCGAGGTCACCGGCACGTCGTCGGCCAGCATGCGCAGGGCGTAGTAGAGACGCAGCTGGGTGCGCCACTGAGGGAAGGTCATGCCCAGTTCCCGGCGGAAGAGGCGGCTGAGGGTGCGTTCGCCCGCTCCCGCCGTGGCGGCCAGGGCGGCCAGGGTGCGAGGGTCCGCGGGATTGTCGTGCAGGAGGTCGCAGACGGCCACGAGCCGGGGGTCGGTGGGGGCGGGCAACTGGACGGGTTCCTGCGGTGAGGCCCGCAGTTGGTCGAGGAGGACCGCGCGCAGGCGCAGCCGCTCGGGGGTGTCGTCGTGGGGGTCCCTGGTGAAGGCGAGGATCAGCTCGCGCAGCAGCGGGCCGACGGCGAGGACCGTGGGGGCGCCGAGGCCCAGGGGATTGGTGTCGGGGGGCAGGCCGAGCAGGTGCAGGGCGAGGTGGCCGTAGGCACGGTGGGCGTGCACACATCCGGCGGGGACCCAGATGGCCCGGGTACCGGGAGCGAACCAGGTACCGGCGTCGGTGGTGACGGCCAGGACACCGGAGCCCGCGTAGATGATCTGGTGCTCGTCGTGCCGGTGCGCGTCGATGCTCTCGCCAGGAGCCAGCGTTCGGGTGCAGGTGGTCGCTTCAGGCGTGTGGCGGATTTCCGGCATAGGTTGGCACCTTAATGGAAGCGCGCCAGGACGTGCCCTGGCGACGATGGCACGGTGTCGACCAAAACGAACCAGACCGTGAACCGGACCGCCGACCGGACCGCACGCCCCGGGCCCATCACCCTGCTCTCCCTGGGGCACGCCTGCGTGGACATCTACCAGGGCGCGGTGGCGGCCCTGGTGCCGTTCTTCGTCTCCGAACGCGCCTACTCCTACGCCGCCGCGTCCGGCATCGTGCTGGCCGCGTCCCTGCTGTCCTCGGTGGTCCAGCCGCTGTTCGGGGCCCTCACCGACAAGTGGGCCATGCCGTGGCTGCTGCCGGTGAGCACGCTGGTGGGCGGTGCCGGGGTCGCCCTCGCCGGGGTCAGCGGCTCGTACCCCCTGACCCTGGTGGTCGTCGCGGTGTCCGGCATCGGAATCGCCGCCTACCACCCGGAATCCGCCCGCGTGGCACGGGGCGTCAGCCGTGGCAGCCACACCGCGATGGGCTGGTTCTCCCTCGGCGGCAACCTCGGCTTCGCCGCAGCGCCCCTGCTGGTCTGGGGCGTCATGGCCACCGGCGGTCTGCACGCCTCGCCCCTGCTGATCGTGCCCGCCCTCGCCGGTGCGGCGCTGTGCGTGGCCGCGCTGCGGGGCGTCAAGGCCTCGGCCCCGGCGACGGTGTCCACGCACGCGGACCGGGCCACCGGCCGGGACGACTGGGGGTCCTTCCTGAAACTGTCGGGGGCCATCGTGTGCCGCTCGATCGTCTTCGTCGGGCTCAGCGCGTTCATTTCGCTGTACGTGCGCCAGCGCACCGGAGGCGGCGAAGTCGCCGGTACGGCCGCGCTGTTCGTGCTCTACCTCGGTGGCGCGGTGGGCACCGTGGCCGGGGGGAAACTGGCCACCCGCCACGGCCGTGTCCCGGTCGTCCAGTGGTCCTACGCGCTGACCGTCCTCGCCGTGGCCGGTGTGGTCCTCGTTCCCGGCCCGCTCCTCTATGTGTGCGTCGCCCTCACCTCGGCCGGACTGTATGTGCCCTTCTCCCTGCACATCACCCTCGGTCAGGACTACCTGCCCCGGCGCGTGGGCACCGCCAGCGGCGTCACCCTGGGCCTGGCCGTCAGCGTCGGCGGCGTCGCCAGCCCGGTCATCGGCGCCGTCGCCGACGCCACCTCCCTGCAGACCGCTCTCGCACCGCTGATCGCGCTGCCCGCGCTCGGCTCGCTGCTCCTGTTCACGCTCAAGGAGCCGGCGGGACTCGAAGGGCCCACAGGACTCGAAGGGCCCACAGGGCCCGCAGGACCAGGAGGGCCCGGAGCGGCTACCGGCGGGCCGTCGGCCTCCGCGCAGCCGGAACCCGCCGTGGACCCGACGATCCGCCCCTGAGCACGGCTCCACGAACGCGTCACCCCGAGTCCGAACGCCCTTGAGTTCGCTCGCCCCTGGGTCCGCCCTCGTGGGAACCAGCCCGCCGCAAGTCCCCGGACGCCCGTCCCCGTACACCCGTCCCCTCGCGCCCGTCCCCGTACGCTCGTCCTCATGACGAATGCGCCCGCAGTTCCCGCCTCCGGCCGGCAGATCCAGACCCTCGACACGCTCACCGCCGATCAGGAGCAGGCCGTTCGCGCGCTGCTCGCCGAGGCCGCCCGTACCGATGGACAGCAGGCCGTCTCCGAGCAGGGGCGGCTTCAGCTGCGGGGCGGGCGGCGGGAGGGGGTGCAGCACTTCCTCGTCACCGTCGACGGCACCCTCACCGGGTACGCCCAGCTGGAGGCCACCGACCCGGTCGAGGCGCCCGCCGCCGAGCTGGTCGTGCACCCCTCGCACCGTGGACAGGGGAACGGGCGCGCGCTCGGTTCCGCACTGATGGCGGCCTCCGGGCGGCGCCTGCGGGTGTGGGCGCACGGGGGGCACTCCGCCGCCCGCCATCTGGCGCAGGTCCTCGGGCTGGCCAAGTTCCGTGAACTTCGGCAGCTGCGGCGGCCGTTGGTGCCGCTCGACATTCCCGAGCCGGTGTACCCGGACGGGGTGACCGTCCGTACCTTCGTCCCCGGTCAGGACGATGCCGCCTGGCTCGCCGTGAACGCCGCCGCCTTCGCCCACCACCCCGAACAGGGCGCCATGACCCAACGCGACCTGGACGACCGCAAGGCCGAGTCCTGGTTCGACCCGAAGGGGTTCTTCCTCGCGGTACGGGAGGAGGACGGCGAGGTCGTCGGCTTCCACTGGACCAAGGTGCACACCGACGAGCAGCTGGGCGAGGTGTACGTGGTCGGCATCCGCCCCGACGCGCAGGGCGGCGGCCTGGGCAAGGCACTCACCGCGACCGGGCTGCACCATCTCGCGTCGGAGGGGCTGCCGACGGCGATGCTGTACGTCGACGCCGACAACCCGGCTGCTCTCGCGGTGTACGAGCGGTTGGGGTTCGTGACGCACGAGGTGGATCTGATGTACCGGTCGGAGTCGTGACCGTGGGCGCACGTCGCCGGAGCAAGTAACCCGGGGCGCGCGTCACGGGGCGAGTGCCCCGGGGGCGCGTGTCGCGAGGTGAGTGACCCGGGCGTGCGCGTCGAGGACCGAAGGGTTCACCGCACGCCGCTGGATCACCACGCACGGAAACGCCCTCCCCCTGCCTTGGCGCCTCGGGGGAGGGCGTTTCCGTGTGCGGTTGACAGCAGCCGCCGCCTTGCACCAAGCTTTCACTACTCAATTAGTGAAAGGGGGGTGAGTGATCGAGTTCCGCATCGACCGCCGCAGTGGCGTCTCGACGTACCTCCAGATCGTCCAGCAGACCAAACAGGCCCTGCGCCTGGGCCTGTTGGTCCCCGGCGACCAGCTGCCGACCGCACGCGCCGTCGTCGAGGCCACCGCCATCAATCCCAACACCGTCCTCAAGGCCTACCGGGAGCTGGAGCGCGAAGGCCTGGTCGAGGCCCGGCGGGGGATGGGCACCTTCGTCCGCAAGTCCCTCGGCAGGACCACCCCGGACGACCCGGCTCTGCGGGCCGAACTCACCGCGTGGGCGGCCCGAGCCCGTGCGGCCGGGCTGGAGAAGGACGACGCGGCGGCGCTCTGCGCATCCGTACTCGACGACTGCTTCGACGCCACCACCACCACAGCCACAGCCACCGACGACAGCACCGGCACCAGAGCAGATGACCGCTCCAAGGGGGACGCACAGAAATGACCGGCACCGCGATCGAGGCCACAGGCCTCGGCAAGACGTACGGCAGGCGGCGCGGCTGGGCGCTGCGGAACTGCTCCTTCCGGCTGCCCGCAGGCCGTGTCTGTGCGCTCGTCGGGCCCAACGGCGCGGGCAAGTCGACCCTCCTCGCCCACGCGGCGGGGCTGCTCCGGCCCACCGAGGGCGCCGTTCAGGTGCTCGGCCACACGCCCGGCGCCGCGCGTGAGCGGATCGCGTACGTCGCCCAGGACAAGCCGCTGATCGGGCAGTTGACCGTCGCCGACACGCTGCGGCTGGGGCGCGAGCTGAACCCGGCCCGCTGGGACACGGCGACCGCCGAGCGGATCGTGGCGGGCGGCAAGCTGGACGGGGGCGCCACCGTGCGTACGCTCTCCGGCGGCCAGCGCACCCGGGTCGCCCTCGCGCTCGCCCTGGGCAAGCGGCCCGAGCTGATGCTGCTCGACGAACCGATGGCCGACCTGGACCCGCTCGCCCGGCACGAGCTGATGGGCACCCTGATGTCCGAGGCCGCCGAACACGGCACGACGATCGTGATGTCCTCGCACGTCCTCGCCGAACTGGAAGGCGCCTGCGACTACTTGCTGCTGGTCGAGGGCGGCCGGATCCGGCTGGGCGGCGAGACCGACGACCTGCTGTCCGCCCATACGCTGCTGAGCGGACCGGTGGCCGAGCTGGCCCCGCACACGGTCATCGAATCGCGGACCACGGGCCGTCAGATGACCGCGCTGGTACGGCGGGACGGACCGGTCGCGGGCGACTGGCAGAGCATGGAACCCTCCCTGGAGGAGCTGCTGCTCGCGCACCTGCGGTCACCGGACGCGCCTCTTCTGCTCACCCCGAGCGCGGAGAACCGTACGGCGGTGACGGCATGAGCGCGCTCGCCCCGAGCGGCCCGGCCTGGGTCGCGGTTCGGACGCACCGCAGGACCCTGTGGTGGGCGCTCGGACTCACCGTACTGGCGGTGGCGCTGCTGGTCGCCGTGCGGCTGTGGTCCACCCATCTCGCCGACGAGTTCGCCGGCAGCGGCTGCCCGATCCGGCTGTCGGACGGCACCTGCTCCGACAACACCTGGTTCATCGCGAGCAGCGAATGGACCTACAGCCAGCTGATGGCGAAGGGCAGCGCGGTCATCGCCCTGCTGCCGTTCCTGGTCGCCGCGTTCGTCGCGGGACCGGTGGTCGGACGCGAAATGGAGTCCGGCACCTACCGGATGCTGTGGACCCAGTCCGTCTCCCCCGTCCGCTGGTTCGCGGTGAAGCTCGCCGTACCGGCCGCCATGGCCCTGGCGGGGTCGACGGTCCTGATCGGCGCCTACCGCTGGGCCTGGTCCACCGGTCCGGGCCACGGTGGACCAGGCATGGAGTGGTACGACATCGACGTCTACACCGCGATCGGCCCGGTCGGCATCGCCGCCACCGTGCTGGCCGTCCCCGTCGGCGCCCTGATCGGCCTGCTCGTCCGCCGCACGGTCTCCGCCATGGTGAGCGGCATGTTCACCCTCGGGGTCCTGCTGTACGTGCCCGCCAACTTCCGTGGCAACTTCTGGACGACCCGCACCGTCACAGGAAGCCTCGCCGACGGCTACCCGCCGTACGACGGAATGGTGCTCGGCGACGGCGCGCTGACATCGAGCGGTGCGCGGGTGAGCGACCCGATGTGTGTGGACGACAAGGCGTGCCTGACGGCCCATCACATCGTCGGCTACTACCGCACCTCCCAGCCCGCGTCGCACTTCTGGCAGCTCCAACTGGTGGAAACGGGCATCCTGCTGGCCCTGGCCGTCATCGCGGCGGCCCTCGTACTGCGCATCGTGAAGAGGACGACGGCATGAGCGCGCTGAGCCTGCGCGGGCCGGCCTGGGTGACGGCCCGGGAGCATCGCGGTACCGGATGGTCCTTCCTCATCTTCCTGATCGTCGCGACGGGCACCGTCATCGCACTGCGCACCGGGGCCGGTGACCTGCCACGTACCGGCGGGACCGGCACACCGCCCGCCGACGCGCAGGCGCCGCCATGGCTGACCACCGTCGTCGCCGTGGTGGGCGGTGCGCTGCTGCTCCTGCCGATGGCCGCCGGGGCGTTCATGGCGGGCCCGGCGGTCGGCCGGACCCTGGAGCGCGGCTCGTACCAGCTGCTGTGGACCCAGTCCGTGACACCGGTTCGCTGGCTGGTGGCGCAGTTCGTCGTGCCCGCCTCGGCGCTCACCGCGGGATCGGCCGTGCTCATCGGCTGCTACCGCATCGGCCGGGCCCGGGTGATCGCCGAGGAGACCGACGCGTTCACCTGGTACGACGGAGCTGTCTTCCCCACGCTGGGGCCCGTCACCGTGGCGTACACACTCCTCGCGCTGGCCGTCGGCGCGCTCGTCGGGCTGCTGCTCCGGCGCGAGGTGGCGGCGATGGCTGTGACCCTGGCCATCGCCGCGGGGTTCCTCGTCGTCGGGGCGCGGGTGCGGGGGCTGCTGTGGCCCGGCCCGAACCCGAGCGGCACGGAGCATCCCGCGTCGTCCCACTTCTGGCCCCTCCAGCTCATGGAAACGGGCATCGTGCTGGCCATAGCCGCCCTCGTGACCGCCGCCGCCTTCCAGGTCCTCCGCCGCAAGCACGGCTGAACCCGGCAGGCACCCCGGCGCCGGGCTCTCCGGCGTCCGGGTGGTTCCGGGGCCGGGGGGCTCCGGAACCACCCGAGGGGGCGGCCCCCGGCGGTCCCGGCCCCGCATCCCGGACGTCATGTCCCCGTTACCCGTCATTCAGACGCGCTTGCGACCCTCACGGAATGCAACCCGCCACCGCGCCCGCCGACCCTCCTGCGCGGAACAATGGACACATGAGCCAGCAGCCCAGTGCAGAGGTCCCGGTCCAGCACCTCCAGCCCTCCGTCGGTTCGATCGCGGCGCACCGCCCGCACACCGTCGCGACGGCCGGTCCGGACCTGGATTCGGGCGTCGACGCCGATGTCGACACGTACGACGCGGACGGCGACAGCACCGAGCTGCCCTCGGGCCGCTTCCTCGACCGGGAGCAGAGCTGGCTCGCCTTCAACGAACGGGTGCTGGAGCTCGCCGAGGATCCGACGACCCCGCTCCTCGAACGGGCTAATTTCCTCGCCATCTTCGCGAGCAACCTGGACGAGTTCTTCATGGTCCGGGTGGCCGGGCTCAAGCGCCGCATCGCGACCGGTGTCGCCGCCCGGTCCGCATCGGGTCTCCAGCCCCGCGAAGTGCTGGAACAGATCTGGACCAGATCCCGTGAGCTCATGGCCAGGCACGCCGCCTGCTTCCAGCAGGACGTCGCGCCCGCCCTCGCCGACGAGAGCATCCACCTGATCCGCTGGGACGACCTGACCGACAAGGAACAGGCCAGGCTCTTCACCTTCTTCCGTCAGCGGATCTTCCCGGTACTGACCCCGCTGGCCGTCGACCCCGCGCACCCGTTCCCGTACATCTCGGGGCTCTCGCTCAACCTCGCCGTGGTCGTCCGCAACCCGGTCAGCGGTCACCGCCACTTCGCCCGGGTCAAGGTGCCGCCGCTGCTCACCCGGTTCCTGGAGGCGTCGCCGCAGCGGTACGTGCCCGTCGAGGACATCATCGCGGCGCACCTGGAGGAGCTCTTCCCCGGCATGGAGGTGCTCGCGCACCACATGTTCCGGGTCACCAGGAACGAGGACCTGGAGGTCGAGGAGGACGACGCGGAGAACCTCCTCAAGGCCCTGGAGAAGGAGCTCATGCGGCGGCGTTTCGGCCCGCCCGTCCGGCTGGAGGTCGAGGAGTCCATCGACCCCTACATACTCGATCTGCTGGTCCGCGAGCTGAAGGTCTCCGAGGCGGAGGTCTATCCGCTGCCCGGCCCCCTCGACCTCACCGGACTCTTCGGCATCGCGTCACTGGACCGGCCCGAGCTGAAGTACCCGCCGTTCATCGCGGGCACCCACCGCGACCTCGCCGAGGTCGAGTCGGCGTCGGCGCCCGACATCTTCGCGGCGCTGCGCGAACGGGACGTACTGCTGCACCACCCGTACGACTCGTTCTCCACCTCCGTCCAGGCCTTCCTGGAACAGGCCGCCGGCGACCCCGACGTCCTCGCCATCAAGCAGACGCTGTACCGGACTTCGGGCGACTCACCGATAGTCGACGCGCTGATCGACGCCGCCGAGTCCGGCAAGCAGGTGCTCGTCCTGGTCGAGATCAAGGCCCGGTTCGACGAGCAGGCCAACATCAAGTGGGCCCGGAAGCTGGAAGAGGCGGGCTGCCATGTCGTCTACGGCCTGGTCGGGCTGAAGACGCACTGCAAGCTGTCGCTCGTCGTCCGGCAGGAGGGCGACACCCTGCGCCGCTACTCCCATGTGGGGACGGGGAACTACCACCCCAAGACGGCCAGGCTCTACGAGGACCTCGGCCTCCTCACCGCCGACCCGCAGGTCGGCGCCGACCTCTCCGACCTCTTCAACCGGCTGTCGGGCTACTCCCGGCGCGAGACGTACCGGCGGCTGCTGGTCGCCCCCAAGTCGCTGCGCGACGGGCTGATCACGCGGATCGACAAGGAGGTCACGCACCGGCGTGCGGGCCGCCCCGCCTACGTACGCATCAAGGTCAACTCGATGGTCGACGAAGCGGTCATCGACGCCTGCTACCGGGCCGCGCAGGCCGGGGTGCCCGTCGACATCTGGGTGCGCGGCATCTGCGCGATACGCCCCGGCGTCACCGGGCTCTCCGAGAACGTCCGGGTCCGCTCGATACTGGGGCGCTTCCTGGAACACTCACGGGTCTTCGCCTTCGGCAACGGCGGCGAGCCCGAAGTCTGGCTGGGCAGCGCCGACATGATGCACCGCAATCTCGACCGCCGCATCGAGGCCCTGGTCCGTGTCACCGACCCGGCCCACCGCGCGGCACTCAGCCGGCTCCTGGAGACCGGCATGTCCGACACCACGTCCTCCTGGCACCTGGGCGCCGACGGCAACTGGACGCGCCGCGCGACCGACGCCGAAGGCCGGCCGCTGCGCCATGTGCAGGAGATGCTCATCGACGCCCGGAGGCGCCGCCGTGCGACCCCTTGATTTTCCGCGTGACGTTCCCCGGAGGCTCCGCCGTGCCACGCCCTGACCCGACAGCCACGGCGGGCGAACTGCTCTCCTGCTATCTGCACGACCAGGCCGCGGAGTTCCTGCGCAGCCTGCGCACCTACGCGGACGGGGACGAGGAGGCCGCCCGCACCCTGCGCCGCTCGGCCCGCCGCATCGGCGGCACCCTGCACACCTTCCGTACGCTGCTCGACCCGGTCTGGGCCGATCAACTGCGGTCCGAACTGGCCTGGTTGTCCGGCGCGCTGGCCCGTGAGCACGCGTACGCGGCCCGGCTGGCCCGGCTGCTCGACGCGCTCGGCCGGCTGTCGGACGGCCCGGCCGCGCTGCCCGCCCCGCGCGCGGAGGCGCCCCATCCGACCATGGCCGTGGGGGCCGCGCGGGCCGGGGCGCTCCTGGAGCGGCAGTTGACGCTGGCCAGGACCCGCGCCCACTCCGCGGCGCTCCAGGCACTGGGCTCGTCCCGCTTCCACGCGGTCGCGGACGCGGTGGCGCTGCTGGCGTCGGAGGTGCCGTTCGCCCCGACGGCGGCCGTCCGCGCCGACGACGCCCTGCCGCCCGCCGCGGACTCGGCGGGCCGCAAGCTGGCGGACGCGGTCGCCGCGCTGCCACTGCACCTGGCGGCGCACCCGTACAACGCGGAGGGGCTGAGCGATTCCCAGGACGCCCCCTGGCACCAGGTCAGACTGCTGCTGCGGCTGCACCGGTACGCCCAGGAGGCGCTGTACGCGGACCGCGACAGCCGACCGGGCCCGGACCTGCGGCTGTACGGCGCCGGGCAGGCGCTGGACCTGCACCGCGAGGCCGCCGAAGCCGCGGCGGCAGCGGCGTCGGCGGCCCGCACGCCCCGGATCGCGCCGGCGACGGCGTACGCCCTGGGGGTCCTGCACGCCGACCAGCGCCATGAGGTCGAGGCCGCCCGGTACAGCTTCCAGCAGACCTGGCAGCACACGGCGGTGACGACAGCATGACGAGGAGCGATCCGGTGCGCGGTGGCAGCCTCGTGCCGTCCGACGACGGCACCGCGGGCTCCGGAGCCGCCGACGACACGGTCCTGGCGGCCGGGTGCGTGCTGTGGCGGCGCGGTGCCTCCCACGGGGACGGCGCCGGCGGGCTGGAGATCTGCCTCGTGCACCGGCCCAAGTACGACGACTGGTCGCACCCGAAGGGCAAGCTGAAGCGCGGCGAGGACCTGCTGTCCGCGGCCCGGCGCGAGGTGCTGGAGGAGACCGGTCACCACTGCGCCCCCGGTGCCCGGCTCGCGACCGTGCGGTACGCGGTGAACGGGCGCCCCAAACAGGTCACCTACTGGGCGGCCGAGGCGACGGGCGGCGGCTTCGTCCCGAACAGCGAGGTCGACCGGGTGAGCTGGCTCTCCCCGGCGGACGCCCGCGACCGGCTCACCCGGCCACGCGACCGGGAGCTGATCGACGCGCTGCCCGAGGGGCTGGGCTGACGGCGGCAGGCCGGGCCGACGGTGCCGGGCCGACAGCCGTGGGTCAACAGCGGTAGACCGACGGCGGTAGGCCGAAGGCGTCGTGTTGACGGCGCCGTGTTGACGGTCTCGGGCCCGCGGCATCACGCCGGCAGTACGGGGGCCTGGGCACCGGCGGGAGGGGACAGGGCTGGTGGCACGGGTGCAGGGGCCCCGGGACGAAGGCGCGGCGCCGTCCGCGACCTCTGCGTAGCGCCCCCGTCACCCGTACGACCCCGCACCCGGTCGTCCGCCGAGGTTCACTCTCCGTTCACTCACACCCGCCGGTCACTTCACCTGTTCTGTCTAATTTCGGCCTTACACGGTGCACGGCACCCCGCCGCACCGGTCACCTCTTCGCACGCCGCCGTACAACGAGACGAAACCCGGCGGCTCCTGGAAGGAACACCCGAAGTGAAGCTTCAGCAGCGCAAGACCCGGCTTCGCGCCGCCGCGCTCGGCGCCCTCGCCGTATCCGGCGCCCTGGTCCTCACGGCGTGCGGTTCGGACAACAACAGCAACTCGACCGGTGGCACCGGCACCAAGACGAGCGCCGCGTCGAACGTCAAGTGCGACGGCGCGAAGGGCCAGCTGCGCGCATCCGGTTCGAGCGCGCAGAAGAACGCGATGGACCTGTGGGCCAAGGGCTACATGTCCGCCTGTTCCGGCGTCGAGATCAACTACAAGTCGTCCTCGTCCGGCGAGGGCATCGTGGCCTTCAACCAGGGCACCGTCGGCTTCGCCGGTTCGGACTCCCCGCTGAAGCCCGCCGAGGTCGCGGACTCCAAGAAGATCTGCACCGGCGGCCAGGGCATCGACCTTCCGATGGTCGGCGGCCCGATCGCGGTCGGTTACCACCTGGAGGGCGTGGACAACCTGGTCCTGGACGGCCCCACCCTCGCGAAGATCTTCTCCACGAAGATCAAGACCTGGGACGACCCGGCGATCAAGAAGCTCAACCCCGACGCGAAGCTGCCGTCGAAGCCGATCCAGCCGCTCCACCGCTCCGAGGACTCCGGCACCACGGAGAACCTGAGCAAGTACCTCACCGCCACGGCGCCCAACGACTGGAAGTACGAGATCGGCAAGTCGTGGCCCGCCCCGGGCGGCCAGGCGGCCACCGGTTCGGCCGGTGTCTCCCAGCAGGTGAAGGCGACCGACGGCTCGATCGGTTACTTCGAGCTCTCGTACGCCACCTCGCAGAAGATCTCCACGGTCAAGATCGACACCGGCGCCAGCACCCCGGCGGAGGCCACCTCCGAGAACGCGTCGAAGGCCATCGCCGCCGCGAAGATCGTCGGCACCGGCTCGGACCTGTCGCTCAAGCTCGACTACAACACCAAGGCCGACGGCGCCTACCCGATCGTCCTGGTGACGTACGAGATCGTCTGCGACAAGGGCAACAAGGCCGACACCCTCGGCACGGTCAAGTCCTACCTGAACTACACCGCGAGCGACGAGGGCCAGAAGCAGCTCTCGACCGCTGGTTACGCCCCGATCCCGGCCGAGATCAACGCCAAGGTCCGCACCGCGATCGCCTCGCTCTCCTAGCACCACCGCACCACCGCACCACCGAACGACCGCACGACCGCACGACAGCTACACCGCACGAAAGCAACACCGCACACGACGGCAGTCGGCCCGGCGCACTCCTCCGGGCCGGCCACCGTCCCCCTCCATCCGGTGCACCGCCGCCAGGGGAGCCGAAGCTCCCCCACACAGACCGGAAAGACGATGGCTACCACCACACAGATAGACACTCCCCCACCGGAAACACCGGTCCACAGCCTGTCGGGTCCCTCCACGGGCCGGATGGGCGACCGGGTCTTCATGGGCCTCACCAGGGGCTCGGGAATCCTGCTCCTCGTGGTGATGGCAGCGATCGCGGGGTTCCTCACCTACCGCGCCTCCATCGCCATCTCGAAGGACCAGGCCAACTTCTTCACGTCGTTCGACTGGCTGCCGTCGCAGACGCCGCCGGTCTTCGGCATCGCCGTCCTGCTCGTCGGCACCGTCGTCAGCTCGGTCGTCGCGATGATCATCGCGGTCCCCGTCGCCGTCGGTATCGCCCTGTTCATCTCGCACTACGCGCCGCGCAAGCTGGCCACGTCCCTCGCCTACGTGGTGGACCTGCTGGCCGCCGTGCCGAGCATCATCTACGGCATCTGGGGCGCCCTCGTCCTGGTGCCCTACCTCGACGGACTCAACGTCTGGCTCGACCAGTACTTCGGCTGGACGTACATCTTCGACCAGACCCAGCCGGGCGCCGCCAGGAACATGCTCACCGTCGGCATCCTGCTCGCGATCATGATCCTGCCGATCGTGACCAGCGTCAGCCGGGAGGTCTTCCTCCAGGTCCCGAGGATGAACGAGGAAGCCGCGCTCGCCCTGGGCGCCACCCGCTGGGAGGTCATCCGGCTGTCCGTCCTGCCCTTCGGACGCTCCGGAGTGATCTCCGCCTCGATGCTCGGCCTCGGCCGTGCGCTCGGCGAGACGATGGCCGTCGCCATCGTCCTCTCGCCGAACTACCTGATGTCGCTGCACCTGCTCAACCCGGGCGGCGGCACCTTCGCCCAGAACATCGCGGCGAAGTTCGACGAGGCCAACCCGCTCGGGCGTGACGCCCTGATCGCTTCCGGCCTGGTCCTCTTCGTCCTGACCCTGCTGGTGAACGGCGCGGCCCGACTGATCATCGCCCGCCGCAAGGAGTACTCGGGGGCCAACGCATGAGCGACACAGCCGTAGAGACCGAGCAGGCGCGGTACCCCGCCGTGAGCACATCGAGCCTCAGCGGGCGCAGCCTTCCCCGCTGGGCACCGGTCGGCTTCGCCGCCGTGGCGATCGTGCTGGGCGCGGGCATCGGCGCCGCCGCGGACCTCAGCAGCAAGGTCCAGTGGGGCCTGATCGCCGTCGTCGCCTTCCTCGTGCTGTCCTACGTCACCACCGCGGTGGTCGAGAACAAGCGCCAGGCCAAGGACCGCTTCGCCACGAGCATCATCTGGGTCTGCTTCATCCTGGCCGTGATCCCGCTGTTCTCCCTGCTGTGGACCACCGTCAGCCACGGTGTGAAGGACCTCAGCCTCAACTTCCTGACCCACTCGATGGGCGGCGTTCTCGCCTCCGACCAGGGCGGCGGCGTCTACCACGCGCTGATCGGCACCCTGGAGCAGGTCGGCATCGCCACCGTGATCGCCGTGCCGATCGGGCTGCTGGTCTCCGTCTACCTGGTGGAGTACGGCAAGGGCCCGCTGGCCAAGGCCGTGACGTTCTTCGTCGACGTGATGACCGGCATCCCGTCCATCGTCGCCGGTCTGTTCATCCTGTCGATCATGCTGATGGCCAAGATCGAGCCCTCGGGCCTGATGGGCTCCCTCGCCCTGACGATCCTGATGATGCCGGTCGTGGTCCGCTCGACCGAGGAGATGCTCAAGCTCGTCCCGAACGAGCTGCGCGAGGCCGCGCTGGCCCTCGGCGTACCGAAGTGGCGCGTGATCCTCAAGGTCGTCCTGCCGACCGCGATCGGCGGTATCACCACCGGGGTGATGCTGGCCATCGCGCGCATCGCCGGAGAGACCGCCCCGATCATGCTGCTGGTCTTCGGCAGCCAGATGATCAACACGAACCCCTTCAAGGACGGGCAGTCCTCGCTGCCGTACTACATCTACGAGCAGTACAAGCTCGGCGAGCCGCCCTCGATCGACCGTGCCTGGGCAGCGGCCCTGGTGCTGATCGCCTTCGTCATGATCCTGAACCTCGTCGCCCGCGGGATAGCCCGCTGGAAGGCCCCGAAGACCGGCCGATGAGGCCGAGAGAAGAAGCTGATTTCCCATGGCCAAGCGAATCGACATCAGCGGCCTGACCGCCTACTACGGCTCCCACAAGGCCATCGAGGACATCTCGATGACCGTGGAACCCCGCTCGGTGACCGCCTTCATCGGCCCCTCGGGCTGCGGCAAGTCGACCTTCCTGCGCACCCTCAACCGGATGCACGAGGTCACGCCCGGAGGCCGGGTCGAGGGCAAGGTACTGCTGGACGACGAGGACCTGTACGGTCCCGCCGTCGACCCGGTCGCCGTACGCCGTACGGTCGGCATGGTCTTCCAGCGCCCGAACCCCTTCCCGACCATGTCGATCTTCGACAACGTCGCGGCCGGGCTGCGCCTCAACGGCTCGTACAAGAAGAGCGAACTGCACGACATCGTCGAGAAGTCGCTCAAGGGCGCCAACCTCTGGAACGAGGTCAAGGACCGCCTCAACAAGCCGGGCTCCGGTCTCTCCGGCGGCCAGCAGCAGCGGCTCTGCATCGCCCGCGCCATCGCGGTCGAGCCGCAGGTCCTGCTGATGGACGAGCCGTGCTCCGCGCTCGACCCGATATCGACCCTCGCCATCGAGGACCTGATCGGCGAGCTGAAGGAACGCTTCACGATCGTGATCGTGACGCACAACATGCAGCAGGCGGCGCGCGTCTCGGACCGTACGGCCTTCTTCAACCTCTCGGCGGTCGGCAAGCCCGGCAAGCTCGTGGAGATCGACGAGACCGAGCGGATCTTCTCCAACCCGTCCGTCCAGGCGACCGAGGACTACATCTCGGGGCGCTTCGGATAGACGACACGACTTGCGGTGCTGCATGGCGGTGCCACCGCAAGACAGAAAGGGCCCGCCCCCGTGGATTCCGGGGGCGGGCCCTTTGCCGTACGCCGTACGGGTACTGCCGGTCGGACGGGTACTGCCGGTCAGAAGATCAGCAGGATGACCCAGTAGCTGAGTGCCGCGACCACCGCCGCGGCCGGCATGGTGATGAACCAGCCGAGCACGATGTTCTTGGCCACGCCCCAGCGCACCGCGCGCGGGCGCTTGGTGGCGCCCACACCCATGATCGCCGAGGTGATGACGTGCGTGGTCGAGATCGGCGCCTGGAAGAGGTACGACGAGCCGAACATGATCGCGGCGCCGGTGGTCTCCGCGGCGAAGCCCTGCGGCGGGTCCAGCTCGATGATCTTCCGGCCGAGGGTCCGCATGATGCGCCAGCCGCCCGCGTACGTGCCGAGCGAGAGCATCAGCGCACAGACCAGCTTGACCCAGACGGGGATGGCGTCCTCGAAGGTCTCGTGCCCCGAGATGACCAGGGCCATCATGACGACACCCATGGTCTTCTGCGCGTCCTGGAGGCCGTGGCCGAGCGCCATGCCCGCCGCGGAGACCGTCTGGGCGATCCGGAATCCGCGCTTCGCCTTGTGCGGGTTGGCCTTACGGAACAGCCACAGGATCGCGACCATCACCAGATAGCCGACGACCAGACCGACGACCGGCGACAGGAACATCGGGATGACGACCTTGTCGACCACCCCGCCCCAGTGCACCATCGTTCCGCCGGCCAGCGCCGCGCCGACCAGACCGCCGAACAGCGCGTGCGAGGAGGAGGACGGCAGGCCGAAGTACCAGGTGATGAGGTTCCAGACGATCGCGCCGACGAGCGCGGCGAAGAGGATTCCCATCCCCTTCTGGCCCTCGGGCGTGGCGATCAGCCCTTCGCTGACGGTCTTGGCGACCCCACTGCCCAGGAAGGCACCAGCGAGGTTCATCACAGCGGCCATCGCCAGGGCCGCCCGGGGCGTCAGGGCCCGGGTGGAGACCGAGGTCGCGATGGCATTGGCGGAGTCGTGGAAGCCGTTCGTGTAGGTGAACCCGAGCGCGACAGCGATGGTCACGATCAGAGTGAAGGTGTCCACGAGGTCAGGACTCCTTGACCGCGATGGTCTCCACCGTGTTGGCGACGTGCTCGAACGCGTCGGCCGCCTCTTCCAGTACGTCCACGATCTGCTTGAGCTTCAGCACCTCCATGGCGTCGTACTTGCCGTTGAAGAGGTGCGCGAGCAGCTTGCGGTGGATCTGGTCGGCCTGGTTCTCCAGGCGGTTGACCTCGATCCAGTACTCGGTGAGGTTGTTCATGGTCCGAAGGCTCGGCATGGCCTCAGCGGTCAGCACGGCCGCCCTGGCCAGCACCTCGATCTGCTGCTCGACGCCCTTGGGCAGCTCCTCGACCTGGTACAGCACGACGAGGTCGACGGCCTCCTCCATGAAGTCCATGATGTCGTCGAGGCACGACGCGAGGTTGTAGATGTCCTCGCGGTCGAACGGCGTGATGAAGGAGGAGTTGAGCTGGTGGAAGATCGCGTGAGTCGCGTCGTCCCCCGCGTGCTCCGCTGCCCGCATCCGCTCCGCGATCTCGACCCGGGCGGAGGCGTCCGCGCCGAGCAGTTCCATGAGGAGCTTGGAGCCCGTGACGATGTTGTCCGCGGACGCGGCAAACATGTCGTAGAAGCTCGTCTCCCTGGGGGTCAGACGAAAGCGCACGTGGGGTCCTCGGGTGCTCTGGATTCGGTCAGGCTGATGCTAGGCGCATCATCCGGCCACGGCTAACCGGCATTCTTCAGTGTCGCCCATGGGGCACAGTGATCAGCACGGGGCCCGCCCCGATTTTCGGAAGGATCGGTACCATATACCCACGAGGGGTATCGAGGACCTTTCGGGGCAACGGGTCATCACCATTCACAACGGTTCCACAACGGGAGGACGCGATGACGACCACCGAGGCGACGGGCGCGCCCGACCACGCCGGACACGAGCCCGGCAGCGAGCCGGTCGTGCACGGCTACCACAAGCAGAAGGACGAACACCTCAAGCGGCTGCGCCGTATCGAGGGCCAGATCCGGGGCCTCCAGCGGCTCGTCGACGAGGACGTCTACTGCATCGACATACTCACGCAGGTTTCGGCCTCCACCAAGGCCCTGCAGTCCTTCGCCCTCCAGCTGCTGGAGGAGCACCTGCGCCACTGCGTGGCGGATGCCGCTGTCCGGGGCGGCGAGGAGATCGACGCGAAGGTCGAGGAAGCGACGAAGGCGATCGCGCGGCTGCTGCGTACGTGAGAGGGCCGGTCCCGGGGCCGACCGTCACGGTCGGCCCCGGGTGGCCGAAAATCGACGCCGGAGACGGGCATTCCGCTCAGCCGTGACTCAGCAGCTGCCCGTGCTCCACCCGGCGCTCGTGCCCCACCCGGTGCCCGCCCGTCGCCCATGGCCTCGGCAGGCGACCGAGGTATCGGACCCCACCATGAGCACCTCGTCGATACGGTCCGGGCTGAGCCGGTCCCCGATCGCGGCGGAGGCCGCGATCATCAACTCACCGCACAGCTCGATCTCGACGAGGGCGATGTGTTCCTGGACGGTCAGTACCCCAGGCATGGCGATCACCCCTTCTGCCGCAGTCGGCTTCCTAGCGTAGGGAGGCGGCCACACCCCGCGCATGGCACGGACGGACCATTTCCTACTGGACAGTTCCGGCGTAGATCCGGCCCGCGGGCGGCAGCGCGAACGCCACCGGCGCCCCGAAGTCGTACAGCAGGGTCGTCGATGCCACTCCGACCGTGTGCCCCTGGTTCGCGAAGCTGAACGTCTCGCGCACCTTGCGCAGCCGTCCCTTCACGTCGAAGTAGGCGTCGAAGGGGACGACGGGCCGGGCGAACCCCTTCGCTGCGGCAGCCAGCACCGGCCTGGCCTGCGGCGAGGCGTTCCGGGCGGCCACCGACAGATCGGCGGTCCCCTTGTAGTGCCGCACCCGGGTCCCGGCCAGCTCCTCCGTACCGGCGTACGTCACCTCGCGCGCCCCGCACAGCAGCTCGGCCGCGACCATCGGATCGGTCGCCCCGTTGGTCACCAGATTCCCGTCGGCGAGCGCGGCGGGGCGGACCCGGACCCACTGGTCGGCGGGCACGTTCGCGCCCCGGTTCTTCATGTACACCGCGGCAGGCGTCAGCAGTTCGGTGATCGGCGGGTGCTCCTCGGCCCCGGCGGCGTCCGCCGGCAGCACCACCCGGAGCCGTCCGGCCCGCCGCTTGAAGTCGAAGCCGCCGGTGCCCCGCACGGTCACCCGGGTGCCGCCGGTCGCCATCGTCATGGACGTGCTGGTCCGGGAACTCCCGGCCCTGGCCAGCACCTCGGCGGCCTGCCGTACGGCGTCGGGTCCCCCGTGCAGGTCATCGGCCGAGGCCCCGGCCCGGGAGGAACAACCGGCGGCCCCCACCACCCCCACCAGAGCGAACGCGGCACCGGCCAGCGCCCCGGCCCTGCCTCTGTTCTGCTGCACCATCGTCTGCCGACCCCCAACGCCTGGCCAGTAATCGTCCGTGGACCGCCCGCTTCGCATAACGACGCCTGGGGATCGCCGTCACGCCCCAGTACCGTGGACGGGTGCACGACCACGCCCCCCCACCGGACGCCCGGGACCACACCACGACCACCTCGGAACGCGGTTCCTTCTGCACGGCACGCTGCGTGTGCGGCTGGCGCGGTCCGGCCCGCCGGTCGAGGGACCGCGCGCGTACGGACGCGGCGGAGCACGCCGCGGACACCTGACCCTCGGCGGAACGGTCACGGGACGGATCACACGGTCCGGGGGGGGCACGGAACCTGACGGCGCGAAACATCCCCGGGCAGGGAACCCCGATGCCCCGGCCGCTCGTCTCGTACCGGGAGGCCCCACATGCATCGTCGCACCCTGCTCACCGCAGTCCCCGTCCTGGCCACCGCCGTCGCCTGCGACAGCAGCGGCGCCACCGGCGACAACAGCCCGCCCGGGACCACGGGCGGCCCCGCCACCGGGACCACGTCGGCCACCGGGACCACGACCACCACCGCCGTACCCGGTCCCAGGACCAGCGCCGCGGCCGACTGGACCGCGCTCGCCCGGGGACTCGACGGCAAGCTCGTCCGGCCCGGCGACGCCGACTACCCCACCGCACGCCAGCTCTACAACACCCGTTACGACGGCCTGAAACCCGCCGCCGTCGCGTACGTCGCGGGCGAGGCCGACATCCGTGAGTGCCTCGCCTACGCCAGGGCGCACGGCGTCCCCGTCTCGATCCGCAACGGCGGGCACTCCTACGCCGGCTGGTCGTCCGGCAACGGCCGCCTGGTCGTGGACGTGTCGAAGCTCTCGCACGTCTCCGCCGACGGCACGATCGGCGCCGGTGCCAAGCTCGCCGACGTCTACGAGACCCTCGGCCGGAGCTCCCGCGCGATACCGGGCGGTTCCTGCCCCACCGTCGGCATCTCCGGTCTCACGCTGGGCGGCGGCCACGGCGTCGCCTCCCGCGCGTACGGCCTGACCTGCGACAGCCTCACCTCCGCCACCCTGATCACCGCCGACGGCACCCGCCTCACGGCCAACTCCAAGGAGAACAAGGACCTCTTCTGGGCGCTGCGCGGCGCGGGCAACGGCAACTTCGGCGTCGTCACCGAGCTGACCTTCCGTACCCACCCCGCCCCGCAGACGGTCTCCGCCTATCTCTCCTGGCCCTGGTCGAACGCGCGCGCCGTCATCGACGCCTGGCAGCGCTGGGGCCCCGAACAGGCCGACGAGATCTGGTCGTCGGCGCATCTGGAGGCGGCATCGGGCGGCGCCACCCCGGGGGTCACCGTCGCCGCGTTCTCCCTCGGTACGTACGGAGATCTGCAGAACGCCGTCGACCGCCTCGCCGACATGGCCGGCGCCTCCGCCTCCTCGGTGTCGCTGCGCCGCCACAGTTACGAGGAGGCGATGCTCGCGTACGCGGGCTGCGCGAGCGTCGGCGCGGACCGGTGCCGACTGCCCGGCGCGACGCCGGGCCGCGGCGTCCGGGGCGTGCTCCAGCGCGAAACGTACGCGGCGGCCTCGGACTTCTACGACCGTACGGTCCCGGCGGCCGGGATCGACGCCCTGCTCTCCCGCACCCAGGCCTTCTCCCGGCTGAGCGCCACGACGGGTTCCGGCGCGGTCGCGCTCACCGCGCTGGGCGGCGCGATCAACCGGGTCTCCCCGACGGCGACGGCGTTCGTCCACCGGCGCTCACGGGTGCTGGCCCAGTACATCGCCTCCTGGCCCCCCGGCACGGCGGGCACCGCGCAGCAGGCCTGGCTGACGGACATCCACACGGCGATGCGGCCGTACGTCTCGGGCGGCGCGTACCAGAACTACATCGACCCGAAACTGACGGACTGGCGGAAGGCGTACTACGGGGATGCGGCGCCGCGGCTGGGGCAGTTGAAGAAGCAGCACGACCCGGACAGGCTCTTCGACTTCCCGCAGGCACTGTGAGCGGCTGAGCAGGGGCGGGCGGGCGGACCCCGGCGACACGAACCGGTCAGGCGGACGGCGATCAGGCCAACGGTGATCACGTGAACCCGGTGACCGGCGAAGCCACCGGAGCCCGCACGCACACGGCACCTCCCGCGCACGACACGATGGGCCCCACGGACATCGGACATCGGCGGAGCGGAGCAGCACAGCATGGACCAGCGGACGGCACCGGACGACGGAGACAGCCCGGCCCCGCCGCGGCTCCCCCGCCCCGGCGGCCCGGCGCCCGCCCCCGGCCGCTCCTCCGGCGCCTGGGCCCACGGACGGACGGCCCTGCGCCGGACTCCCCTCTCCCTGTGGAACGAGGACGTGTCCGACTGGGCCGCCGCCCTCACCTACTACGCGATCCTCGCGCTCGTCCCCGCGCTCCTCGTCACCATCTCCGTCATCGACCTGGTCGCCCCCGCGACCACCGACGAACTCATCGCCGACGTCAGCTCCTGGGCCCCCGCCGAATCCGGCACCGCGCTCCACCAGGCCCTCAGCGGTATGGCGGGCCAGCGCTCCGCCGCTCTGACCGTGCTGATCGGCGGCACGTTCAGCGCCCTGTGGTCCGCCTCCAGCTATCTGGCGGTCTTCCGCCGCGCCCTGCACTCCATGTACGCGGTCAAGGACGAACGCCCCGCCTGGCGCAAGGCGCACCGCATCCTGCTGACGGCCGTGATCCTGCTGGCGCTGCTCGTGGTGAGCGCGCTGGTCCTGGTACTCAGCGGTTCACTGGCCCAGTCGCTGGGCCACGCGCTCGGCCTGGGCAACGCCGGAACGGACGCCTGGGACCTGCTCAAGTGGCCCGCGCTGCTGTGCTGTGTGGCGCTGCTGGTCCTGATCCTCTTCCGCTCGGGACCCCCCGCGGCCCGAACCATCCACCGGGGCCTGCCCGGTGGCGTGCTCGCGGCGCTGCTCTGGCTGACCGCATCGGCGGGCTTCACCGCCTACGCGACGGGCTTCGGCACCTACAGCAGGCTGTACGGATCGCTGGCCGGGGTGGTGGTGTTCCTGGTCTGGCTCTGGGTCTCCAACCTGGCGCTGCTGGCGGGTGCCCAGTTCAACGCGGAACTCTCCCGCGCGGCGGCGGAGACCGCCACCCGGCCGTCAGGCGGCCAGGTCGTTGCGCCCCGACTCCGACCGTGACTCGGGGATCTCCACCGCGGCGGCGGCCAGCGACCGCACCCGCCGGGACCGCACCAGCACCGCGCCCCGCCCCGAGCCGGCCACGGCCCGCACCAGCGGCGTCAGCAACGCCATCGCGGGCACCGAGAGCAGCAGGGTCACCGCGGTCCCCAGTGCGAACCCGCCGACCACGTCGGTCGGATAGTGCACTCCCATGAAGACCCGGCAGAACCCCTCGGCCAGCGCCAGACCGATCGCCGCCAGCCCGAACTTCCGGTGCGCCACGAAGAGTCCGGCCGCGATCGCCATCGCCAGCGTCGCGTGGTCGCTGACGAAGGAGTAGTCCGTCTTGCCCTTCACCAGGACGTCGAGGCCCTGGTGCTCGACGAACGGTCTCGGCCGCTGGACGAATCCACGGATCGGGATGTTCACCAGGACCGCGATCCCGGCGGCCAGCGGCGCCCAGACGGTCCCGGCGACCGCCGTCGCGGCCGACTCGGCGCAGGGCTGCCTGCGCGCGTTCCACCAGCAGCCGAGGACCAGCAGCACCAGGGCGAGCAGGATCCCGTACTCGCCGATGAACTCCACCGCCCGGTCCAGCCAGCCGGGCGCCGACTTCGCGAGGCCGTTGATGTCGTAGAGCAGACCGACATCAGGGGTCGACCCATCGCTTGCGAGTCCAGCCATCTGCTGCCCCTTGCCTTTGCTCCACTGCGCGGCGTACATCCGTGTATGCCGCTGTACCAACCCCCGCGGTCAGTGCGCACTCTTGCCGGTGTCCCAGTTCAGGGAACGCCCGGCACACCCACGGCGTTCCGCTCTCTACCGAAAGATCACCAGGACGTTATCGAAGAGTGACTCATCGTCGCAGCTCAGGGAAGGGGGCCTCACGGTGAGTTCAGGCCATGCAACAGAGCGTCTCCGGCGGCCTCTCAGGCTTCCGGCAGGTGTGTCGGGAGTGCATTCGCGCCATCCTTGGTGACGCGGGTGGCGCCGAAGTAGTCCGGCGCATCGATCTTGTCGAACCGGATCACCGACCCGGTGTACGGCGCGTCGATCATGTATCCGCCGCCCACGTAGAGCCCCACGTGGTGAATGGCCCGCGAGTTGGAGAGGTCGTTCGAGAAGAAGACCAGGTCCCCGGGGAGCAGTTCGTCGCGCGACGGGTGCGCCCCCGCGTTGTACTGGTCGTTCGCCACCCGCGGCAGCGTGATCCCGACACTCTTGTACGCGGCCTGCGTCAGCCCCGAGCAGTCGAACCGCCCGCCCTGACCGGCCGTACCGGTGCCGCCCCAGAGATACGGCGTGCCGAGCTTCTGCTGCGCGTAGTAGATGGCCGCGGCGGCCTGCTGCGAGGCGGCGACACCGTTGACGGGCCTGGCGAAACTCTTCTCCAGGGTCCGGATGACCTTCACGTAGTTCTGCGTCTCACGGTACGGCGGGACGCCTCCGTGCTTGATGACGGCGTAGGAACCCGCGTTGTACGCGGCCAGCATGTTGTCGCTCCGGTCGCCCGGCACGTTCTTGACGTAACCGGCCAGTTCGCAGTCGTACGAGGCGGCTGACGGAATCGCGTCGGCAGGATCCCAGATGTTCTTCTTGCCGTCGCCGTTCCCGTCTATGCCGTGCGTGGCCCAGGTGCCGGGGATGAACTGCGCCATCCCGAGCGCGTTGGCCGGGCTCTTGGCCTGCGGGTCCCAGCCGCTCTCCTGGTACAACTGCGCCGCCAGCAGTGCAGGGTTGAGGGAGGGACAGAGATTGCCCCACTTCTGCACGATCTCCTGGTACGCGCTCGGCACGGCCCCCTTGGCCAGCGCGACCGTACTGCCCGCGGCGCCGCCGAGACCGGCAGCGGCGGAGTACGTACCGACGAGGAGCAGGCCGATGAAGCCCAGGCCCGTCCCGAACCCGATCCCGCTGACCACCAACGCTTTACGCATCCTTCAACCCTCCCCCATTCACGACTGGTTCACCGCCTACTTCACCCGGAAGCCCGAACAACTGATGCTGGCGTAATCCGTTGGGGTCGATTTGACGTGATAGAAGACCACGGTCCAGTCCCCGGGATCGTTCCCGACCGGGATGCTGTCGTAGACGTTGCCGTTCATGTCGTGGTTCTCGAAGTCGTCCGGGTACGTCAGCGTGACGAAGTCGCCCGTCCGCCAGTGCGTGTAGGCGTCGACGGGTCTGCTCGTGTAGCCGACGGTCTTGTCCGGATAGGGCAGGTTCGGTTTCCCCGTACGGAAGTCGATCTCGTGCGGCGGCTTCACGCCGACGGAGATGTAGTACGGGGCACCTTCCGGCCTCTTGCTGCTGAGGTCGGCGTACTTGATGCGGAACTCGATCTTCACCTTGTCCGAGACGTACGGCAGGGTCTCGGAACTGGCGTTGCGCACCGAGTTCTGGAACTCGCCCGGAAGGTTCGACTCCCCGCCGAAGGTACTGCACGCACCCATCCCGTGGATGGTGCCGTCGGGTCCTTCGGACAGGGCCCACCGGTCGAGCGAGATGCGGTTGTCCGTGATGTACGCCGGCGGCTTCCCTGACTCCTCGTCCGTCGCCCGGCCGTCCGCCGACGCCTGACCGGACGGCTTGCCCGTGCCCTTGTCCGTGCCCTTGTCCGCACCCGTGTCCGACGTCCCGTGGCCGGGCTTGCCGCCGGGCATCAGCTGCGCGACGGCGAAGGCACCCGCGCCGACCGCCACCACCAGAGCCGCCGCCACCATCCACGCCGTGCCGCGGCGGGGCGCACGGCCGGGGGCCGTGCTCGCCGCCGGGCCGCCGGTCGACACCTGGGTCGCCGGGTGGCCGGGGGCGTACGGCGGCTGCTGCCCCGCCGCGGTCGCGGTGGGCAACTCGTGCGAACCCGGCGGCGGGCCTTCGGCCACCCCGACCGGGTGGACGGTCTGCGGATGGGCGGCCTGCGGGTGGACGGTCTGCGGATGGGCGGCCTGCGGCTGACCGGACTCGGACCGGGGCCCCGGCTCGACGGGCCGCACCGGCGCCGCCTCCCCCAGCCCCGCCAACGGCCCGTAGAACGCGTCGTCCACCAGCGCGGACCGCACCTCGCACCGTTCGATCAGCGCCGCGAGCGTCGGCCGGGCCGCCGGGTCCTTCGCCACGCACCACTCGATCAGCGCCGCGAGCCCCGGCTCGACCCCCGCCACGTCGATCGGCTCGTGAACGACCCGGTAGCCGATCCCGGCGGGCTGCCCGCCCCCGAACGGCGCCCGCCCGGTCGCCGCGTACGCCATGGTCGCCCCCAGCGCGAAGACATCCGCCGCCGGGCCGACCTGATTGGTCATCAGCACCTCGGGCGCGGCGAACCCGGGCGTCCCCGGAGCCAGGCCCGTCTCGGTGAGCGCCGTGTCCGCCGTACCGCGCGCGATCCCGAAGTCGATCAGCTGCGGGCCCTGCGCGGACAGGATGATGTTCTGCGGCTTGAGGTCACGGTGCGTCACCCCGTACGCGTGCACGCTGGCCAGTCCCTCGGCGAGCGCCGCGAAGACGCCCCGGCAGGTGGCGGCGGGGAACGGCCCGCGCTCACCGACCGCATGACTGAGCGTCGGCCCCGTCACGTACTCGGTGGCCAGCCAGTACGGCGGCGCGCTCAGCGAGGCGTCGATGAGGTTCGCGGTGTACGCGCTGCGCACCGCCCGTACGGTCTCGGCCTCCCGCCGGAACCGGCTCAGCGCCTCCGGGTGATCGGTGATCTCTTCCCGGATCACCTTGATCGCGACGAGCCGCCCGCCGGGCGAACGCCCCAGATAGACCTGCCCCATACCGCCCGCCCCGAGCCTGGCGAGAAGTACGTGCGCGCCTATTCGCGCCGGGTCCTGCGGTCTGAGTGCGTCCACCGGGCCAACTGTTTCAGTCGATTCCCCTGTGATCAAGGGGCATTGGAGCCGCCTGGAACCGGCCGTCCCCCACGGTGCCGCCGGTACCGACTCCTGTTCACCCAAGGGGGAATCCCGCCCCCACATCACCTCCGCTCCCGCCCGTACGATCGGACCGACCGAGAGCACCGGCCCCCACGGGGCCACCCGTATCCCCGCCGCCCACCCGGGCGGCTCGCACCGACACCCGAGGGAGACCCGTGTCCGACTCCGCGATCCCCGCCGACCTCGACTGGATCCGCGCCGCGCCCGAGGGCGAAGAGGGGCCGGGCCCCTGGATCGAGGTCGCGTTCGGCGCGGACGACCTCGTCCACCTGCGCGAGACCAGCGACCCCGAGAACGTGGTCACGACCACACGCCGGAAGTGGGACGCGTTCGTACTGGGCGTCCAGGCGGGCGAGTTCGACCACTTCGCCGAGCTGGACGGCCAGGGGCCGGCCGCCTGAGCGCACAGGCCCCGGCCGGCCACCCGTCACCGGCCATCGACGGGCCGGGTGCCGAGCCCGCGCGTCGACCTCTTCCGGCCATTCCGGCCGGTACTCGACCACGGCAGCCGGCGCGACCTCACCGGCGAACGGCACAGCCGCTGAGCCCACGCAGCGGCGTCATTGCCCGGCGTCACTCTCCGTGATACACAGAGTAACCATGCATGTTCGACTGCACACCGGTTCGCGTCGCAGGTCAGGGCGACATGACCGGACAAACGTGCGGGCATACGGGTAAAGAGAGCCGCCGGGCTACACACGGAGGCAGTTTCATCAGCGAAGATAGGGCGTACCCCACGCAGTAGGGCGTGGGAACGAACTACCGGATAGGGGCGGTGAGTTACATGAACCTGGCAGCCGACAAGGGCGACATCAGCACCATCATCGGCGGAATCGCCCCCAACTGGGGGCCGTTCGGCAGCCTCGGACACGAGGCCCGGATCATGGTCGAGGTCGTGATGGCGGTCTCCATCCTCCTCTGCCTCGGCATCGCGATCTGGGGTGCGGCCAAGCAACGTATCGGCGCCACCGCACTCCGGGACACCTTCAGTGCGGAACAGGGCAAGGGTCTGATCGTCGCCGGCCTCACAGGCGTATTCATCATCGGCTCACTGGGAACGGTCTTCACCATCGTGTACGGGATGGCTGTCTGACCGCGCCTCAACCGTCCCGCTGTCCCCGGGCATGCCCGGCCCACTCAGAGGTTGCGCATCCCTGATGTCGAGTCACCACACCCCGCCCGCGCGGGAACCAGCACAGTTACCGTCGTACTGCACGACACGGCAAACGGTTGAGGGGGCGTCCGCGGCATGAGTCTCGGCGACGAGCACGACTACGGCAGCGACGCGGGCCGCACCGAAGGCATCGGCGGCACGGGCCAGACCCGTACGCGACTGCCCGACGGCGGCGGCGACGTCTACGGGAACGGCCGACGGCCCGTACGGGCCTCGCGCTCCCTCGTGACGGTCGTGGGCGTGGTGGTGCTGCTGATCGCGGCCATCGCCTTCGCCAACCGGGGCAACGGCGACGGCACGTCGACGGACAGCAGCGGCTCGAAGAGACCGGGATCGGACTCCACGGCGGCTTCGGGCGTGAAGCCCGTGACGGGGAACAACGAGGGGATCGCCTCCGGCTTCGCGCACAGCGAGCAGGGGGCACAGAGCGCTGCGGCGAACTACGCGGTGGCGCTGGTCTCCGCAGACATCCTGAAGCCCAGCCGCCGCGCGGGCATCGTGACCGAAGTGTTCGCCCCCGACCATGTCGACGCGTACAAGAGCAAGCTCGACAAGGCCTACGACAAGCAGTTCCTCGACAAGGTCGGACTCGATGCGAACGGCGAAGCGGGCAAGGGTCTGACCTACGTCTCACGTACCGCACCGGTCGGAACCAAAGTAACGGAGCAGTCCGGCGACACCGCGACCGTCGAGGTCTGGTGCACGGGAGTGTTCGGCACAGCGGGAGTCGGCTCGACCAGCCCGGTGACCAACGACTGGTTCACCATGACGCTCAAGCTCCAGTGGGTGAACAACGACTGGAAGGTCGAGAGCTTCGCCCAGAAGGACGGCCCGGCCCCGGTGAACACCGACAGCAAGGCATCCACCGCCGACGAGATCGCCAAGGCGGTCGAGCAGTACGGAGGGTTCACCTATGCCCGCTAAACCGCGCCGCGCACTCACCGTCGCGGCAGTCCTCACCGCCGTGCAGACAACGGCGGTGCTGCTCTCGGCCCGCGCCTTCGCCGCACCGTCACCGACCCCGACGGGATCCGCGGCATCACCGTCACCGTCTCCGTCGGCCAAGGGCGACTGCGATCTCATCGTCGGCCGCGCCCGCGACTTCTGCGAGGGCGACGCAGGCAGCTCCCACTCCAGCAACACCCCCGCAGCCGACACCCTCGACCCCCTCTCCTCCCTCGCAAAGGGCTGCGCCGACGCCGCGGCCTGGATCGTCGGCAAGCTGTCCGAGGCCGTCAAGAGCACCGCCAACGTCGACTTCACCAACAGCTCCTTCCTCCGTCAGTACGCCGTCGTCTTCGCCGCCTCCACCATCCTCACGCTCGTCCTCTGGCTGCTCGCCGTGGCCAAGCGCGCCGTCCGCGGCGTGCCGCTCACCACCGCGCTCTCCGAGGCCGTCGGGTTCCTCTGGCTGACCGTCATCGCCTCCGCCTTCACCCCGCTGATCCTCTACACCCTCGTATCGGCGACCGACAGCGTCACCGATGTCATCGCCTCCTCCACCGGCGGCCAGAACGACGTCTTCTTCGGCTCCTTCGCCGAGGCGCTCAAGAAGGGCTCGGACATCGGCGGCGGTCCGATCATGCTGATCGTGACCTCCCTGGTCTCGATCCTCGCCGCCGGCGTGCTCTGGCTGGAGCTCGTCATCCGGGCCGCTCTCCTCTACGCGGGCGCCCTCCTCGGCACCGTCGTCTACGCAGGCCTGGTCGACAAGAACATGTGGGGCCACGTCCGCCGCTGGGCCGGCATCATGATCGCGGTGATCATGGTCAAACCGGTCATCGTGATCGTGCTCGGGCTCGCCGGCGCGCTCTCCTCCGACAAGGGCCCCAACTCCTTCTCCGCCGTCGTGTCCGGGCTGGCGATCATCCTGCTCGCCATCTTCGCCAGCGGCATGATCTACCGCTTCGTGCCCGGCTTCGGTGACGAGGTCGCCGCCTCCCGTACGAACCGCAAGTCCGCCACCGACGGCTCCCAGGCCGCCGCCATGATCAGCTCGCCCGCCGCGCTCGTGTCCCAGGGCATCAAGACCCACAGCAGCCGCGGCGGAAACGGCAACGAAGGCGGGGGCGGTGGAGGCGGCCAGGGCGGGCGCCCCGCCAACCCGGTGTCCGGCGGCGTCGCGGCCCACAGCAACCGCGGCGGTTCGGGCGGCGGCCAGGGCGGCGGCAGCGGAAAGGTCCCCAACGCCGCGTCCCCGCCGCGTACCAAGCCCAGCAGCACCGGAACCCACAGCACACGTAACAACGGCACAGGAGGTGGAGGGCGTTGACGACCCAGGCCCAGCCGGTCGCGCCCCGCCGCACGTATCTGATCGGCCGCGCCCGGCCCTCAGCCATCGTCGGCAAGAACCGCGAGACGGGCGAGATCGCACTGATCATCGCGGGCGCCTTCCTCGGCATGATGTGCGGACTGCTCGTCCCCGTCCTGCCGCTGCGCATCGTGACCCTGACCGGGTTCCCGATGCTGGCCCTCGCCGCGGTGTACGTCCCGTACAAGCACCGCACGTTCTACAAGTGGTTCGAGATCAACCGCAGTTACAAGCGCTCCCTGCGCCGCGGCACCGCCTACCGCGCCCCCGCCATGGAGGCGGGCACCGGGCTCGACGGCCGCGAGGTCGAGGTCGGACCGCCCCCCGGCATCGGCCGGATCAACTGGCTGGCCGCACCCTTCGGCCCCGACGAGATCGCCGTACTGCTGCACGCCGACCGGCGTACCGTCACCGCCGCCATCGAGATCGAGGGCCCCGGCGTCGGGCTGCGCGACTCCGAGGACCAGGAAGCCCTGGTCGACCGCTTCGGCACGCTGCTGAAGCATGTCGCCAACGGCGACGGCTTCGTGACCCGCCTCCAGATCCTGGCCCGCACGCTCCCCGCGGACCCGGACGCCCACGCCAAGGACGTCGCCCAGCGCGGCGACCCCCGCGCCCCCGGCTGGCTCCAGGACTCGTACGACCAGCTCGCCTCGATGGTCTCCACATCGAGCGAGCAGCACCGTGCCTATCTCGTGGCCTGTATGCACTTCACCCGCGAACTGGCCTCCGAGGCACACGCGATGGCCCGCGCCGCCCGCCCCACAGCAGGCCGCAGGCTGGACAGGGACGCCGGACTCGCGGTCGTCATGGCCCGCGAACTCACCGACATCTGCGCCCGGCTCGCCGAGGCCGACATCCGGGTGCGCCAGCCGCTCGGCCAGGGCCGCCTCTCCTCGCTGGTGCACTCGATGTACGACCCCGACCACCCCATCGACCACATCCAGGCGATGACCAAGCGCAACGCCTGGCCCGCCGAGCTCGACGCCATGGAGCCCACCTACCTCCAGGCGAAGACCCGCGAATCCTCCACCCGCGCCCCCTGGTGCCACGCCACGGCCTGGGTGAAGGAGTGGCCGATGACCCCCGTCGGCGTCAACTTCCTGGCCCCGCTGCTCGTCCACACCCCGGACGTGATCCGCACGGTCGCGGTCTGCATGGACCTCGAACCGACCGAGGTCGCCATCGAGCGCATGCTGACGGAGAAGACCAACGACGAGGCCGAGGCCTCCCGCGCCGCCAAGATGAACCGGACCGTCGACCCGCGCGACATCGCGTCCCACGGCCGCCTCGACCAGCGTGGCGAAGACCTCGCCAGTGGTGCGGCGGGCGTCAATCTGGTCGGGTACATCACGGTGTCCTCCCGCTCACCCGAAGCACTGGCCCGCGACAAGCGGACCATCCGCGCATCGGCCGGCAAGTCGTATCTGAAGCTCGAATGGTGCGACCGCGAGCACCACAGGGCCTTTGTGAATACACTGCCGTTCGCGACCGGCATCCGCCGATAGGGGCTCTGTCATGCGAGATCCGATGTCAGCCGTCACCGACGCCTTCGCCGCGTTCCTCTTCGGCAAGGTGGAGACGACCCGGCTCCCCGTCCGTACGTCGACGGGCCAGGCCCAGGCCGTCTACCTGCCGACCGCCGCCCCCGGCCTCGGCGACTCGGGCGTGATCATCGGCCGCGAGGTGTACTCGGGCAAGGGGTACATCTACGACCCCTTCCAGCTGTACGGGCAGCAGCTGCCCGCCCCGCACTGGCTGGTCCTCGGCGAGTCCGGCAACGGCAAGTCCTCGCTGGAGAAGACGTACGTCCTGCGCCAGCTCCGCTTCAAGGACCGGCAGGTGGTCGTCCTGGACGCCCAGGGTGAGGACGGCGCCGGCGAATGGGCCCTCATCGCCCAGCAGTTGGGCATCACGCCCATCCGCCTCGACGCGATGGCCGCGCTCGACCACGGCATCCGCCTCAATCCGCTGGACCCGGCGATCGCGACGACCGGCCAGCTCGCCCTGCTCCGTACGATCATCGAAGTCGCGATGGGCCACGGCCTGGACGAACGCTCCGGCTTCGCGCTCAAGGTGGCGCACGCCTACGTCAACGAGACGATCGTGGAACGCCAGCCGGTCCTCACCGACATCGTCGAACAGCTCCGCCATCCGGAACCGGAGTCGGCGGAGGCGATGAACGTCGGCATAGACGACGTACGGGCCTGGGGCCTGGACGTGGCCCTGGTCCTGGACCGACTGGTCGACGGCGACCTGCGCGGCATGTTCGACGGCCCGACCTCCGTCGGCATCGACCTGGACGCACCACTGATCGTCTTCGACCTGTCGCACATCGACCGGAACTCCATCGCGATGCCGATCCTGATGGCCATCGTCGGCGTCTGGCTGGAACACACCTGGATCCGCCCCGACCGCAAGAAGCGCATCTTCCTGGTGGAGGAGGCGTGGCACATCATCAACAGCCCCTTCGTGGCGCAGCTCTTCCAGCGTCTGCTGAAGTTCGGCCGACGCCTCGGGCTGTCGTTCGTGGCGGTGGTGCACCACCTGTCGGACGTGGTGGACGGCGCGGCGGCCCGGGAGGCCGCGGCGATCCTGAAAATGGCGTCGACCCGGACCATCTACGCGCAGAAGGCCGACGAGGCGAGAGCGACCGGCCGGGTGCTGGGCCTGCCCCGCTGGGCGGTCGAGATCATCCCCACGTTGACGCCCGGCATCGCCGTCTGGGACGTCAACGGCAACGTACAGGTCGTCAAACACCTGATCACCGAGGCGGAACGCCCGCTGGTCTTCACCGACCGCGCCATGACGGAGTCGTCCACACCGGATGCCGACGACGCGCTGGCCATACAGCTGGAAACGGAGGCGGAGGAACGGGCGGCCAGGATCGAGAAGCAGCTGAACGAGTCCTCCGAGTCGACGGTGGCCTGATATGTACTCCACCCAGCCCCACCAGCCCCACCAGCCCGACCGGCGCCGGCCGCCACCGCCGCCCCAGCCGCGCGGCATTCCGGACGGGCTGCTGATCGGGCTGATCGTCCTTCTGCTGGGCCTGACCCTCCTGGTCTGGCTCGCGGCGGGTCTGTCGGGGGTACTCACCCACGGTGCCTGGCCGGACTCCGTGTCCGTCGCGCACACCCCGGCCGCGATCCGCCAACTGGCGAGCTCCCCGCACGACCTGGCGGCGGCCTGGCCGGACACCCCGCCGTCCCAGCTCCCGGGGTACGGACTCTTCTGGGGCCTGCTGGTCGGCGAGCTGCTGATCCTGCTGGCCCTGACGGTCTTCGTGGTGGGCACCGTGACCCGCTGGCGAGCACTCCGCACCGCGCAACGAACCGCCGCGGCAGAACCGGCCGACCTCGGCCCCGGCTCCGGCTCCGGCTCCGGCTCCGGCTCCGGCTCCACGGAACAGTTCCCCGCCTGGCAGCCCGTCACCGGGCAGTTCCCCGTACGGCACGAGACCCCAGCCGGCCCGGACGGAACAGCCGCAGCAGGCACCTCCCCAGCCCCTGCTCCCGCACCCGCTCCCGCACCCGTGGAATTCGGCGCGGTCGAAGCCGAAGCGGTAGAAGCCACGGCGCTCGGAGCCGTCGCCCCCGTACCCGCGCGCACGCCCACCGTCGCGGATCCGCCCCCCGAACTGTCCGACCGGGGCATCCACTTCGGTCCCGCCGAGTCCCGCAGGAACGCCGCCGTCCAGGCCGTACGTGATGCCGCCGGGCCCGCACTCGTCGTCACCTCGTCGCCCTCGGTCTGGGCGGAGACCAAGGACGCACGGGCCAAACTCGGCCCCGTACTCGTCTACGACCCCGGTCATGTCTGCGACACCCCGGCCCGGCTCCACTGGTCCCCCACCAGCGGCTGCGAAGACATGGAGACGGCCGCGGCCCGAGCAGTCGCACTGCTCGCGCCGGTACGCCCGCAGGCCCGGATCGACGCCACCATGGCGGACACCGCGGAGACGCTCCTGCAGAGCTGGCTGCACGCCGCCGCCATAGACGGCCGCCCTTTCAAGCAGGTGCACCGCTGGGCCCAGGGCGCGGGCTCGGCCCATGAACCCGTACGGATCCTCCGCACCCACGCCAAGGCGTCGAGCGGCGCGGCCGGACTGCTGGAATCGGCACTCACCGCCCACCCGGAACGCCGGGACGTCGCACAGCAGTTGACGGTACGCGCGCTCAGCGCACTCTCCACGGTCCACATCCGTGAGACATGCACACCCAACAGAACCGACACGGTCACGCTGGAATCATTCATCCACGAGGGGGGCACTCTCTATCTGGTGGGTGAAGCAATCGAGGACCCGCGTACGCGCCCCGGCGCGATGCCGTTGCTCACCGCACTCGCCTCACACGTGGTCGGGCACGGCCGCCGCTTGGCTGCAAGGTCAACTGACGGTCGGCTCGACCCACCAATGGCGCTCGTCCTCGACGACATCGCGGCCGTGGCCCCGCTCCCCCAGCTCCCGGAGCTCCTGGCGACCGGCAGGGAACAGGGGCTGCACGCACTGGCCCTGCTCCGCTCACGCGAACAGGCCCACAGCCGCTGGCCGCACCTGGACCGGGCGTAAGCCCGACCGGCAATCGGGGGCAGCAGCTGAGCGCTCACGACCTCTGCACGCTCACCACGGCACGGGGGTCCCGTCCCAGGAGAAGAACCCGCCGGTGGGGCCCGCGTCCGGCAGGAGCGCCAGCCGGACAGCACCCCGGGCAGCCTCGGCCGGATCCCCACCGGTGGCAGCGGCCCGGGGGTTGAGCTCGGTGGCACGCAGGCCAGGAGCGAGCGCGTTGACCTTGAAGCCCTCCTCGGCCAGCGTCTGTCCGTAGAAGACGGTCAGGGCGTTCAGGGCGGCCTTGGACGACCGGTAGGCCGCACCGCCGCCGTGTCCCGGGGTGAACTGAGGGTTGGGGCTCGTGCTCCAGGTGAGCGACGCGGTGCCACTGGAGATGTTGACGATCCGCGGGTGCGCGGACCGGCGCAGGGCGGGCAGGAAGGCGTTGGTGACCTCCAGGACCGCGAACACGTTCGTCTCGTACGTGCGCCGGAACTCCTCGGCGCCGGACTCGGCCGGCGGGGCGAGCGAGGGCGAGATGCCCGCGTTGTTGACCAGAACGTCCAGATGGTCCACCTGGGCCGCGGCCTCGGCGACGCTGTCGGGGTCCGTCACGTCGAGGACCAGCAGGCGGGCGCCGCCGCCGATCTCCTCGGCAGCCCGCTGCCCGCGCCCGGCGTCGCGGGAGCCCACGTACACCGTGAAGCCCTCTGCGGCGAGTTGGGCGGCGATGTGTCTGCCGATGCCTTTGTTGGCACCGGTGACCAGTGCCGTTCGCTCGTTCATGACACCCAGCATTCCCCCGCTGCGACCGTTCTGCCAGGGACAGTTTGTACCTGGCAACCCGAGGTCCCGGCCCCGTTCACGCCGGGGGGTGGAGGTGGGTGCGCCGTCCGTCGTGATCGAGGATGCACAGGATTTCCGCCGGCCCGCCGTGTGCCTTGATCGCGTGCGGAACCATCGTCGAGAACTCGGCCGCCTGGCCGGTCTCGACCCGGATGGCGCGCTCGCCGAGGATCAGCGTGACGGTCCCCGAGAGGACCGTGAACCAGTCCGTCCCCGGGTGCACTCCGAGTTGATCGGCCCCCTTGCCCTTCACCTCTTCCGTGATGCGCATCCTGGCGACAGTGATCCCACCCGGACCCGAACCACGGTTCAGCAGCCAGGTGGTCACTCCGCGATGATCGTCGCGCTGAGGCCTGATCACGACGTCGTCATCGGTGACGGTCTCCACCAGCTGATCGAGCGAGACGCCCAGCGCACGCGCCAGCGAGGTCAGCTGGTCCAGGCTGATGCGCCGGTGCCCGGTCTCGATCCGGCTCAGGGTGGAAGGGCTCAGGAAGGCGCGCTCGGCGAGGCTGTCGAGAGACCAGCCGCGTGCCTGCCGCAGACTCCTGATGCGCATGCGGACCGTACTGTCCAAATCGCTTTCTTGCGTCATACGCAAGACTGTACGCGTTACACGCAAGGTAGCGCTATCGTCGGCGTATGAACACCACCGATACGCACGCCGCCCACACGCACCACGGCCATGGCGGGGCCGACGCCGACGCTGCCGTCATGGCCGAGGTTCTGGAATTGGACGCCGAGGTTCTGGCTGCCTACCTGTCGGAGCTGACTGCCTGGCTGGACGAATTGAGCGACCGGGAACCCGGCCGCATCCTCGATCTGGGCAGTGGGACCGGGACCGGCGTCATCGCGCTGGCACGGCGCTTCACGCAGGCCGACGTGACGGGCGTGGATCTCTCCCCGCACATGCTCCACCGGTTGTCCAAGAAGGCATCCGCCCTCGGCCTCGCCGACCGGGTCCGGGGCCTCCAGGCCGATCTGAACGAGGACTGGCCGGAGTCCGGCACCTACGACCTGGTCTGGGCGGCCTCGTCGCTGCATCACATGGCCGACCCCGACCGCGTGCTGGCCGGAGCGTTCGACGCCCTGCGGCCGGGCGGTCTCCTGGCCGTGACCGAGATGGACTTCTTCCCCCGCTTCCTGCCCGACGACCTGGGCATGGGCCGCCCCGGGCTGGAAGCCCGTGTACACGCCACGCTGAACCAGGGCCCGGCCGTCGACTGGACCGATCACCTGGCCCGCGCGGGCTTCGTGCTGGACACCAAGCGCCTCTTCACGATCGACCTGCCCGCTCCGCTGCCTGCCGCTGCCGCCCGCTACGCCCAGGTGTGCCTGGGGAGGATGCGCTCCCGCCTCGACGGGCAGCTGTCCGCCGAGGACCTGGCCACACTCGACACGGTTCTCGCCGACGGAGGCCCCCACAGCATCCAGCGGTGCGAAGACCTCACTGTCCGGACCACCCGGATCACCTGGGCGGCCCGCCGACCCTGACCGCCCGACGGGGCGGCCCCACTGCGGTTACGGCCGCCCGAGCACCATCTCCACTTCCCGCCCGCCCGAGGAGCCGGGGGCGGGAACGGTCACCCCGGACGGTGCGAAGCCGAACTTCCGGTAGAAGCCGGAAGCCCGCCCGTTCGCCGCGTGCACGAACAGCCGTACCCGCTCCAGCTTCGGGGCATCCAGTGACCAGGCCCACTCGATCGCGCTGCGGAAGAGCTGTTCCGTGAGACCGGTTCCACGGAACTCGGGGCGCACGTAGACGCCGACCAGATGCGCCTGGGTCACGGAGCTCGCCGCGCCGAGGACACTCTCGGTGCCGGCGGGCTCGACCAGCACGACCACCGTGCCGGTCCACTCACCGTTCTTGTTCTCCGCGACGAACTGCCGGGCGTCACCACCGTGCGAAGCGCCCTTCGCACGGTCCTGCCAGAAGGAATCGGGCCTGGCGGCGGCCTGTGCACGGGTTTCGAGGTACGCGACCGGCGCCGCGGGGTCCTCCAGAGCCATCAGCCGCAGCTCTTTGACCTTCAGCCACTCCTCGGCCCGTACCGGACGTATCAAGTAATCCATCGTGGGATCGTGCCAGAGGCTTCACGACCACCGCACACAGTTTTTCGTCTGAACGCAAAAATGCCTCAACCCCCGGACAAAGTCCGGGGGTTGAGGCTAAAAATTGTTCGGCGGCGTCCTACTCTCCCACAGGGTCCCCCCTGCAGTACCATCGGCGCTGAAAGGCTTAGCTTCCGGGTTCGGAATGTAACCGGGCGTTTCCCTAACGCTATGACCACCGAAACACTATGAAATTAACCAACACCGACTGCGTCTAATTAAAGACAGCAAACACGGCCGTTCATTATTTCAGAACTAACACAGTGGACGCGAGCAACTGAGGACAAGCCCTCGGCCTATTAGTACCAGTCAGCTCCACCCGTTACCGGGCTTCCACATCTGGCCTATCAACCCAGTCGTCTACTGGGAGCCTTAACCCCTCAAAGGGGGTGGGAATACTCATCTCGAAGCAGGCTTCCCGCTTAGATGCTTTCAGCGGTTATCCTTTCCGAACGTAGCCAACCAGCCATGCCCTTGGCAGGACAACTGGCACACCAGAGGTTCGTCCGTCCCGGTCCTCTCGTACTAGGGACAGCCCTTCTCAATATTCCTACGCGCACAGAGGATAGGGACCGAACTGTCTCACGACGTTCTAAACCCAGCTCGCGTACCGCTTTAATGGGCGAACAGCCCAACCCTTGGGACCGACTCCAGCCCCAGGATGCGACGAGCCGACATCGAGGTGCCAAACCATCCCGTCGATATGGACTCTTGGGGAAGATCAGCCTGTTATCCCCGGGGTACCTTTTATCCGTTGAGCGACAGCGCTTCCACAAGCCACTGCCGGATCACTAGTCCCGACTTTCGTCCCTGCTCGACCCGTCGGTCTCACAGTCAAGCTCCCTTGTGCACTTACACTCAACACCTGATTGCCAACCAGGCTGAGGGAACCTTTGGGCGCCTCCGTTACTCTTTAGGAGGCAACCGCCCCAGTTAAACTACCCATCAGACACTGTCCCTGATCCGGATCACGGACCGAGGTTAGACATCCAGCACGACCAGAGTGGTATTTCAACGACGACTCCACAATCACTGGCGTGACCGCTTCAAAGTCTCCCACCTATCCTACACAAGCCGAACCGAACACCAATATCAAACTATAGTAAAGGTCCCGGGGTCTTTCCGTCCTTCTGCGCGAAACGAGCATCTTTACTCGTAGTGCAATTTCACCGGGCCTATGGTTGAGACAGTCGAGAAGTCGTTACGCCATTCGTGCAGGTCGGAACTTACCCGACAAGGAATTTCGCTACCTTAGGATGGTTATAGTTACCACCGCCGTTTACTGGCGCTTAAGTTCTCAGCTTCGCCACACCGAAATGTGACTAACCGGTCCCCTTAACGTTCCAGCACCGGGCAGGCGTCAGTCCGTATACATCGCCTTACGGCTTCGCACGGACCTGTGTTTTTAGTAAACAGTCGCTTCTCGCTGGTCTCTGCGGCCACCCCCAGCTCACCGAGTAAATCGGATCACCAAGAATGGCCCCCCTTCTCCCGAAGTTACGGGGGCATTTTGCCGAGTTCCTTAACCATAGTTCACCCGAACGCCTCGGTATTCTCTACCTGACCACCTGAGTCGGTTTAGGGTACGGGCCGCCATGAAACTCGCTAGAGGCTTTTCTCGACAGCATAGGATCATCCACTTCACCACAATCGGCTCGGCATCAGGTCTCAGACTATGTGTTACGCGGATTTGCCTACGTAACGTCCTACACCCTTACCCCGGGACAACCACCGCCCGGGCTGGACTACCTTCCTGCGTCACCCCATCGCTTACCTAGTACAGATCTGGTCCGACGGCTCCACCACTCCCCTTCACCCGAAGGATCCAGGACGGCTTCACGGCCTTAGCATCGTCTGATTCAGTATTGGGCGTTTCAAAGCGGGTACCGGAATATCAACCGGTTGTCCATCGACTACGCCTGTCGGCCTCGCCTTAGGTCCCGACTTACCCTGGGCAGATCAGCTTGACCCAGGAACCCTTAGTCAATCGGCGCACACGTTTCTCACGTGTGTATCGCTACTCATGCCTGCATTCTCACTCGTGAACCGTCCACAACTCGCTTCCGCGGCTGCTTCACCCGGCACACGACGCTCCCCTACCCATCCCAGCCCCCGTTGGGGGTATGTGCTGGAATGACACGACTTCGGCGGTACGCTTGAGCCCCGCTACATTGTCGGCGCGGAATCACTTGACCAGTGAGCTATTACGCACTCTTTCAAGGGTGGCTGCTTCTAAGCCAACCTCCTGGTTGTCTCTGCGACTCCACATCCTTTTCCACTTAGCGTACGCTTAGGGGCCTTAGTCGATGCTCTGGGCTGTTTCCCTCTCGACCATGGAGCTTATCCCCCACAGTCTCACTGCCGCGCTCTCACTTACCGGCATTCGGAGTTTGGCTAAGGTCAGTAACCCGGTAGGGCCCATCGCCTATCCAGTGCTCTAC
>NZ_CP108455.1:1312500-1500000 GCF_036241575.1 Streptomyces sp. NBC_01267 | reverse complement strand
GTTGCTCATGGGTGGAACGTTGACTACTCGGCACGACAGGTTGTTCTCACTAGTACTGCTTCGGCGTGGAGGGTGAGGGGGATCGGTCGGGTCGGGCACGCTGTTGGGTGTCTGAAGGTACGGGCTCTGTTGAGCCTGAGTCTTCAGGTTGCCGGCCCCAGTGCACTCACTGTTTGTCAGTGGGGTGATGGGTGGCTGGTCGTTGTTTGAGAACTGCACAGTGGACGCGAGCATCTGTGGCCAAGTTTTTAAGGGCGCACGGTGGATGCCTTGGCACCAGGAACCGATGAAGGACGTGGGAGGCCACGATAGTCCCCGGGGAGCCGTCAACCAGGCTTTGATCCGGGGGTTTCCGAATGGGGAAACCCGGCAGTCGTCATGGGCTGTCACCCATGCCTGAACACATAGGGCATGTGGAGGGAACGAGGGGAAGTGAAACATCTCAGTACCCTCAGGAAGAGAAAACAACCGTGATTCCGGGAGTAGTGGCGAGCGAAACCGGATGAGGCCAAACCGTATGTGTGTGATACCCGGCAGGGGTTGCGCATGCGGGGTTGTGGGATTGCACTTCAATAGTCTGCCGGCTGTTGGGCAAGTCAGAAACCGTTGGTGTAGGCGAAGGACATGCGAAAGGTCCGGCGTAGAGGGTAAGACCCCCGTAGCTGAAACATCAACGGCTTGCTTGTGTGACTCCCAAGTAGCACGGGGCCCGAGAAATCCCGTGTGAATCTGGCGGGACCACCCGCTAAGCCTAAATATTCCCTGGTGACCGATAGCGGATAGTACCGTGAGGGAATGGTGAAAAGTACCGCGGGAGCGGAGTGAAATAGTACCTGAAACCGTGTGCCTACAAGCCGTGGGAGCGTCGCTGACAGTACTTGTACTGTTAGTCGTGACTGCGTGCCTTTTGAAGAATGAGCCTGCGAGTTAGCGGTGTGTAGCGAGGTTAACCCGTGTGGGGAAGCCGTAGCGAAAGCGAGTCCTAATAGGGCGTTTGAGTTGCACGCTCTAGACCCGAAGCGGAGTGATCTAGCCATGGGCAGGTTGAAGCGGCTGTAAGAGGTCGTGGAGGACCGAACCCACCAGGGTTGAAAACCTGGGGGATGACCTGTGGTTAGGGGTGAAAGGCCAATCAAACTCCGTGATAGCTGGTTCTCCCCGAAATGCATTTAGGTGCAGCGTCGTGTGTTTCTTGCCGGAGGTAGAGCACTGGATAGGCGATGGGCCCTACCGGGTTACTGACCTTAGCCAAACTCCGAATGCCGGTAAGTGAGAGCGCGGCAGTGAGACTGTGGGGGATAAGCTCCATGGTCGAGAGGGAAACAGCCCAGAGCATCGACTAAGGCCCCTAAGCGTACGCTAAGTGGAAAAGGATGTGGAGTCGCAGAGACAACCAGGAGGTTGGCTTAGAAGCAGCCACCCTTGAAAGAGTGCGTAATAGCTCACTGGTCAAGTGATTCCGCGCCGACAATGTAGCGGGGCTCAAGCGTACCGCCGAAGTCGTGTCATTCCAGCACATACCCCCAACGGGGGCTGGGATGGGTAGGGGAGCGTCGTGTGCCGGGTGAAGCAGCCGCGGAAGCGAGTTGTGGACGGTTCACGAGTGAGAATGCAGGCATGAGTAGCGATACACACGTGAGAAACGTGTGCGCCGATTGACTAAGGGTTCCTGGGTCAAGCTGATCTGCCCAGGGTAAGTCGGGACCTAAGGCGAGGCCGACAGGCGTAGTCGATGGACAACCGGTTGATATTCCGGTACCCGCTTTGAAACGCCCAATACTGAATCAGACGATGCTAAGGCCGTGAAGCCGTCCTGGATCCTTCGGGTGAAGGGGAGTGGTGGAGCCGTCGAACCAGATCTGTACTAGGTAAGCGATGGGGTGACGCAGGAAGGTAGTCCAGCCCGGGCGGTGGTTGTCCCGGGGTAAGGGTGTAGGACGTTACGTAGGCAAATCCGCGTAACACATAGTCTGAGACCTGATGCCGAGCCGATTGTGGTGAAGTGGATGATCCTATGCTGTCGAGAAAAGCCTCTAGCGAGTTTCATGGCGGCCCGTACCCTAAACCGACTCAGGTGGTCAGGTAGAGAATACCGAGGCGTTCGGGTGAACTATGGTTAAGGAACTCGGCAAAATGCCCCCGTAACTTCGGGAGAAGGGGGGCCATTCTTGGTGATCCGATTTACTCGGTGAGCTGGGGGTGGCCGCAGAGACCAGCGAGAAGCGACTGTTTACTAAAAACACAGGTCCGTGCGAAGCCGTAAGGCGATGTATACGGACTGACGCCTGCCCGGTGCTGGAACGTTAAGGGGACCGGTTAGTCACATTTCGGTGTGGCGAAGCTGAGAACTTAAGCGCCAGTAAACGGCGGTGGTAACTATAACCATCCTAAGGTAGCGAAATTCCTTGTCGGGTAAGTTCCGACCTGCACGAATGGCGTAACGACTTCTCGACTGTCTCAACCATAGGCCCGGTGAAATTGCACTACGAGTAAAGATGCTCGTTTCGCGCAGAAGGACGGAAAGACCCCGGGACCTTTACTATAGTTTGATATTGGTGTTCGGTTCGGCTTGTGTAGGATAGGTGGGAGACTTTGAAGCGGTCACGCCAGTGATTGTGGAGTCGTCGTTGAAATACCACTCTGGTCGTGCTGGATGTCTAACCTCGGTCCGTGATCCGGATCAGGGACAGTGTCTGATGGGTAGTTTAACTGGGGCGGTTGCCTCCTAAAGAGTAACGGAGGCGCCCAAAGGTTCCCTCAGCCTGGTTGGCAATCAGGTGTTGAGTGTAAGTGCACAAGGGAGCTTGACTGTGAGACCGACGGGTCGAGCAGGGACGAAAGTCGGGACTAGTGATCCGGCAGTGGCTTGTGGAAGCGCTGTCGCTCAACGGATAAAAGGTACCCCGGGGATAACAGGCTGATCTTCCCCAAGAGTCCATATCGACGGGATGGTTTGGCACCTCGATGTCGGCTCGTCGCATCCTGGGGCTGGAGTCGGTCCCAAGGGTTGGGCTGTTCGCCCATTAAAGCGGTACGCGAGCTGGGTTTAGAACGTCGTGAGACAGTTCGGTCCCTATCCTCTGTGCGCGTAGGAATATTGAGAAGGGCTGTCCCTAGTACGAGAGGACCGGGACGGACGAACCTCTGGTGTGCCAGTTGTCCTGCCAAGGGCATGGCTGGTTGGCTACGTTCGGAAAGGATAACCGCTGAAAGCATCTAAGCGGGAAGCCTGCTTCGAGATGAGTATTCCCACCCCCTTTGAGGGGTTAAGGCTCCCAGTAGACGACTGGGTTGATAGGCCAGATGTGGAAGCCCGGTAACGGGTGGAGCTGACTGGTACTAATAGGCCGAGGGCTTGTCCTCAGTTGCTCGCGTCCACTGTGTTGTTCCCAGGCCACGAACGGTCGTGCCGGCGGAACTTGTTTCACTTACTTAATTGAAGAGTGTGCTTGTTCGCTAGAGCCCAAATAGGGTTTCGGTGGTCATAGCGTTAGGGAAACGCCCGGTTACATTCCGAACCCGGAAGCTAAGCCTTTCAGCGCCGATGGTACTGCAGGGGGGACCCTGTGGGAGAGTAGGACGCCGCCGAACAATCTTTGAAGGACCTTTGGTCCCAGCGTTCACGCTGGGACCAAAGGTCCTTTTTTTTATTTCCCGAAGCGCGTCGGATCGCCGATTGCGTGAGAATGACTGCGGTACCCGAAGACAGGAGTCACACCGATGTCCACCAACTCCCCCGACGACCGTCCGGAGCGCGAGCCGCGTCGCCGGGACGGCGGTGACCAGGGCGGATTCCGCGGTGGTCGTGACGACCGTTCCAGTGGGCCCCGCAGGGACAACGACCGCGGCGGCTTCCGCCGCGACGACAGCCGCGGCGGTACCGGGTTCCGTGGCGGTCGTGACGACCGTTCCTCCGGTGGCCCGCGCCGTGATGACCGCGGTGGCCGTCCGGTCGGCACAGGCGGAGGGTTCCGTGGCGGTCGCGATGACCGTCCCAGCGGCCCGCGTCGTGACGATGACCGTGGTGGCCGTCCGAGCAGCGGCGGTGGCTACCGCGGCGGGCAGCGCGACGACCGTGGTGGCCGTCCGGCGTCCAGCGGTGGTGGCTTCCGCGGTGGTCGTGACGACCGTTCCTCGAATTCCTCGGGTGGTTCGTACGGCCGTCGTGATGACGAGCGTGGTGGGCGTCCGAGCAGCGGTGGTGGGTTTGCCCGTCGCGATGACCGTCCGCCTTTCCGCCGTGACGACCGCCGTGACGACCGCCGTGACGACCGGCGCGATGACCGCCGTGACGATCGGCGTGACGACAACCGTGGTGGCCGTCCCAGTGGTGGTGGCTTCGAGCGGCGCGACGACCGTGGTGGCCGTCCCGCGTCCACCAGCGGTGGGTACCGCGGCGGTCGCGACGACCGCCCCTCCAGTTCCTCGGGCGGTTCGTACGGCCGACGTGACGACCGTGGTGGTGACCGCGGCGGCTTCCGCCGTGACGACAGCCGTGGCGACCGTGGCACCGGCGGTGGCTACCGCGGTGGACAGCGCGACGACCGGTCGAGCGGTCCGCGTCGTGATGACGAGCGTGGTGGGCGTCCGAGCAGCGGTGGTGGGTTTGCCCGTCGCGATGACCGTCCGCCTTTCCGCCGTGACGACCGGCGCGATGACCGCCGTGACGACAACCGTGGTGGCCGTCCCAGTGGTGGTGGCTTCGAGCGGCGCGACGACCGTGGTGGCCGTCCCGCGTCCAGCAGCGGTGGGTACCGCGGCGGTCGCGACGACCGCCCCTCCAGCGGCCCGCGTCGTGACGACGAGCGGGGCGGCGGTTTCCGTCGCGACGACCGTCCCAGCGGGGGCAGCTACGGCCGACGTGACGACCGTGGAAGCGAGCGACGTGACGACCGCGGTGGCGACCGTGGCGGCTTCCGCCGTGACGACAGCCGCGGGGACAGCCGGGACCGTGGCACCGGCGGTGGCTACCGCGGTGGACAGCGCGACGACCGGGACCGCGGTGGCTACCGTGGCGGGCAGCGCGACGACCGTGGCAGTGGTGGTGGCTTCCAGCGCGACGACCGGGACCGCGACCGCGAGCCCGTCAAGCGGCTGCCGATCCCCGAGGACGTCACCGGTCAGGAGATCGACAAGGACGTGCGGCAGGAGCTGATGAGCCTGCCGAAGACCCTCGCCGAGGATGTCGCGAAGAACCTGGTGATGGTCGCCCGGCTCATCGACGAGGACCCGGAGGAGGCCTACGCGTACGCGCGCATCGCGCTCCGCCTGGCCTCGCGGGTGGCCGCCGTGCGTGAGGCGGCCGGCTTCGCCGCGTACGCCACACAGAAGTACACGGAGGCCCTCGCCGAGTTCCGTGCCACCCGCCGGATGACCGGCACCGTCGACCTGTGGCCCGTCATGGCGGACTGCGAGCGTGGACTGGGGCGGCCCGAGCGTGCGATGGCGATGGCCGGCGAGCCCGAGGTGGCGAAGCTCGACAAGGCGGGCCAGGTCGAGATGCGACTGGTCGCCGCCGGCGCGCGCCGGGACATGGGGCAGATCGACGCGGCGATCGTGACGTTGCAGAGCCCCGAACTGGCGTCGAACTCGGTACAGCCGTGGACCGCTCGGCTGCGGTACGCGTACGCCGACGCGCTGCTCGCGGCCGGGCGCGAGGACGAGGCGCGCGAGTGGTTCGCCAAGACCATCGAGTCCGACAAGGACGGCGCCACGGATGCCTCGGACCGGCTTGCCGAGCTGGAGGGCGTGGAGTTCGTCGACGTCGAGCACGAGTCGGGCGACGACCCCGATGAGCTGCTGGACGACGCGCTGTCGGACGACGAGGAGTCCGGTGCGGAGGCCGACGACGACCGTCCCGGCCGCGCCAAGGGCGACGACCAGGACTGAGTCCGTCTGAGCAGAGCAGCAGAGCAAGTGAGAAGGGCCGCACCCCGGTCACCGGGGTGCGGCCCTTCGCTGTTTTCCCGATGAGTTCCCGGTGTCATCCCGGCCGATCAGCCGCTCAGTCGATGGTGAGGCTGCGCAGGACCAGGCCCGTCGCCGGTTTCGGGCCGAACGAAGTCGACTTGCGAGGCATCGTCACACCCTGGCGGGCCAGATCCCGGACGACCTCCTCGCGTACCGGATGCATGAGGACAGCCGTCCCCCCGCGCCGTTCCGCCTGCTCGACCGCCGCGTCCGTGGCGTGGATGTACGCGATGTGCTCCGGCGTGTCAGGAATCCGCCAGACCTCGTCCAGCAGCGTGTGGTGCAGGACGGTCGCGTCCAGCGTGCGCCAGGCCGGCGGGTGGTCCGTGGGGACCGTACGGGCCAGCAGCTCCGCGGAAGGCCGGTCGACGAGGTGGAAGGCGCCGTCCCCCGCCAGCAGAAAGGCGTTGCCCTCGGCAGCCGCCGCGCCGAGAGCGTCCAGCGCCTGCGGGAGGCCCCCCACCGTGCGGACCCGGAAGGTGTCCGCCACCGCCGCCAGGGCCTCGGCGACCGGCAGCCGGTGCAGCAGCCGGTGGATGGCGCGGACCCGGAGCGGATAGCGGACGGTGTCGATGAGGAGCACCAGGCCGTAGTTCCAGGGGCCGGGCCCCGGATGCTCGTCGCGCAGCCGCAGATACGTCGCCCAACGGTGGTGTCCGTCGGCGATCAGGGCCTGGCGTCCCGCGAGATCGGACCGGGCCGCCGTGATCTCCGCCGGATCGGTCAGCGACCAGAGCCGGTGGCTGAATCCGTCCTCGGTGGTCGTCGCGAGCAGCGGCGGCCGGGCGATGGTGCGGTCGATGACAGCGGTGGCGCCGGTCGCGCTGCCGTCGCTGCGGTACGTCAGGAGCAGCGGTTCGAAATTGACGGCCGTCGTCCGCATCAGCGCCGCCCGGTCCTCGACGATGTCCGCCATCACGTCCTCGTGGGGGAGGACGATCCCCTCCTCGGGGGTGGACAGGGCCAGCGCGCCGATCAGGCCGCGCTGGAGCACATCACCGTGGCGCTGCTCGTACACGTACAGCGCGGGCTCGGCGTCGGGGGCGAGGATGCCGTCCGCGAGCCAGTGGGCGAGCGTCGCGGCGGCCTTCTCGTTGCGGGCGGCGGGGGTGTCGGCCTGCGGCAGGATCAGCCGGACGATGTTGTGCGGGTCGGCGGACTCCAGGTGCAGCAGGCCGTCCGGCCTGACCACGACGTCGTACGGCGGCGAGGTGACGGCCGCGAGGCTGCCCACCCGCTCGGGGACGTAGCGCAGTCCGCGGAAGGGGAACAGGTGCAATCCGTTGTCCGCGTGCCGACCACTTGAAGTCATTGCTGCATGGTAAGTGCGGTTCCGTGATGCGGGATGATCGGGGGAGAAGCAGCGAACGAGGAGTGAGATGACCCGGCAGAGCAGGACCAGGCCCGACGGCAGCAGGACTGCGCTGAACGATGCGTACGACACCGCTCTGCTCGATCTGGACGGGGTGGTGTACGCGGGCGGCGAGGCCATCGGCCATGCCGTCGAGTCTCTCGGCGCCGCCCGGAACGGCGGTATGCACCTGGCGTACGTCACCAACAACGCGCTGCGCACGCCGACGGCCGTGGCACAGCACCTGACCGAGCTGGGCGTGCCCGCGGAGGCCGCCGATGTCATCACCTCGGCGCAGGCGGTGTCCCGGCTGATCGCCGATCAGGTCCCGGCGGGCGCGAAGGTGTTGGTGATCGGTGGCGAAGGGCTCCGGGTCGCGCTGCGCGAGCGCGGTCTGGAGCCGGTGGACTCGGCGGACGACTCGCCGCTCGCGGTGGCGCAGGGGTACGGCGGGCCCGACCTGGCATGGTCCCGGTTCGCGGAAGCGGCGTACGCGATCAACAGCGGTGTGCCGTGGTTCGCGTCCAACACGGACCTGACCATCCCCAGCGCGCGCGGGATCGCGCCGGGCAACGGGGCCGCGGTCGAGGTCGTACGGATCGCCACCGGCGCCGAGCCGCAGGTGGCGGGGAAGCCGCTGCCCCCGATGCACCGGGAGACGGTGCTGCGGACCGGCGCCGAACGGCCGCTGGTGGTCGGCGACCGGCTGGACACCGACATCGAGGGCGCGTTCAACGGCGGCGTGGACTCGCTGCTGGTCCTGACCGGGGTGACCGACGGGGCGCAACTGCTGGCCGCCCGTCCCGAGCACCGGCCGACCTATGTGGACGCCGACCTGCGGGGGCTGCTGACCGGTCAGCCCGAAGTGACCGGGGACGGCGGCCGGTTCAGCTGTGGGGGCTGGACCGCTTCGGTGCGCGACGACGCGCTGGCCGTCGACGGTGCGGGTGATGCGCTGGACGGGCTGCGGGCGCTGTGCGCCGCGGCCTGGACGTACGCGGGAGACGGCTCCTGCGCTCTCGACGGGGGCAAGGCGCTGTCCCGCGTCGGGCTCTGAGAGGTTCCCCCGGCGGACCCCCTCGAAGATTGAAGCGAGGGTAGGCTAACCTAACTGCGTGTTGGTCGACAGTCCCCCCAGTCAGCGCGCGGAGCCTGCCCCCGCGCCCCCTCGGCGCTCCGTGGCGCGCGCCGCCGGGCTGCTGCTGTCCCTGGCCGTGCTGCTCCTGGTCGCCGTCGCGAGCATCGCGATCGGAGCCAAGGCGGTGCCGATAGGCGATGTGTGGCACGGCCTGGTGCACGCCTCGGGGCAGGGCAACGACGTACTCGTCCGTGAGGTACGGGTCCCTCGCACCCTGCTGGGGCTGCTCGTCGGTTCCGCCCTCGGGGTCGCCGGAGCGGTCATGCAGGCCCTCACCCGCAACCCCCTCGCCGAGCCGGGCGTCCTCGGCGTCAACGCGGGGGCCTCGGCGGCGGTGGTCTCCGCGATGAGCTTCTTCGGCGTCAGCTCCTTCACCGGCTATGTGTGGTTCGCGTTCGCGGGCGCCGCCGTCGTCTCGGTGCTCGTGTACGTCCTGAGCGGGAGCCGCGGTGCCACCCCGGTACGGCTGGCGCTCGCCGGTACCGCTGTCACCGCCGCCCTCTACGGCTACGTCAACGCCGTACAGCTGCTGGACTCGGCCACGCTCGACAAACTGCGCTTCTGGACCGTCGGTTCGCTGGCGACGGCCACCACCGGCACCGTCTCCCAGGTGTGGCCGTTCGTGGTGGCCGGGCTGCTCGTCGCGCTGTCCATCGCCCGGCCCCTCAACGCCATGGCGCTGGGCGACGACACCGCGAGAGCGCTGGGCGCGCATCTCACCCGTACCAGGGTGCTCGCGATGATCGCCGTCACCCTGCTCTGCGGGGCCGCGACCGCCGCCTGCGGGCCGATCGTCTTCATCGGGCTGATGGTTCCGCACCTCGTCCGGGCCGTCACCGGACCCGACATGCGCTGGTCCCTGCCGTACGCGGCGGTGCTCTCCCCGGTGCTGCTGCTGGGCGCCGACGTGATCGGCAGGGTCGTCGCCCGCCCGGCCGAACTCCAGGTCGGCATCGTGACCGCGCTCATCGGCGGTCCCGTCTTCATCTTTCTCGTACGCCGCCGGAGGATGGCCCAGCTGTGAAAGCCGTACACGCGATACGCACCCGGGGAGGGCTCTCCGTCCGGGTCGATGTCAGGTCCGCCGTCGTCGTCCTGCTGCTGGCCGTCGTGGCGCTGGCGGCCGGCGTCGTCCTCATCGGCAGCGGCGACTACCCGATGGCGCCCGGCGATGTCGTCCGTACGCTGCTGGGCGGCGGCACCACCGCCCAGGAGTTCATCGTCGACGACCTCAGGCTCCCCAGGGTCCTCGTCGCCCTGCTGGTGGGGGCCGCGCTGGGCATCGCGGGCGCGGTGTTCCAGTCCATCTCCCGCAATCCGCTGGGCAGTCCGGACGTGATCGGCTTCGGGCAGGGCGCGAGCGTCGGGGCGCTCACCGTGATCGTGCTCTTCCACGGGGGAGCCGCCGCGGTGTCCGGCGGGGCGATCGTGGGCGGCCTGGTGACGGGCGTGGTCGTGTACCTGCTGGCGTGGAAGCGGGGCGTGCACGGCTACCGGCTGGTGCTCGTCGGCATCGGCGCCGCCGCCATGCTCACCGCCTGCAACAGCTATCTGCTCACCAAGGCCGATCTGGTCGACGCGACCCGCGCCGTCGTCTGGATGACCGGCTCGCTCGACGGGCGGGACTGGTCGCAGGTCTGGCCGCTCCTGGTGACCTGCGCGGTCCTGGTACCGCTGGTCCTCGGGTACGGGCGCAACCTCAGGATGCTGGAGATGGGTGACGACGCGGCATACGCGCTGGGGGTGCGGGTCGAGCGGACCCGGCTGGTGCTGATGCTGGCCGCGGTGCTGCTCACCGCGGTGGCCACCGCCGCGGCAGGACCGATCGTCTTCGTGGCGCTCAGCGCGCCCCAGCTCGCCCGGCGGCTGACCCGCGCGCCCGGCGCCAATCTCCTTCCCTCCGCCCTCATGGGCGCCGCCCTGCTGGTGGTGGCCGACTGGACCGCCCAACGGGCCTTCGGCGACCGCCAGTTGCCGGTAGGCGTGGTGACCGCGGTGCTCGGCGGGTGCTATCTGCTGTGGCTGCTGGTCTCCGAACGCAAGGCAGGACGGATCTGATGACTTCCAGGAGTACGCGCATGTCCAGGAGCAAGAGCGCGCCCAGGGGCAACGGCGTTGCCGGGAGCCCGAGTACGCAGCGGCTCACCGCCGAATCGGTCACCCTCGGCTACGAGCAGCGGACCATCGCCGAGAACCTCTCGGTCGAGATCCCCGACCACTCCTTCACCGTGATCGTCGGCCCCAACGCCTGCGGCAAGTCGACATTGCTGCGAGCCCTTTCGCGCATGTTGAAGCCGGTACGGGGTCAGGTGCTCCTCGACGGGCAGGCGATCGGCTCGCTGCCCGCCAAGCAGGTGGCCAGGACGCTCGGTCTGCTCCCGCAGTCCTCGATCGCGCCGGACGGCATCACGGTCGCCGACCTGGTGGCGCGCGGGCGCTATCCGCACCAGGGGCTGCTGCGGCAGTGGTCGACCGACGACGAGCGGATTGTCGAGGAATCGATGGCGGCGACCCGCATCGGTGACCTCGCCGATCGCTATGTCGACGAACTCTCCGGCGGGCAGCGCCAGCGCGTGTGGATCGCGATGGCGCTGGCCCAGCAGACCCCGCTGCTGCTGCTCGACGAGCCGACCACCTATCTCGACATCCAGCACCAGATCGACGTGCTGGACCTCTGCGCCGAACTGCACGAGACACAGGGGCGCACGCTGGTGGCCGTACTGCACGATCTGAACCACGCGGCGCGCTACGCCAGCCACCTCATCGCCATGCGGGACGGCGAGATCGTCGCCGCCGGGCCGCCCTCCCAGGTGGTCACGGCCGAACTGGTGGAGAAGGTCTTCGGGCTGCCCTGCCAGATCATCGACGACCCGCAGACGGGGACCCCGCTGGTGGTGCCCGCCGGACGCGGGGCCCGCACCGGACGGACGGTTACAGCAGCGTCCTGAGGCGCAGCAGATCGCGGAAGCCCGCTTCGAGCCGGACCCGGCCCGAGCCCCACGCCTTCGCGAAGTTCAGCTCGCCGCCCACCAGCGCCACCAGGTCGTCGCCCTTCATGGCGAGCCGGATCTCCGCCCGGTCGGGGGGAGGGCCCTGGAGTGTGTCGAGCACCTGGATGCGGCCGTCCACCAGCCGTCCGGTGAAGCTGACATCGAGATCCGTGATGTGGCAGCTGAGCGAGCGGTCGAGCGCCGCCGCACTGCGTACCTGGCTGTTCGCCTGGGCCATGTTGTCCGAGAGCCTGTCGAGGGCGCTGCGGCACTCTTCTGTCGTCGCCATCGTGATCGACGGTACCTCAGGGCTTCGCGGTAGCGTCTGGGCATGAGTGACGCGATGCCGGAGCCCTCCGGGGCCGAGCCCGGGACCCGGCCCGGTGCGGAGTACGACCCGGCGGCCCCGGCCCCGCTGGGTGTGGTGCGTACGCCCACCGGGAACGAACGGGTGGACGGCGTACTCGACCGCCTGGCCGATGCCGACCACCTCGCCGCCGACGGACATGTCGGGGTGTACGAGGATGTACACCGGGGACTGCGCGCGGCGCTCGACGCGCTGGACGCACACCCGGGACCGCCGGTCCCGGCCCGTGGTCCCCTTCCTCACGACAGCAGGAGCTGAACCGAACGTGGCAGGAGTGGCACGCCGACGCCTGGACGCCGAGCTGGTCCGCCGGAGCCTCGCACGCTCGCGGGAGCACGCGAGCCAGCTGATCGCGGCAGGGCGGGTGACGGTCGGCGGCGCCACCGCGACGAAGGCCGCCACCCAGGTCGAGACGAGCGCGGCCGTGGTCGTACGCAAGGACGACAGCGACCCGGACTACGTCTCGCGAGGCGGTCACAAGCTCGCGGGTGCCTTTGCGGCGTTCGTACCGCTCGGCCTGCGGGTCGAGGGACGCCGGGCGCTCGACGCGGGGGCGTCGACCGGCGGATTCACCGACGTACTGCTGCGGTCCGGCGCCGCGCAGGTCGTCGCGGTGGATGTCGGGTACGGGCAGCTCGCCTGGTCGCTGCAGAGCGACGACCGGGTCACCGTCAAGGACCGTACGAACGTACGCGAGTTGACGCTGGAGGCGATCGGCGGGGAAGCCGTCGACCTCGTCGTCGGCGATCTCTCGTTCATCGCGCTGGGACTGGTGCTGCCCGCCCTGGTGCGGTGCGCGGGGCCCGACGCCGACCTGGTGCTGATGGTGAAACCGCAGTTCGAGATCGGCAAGGACCGGCTGGGCAGCGGCGGAGTCGTCCGCAGCCCGGAGCTGCGGGCGGAGACCGTCAGGACCGTGGCACGACAGGCCGCGGAGCTCGGACTCGGAGTACGGGGGGTCACCGCGAGCCCGCTGCCCGGCCCTTCGGGAAATGTCGAGTACTTTCTGTGGCTGCGGGCGGATGCGCCCGCGCTCGATCCGGCGGATGTGGAGCGTGCAGTGGCGGAGGGGCCGCAGTGACGGATGCAGCATCACTTTCAGCACTACCAGAACCAGCAGATTCACGCACAGTCTTCCTGCTCGCCCACACCGGGAGGCCCGCGGCGATCCGCAGCGCCGAGCTGGTGGTGGAGGGCCTGCTGAAGTCCGGGCTGCGGGTCCGGGTCCTCGCGACGGAGGCAGCGGATCTGCCGCTGCCGCACTCGGTCGAACTCGTCACCGAGGCCACACCCGCGGCACTGGACGGCTGCGAGCTCCTGATCGTCCTCGGCGGTGACGGCACCCTGCTGCGCGGGGCCGAGTTCGCGCGCGCCTCGGGTGTGCCGATGCTCGGCGTCAACCTCGGCCGGGTCGGATTCCTCGCCGAGGCCGAGCGCGACGACCTCGACAAGGTCGTGGACCGGGTGGTCACCCGGTCGTACGAGGTCGAGGAGCGGATGACCGTCGACGTCGTCGTGCACAACAACGGTGACGTGGTGCACCGGGACTGGGCACTCAACGAGGCCGCCGTCCAGAAGACGGAACCCGAGCGGATGCTGGAGGTCGTCCTGGAGATCGACGGGCGGCCGGTGACCGGCTTCGGCTGCGACGGCATCGTCTGCGCCACCCCGACCGGTTCGACGGCGTACGCCTTCTCGGCGGGCGGGCCCGTCGTGTGGCCCGAGGTGGAGGCGCTGCTGATGGTGCCCATCGGGGCGCACGCGCTGTTCGCCAAGCCGCTGGTGACCTCCCCGGCCTCGGTCCTGGCGGTCGAGGTGCAGCCGCACACCCCGCACGGTGTCCTGTGGTGCGACGGACGCCGTTCGATCGGACTGCCGGCCGGTGCCCGGGTGGAGGTACGGCGGGGAGCGGTACCCGTACGGCTGGCACGGCTGCACCACGCCTCGTTCACGGACCGGCTGGTGGCCAAGTTCGCCCTGCCGGTGGCGGGCTGGCGCGGGGCGCCGAACTAGGTGTTCCCGCGCCGGACCGACCGGTGCACGGGAGGGTGACGGTACGGGGCCCGTCGCACACCGGGCCCCGGACCTCGTAAGGTCGTGTCCGTGTTGGAGGAGATGCGGATACGGTCGCTCGGAGTCATCGACGACGCCGTGGTGGAGCTTTCACCCGGCTTCACCGCGGTGACCGGTGAGACCGGCGCGGGCAAGACCATGGTCGTGACCAGCCTCGGGCTGCTGCTCGGCGGGCGCGCCGACGCCGCGCTGGTGCGGCTCGGTGCCAAGTCGGCGGTGGTCGAGGGGCGGATCACCATGGCCGCGGACGCGCCTGCCGCCGTACGCGCCGAGGAAGCGGGCGCCGAGCTGGACGACGGGGCGCTGCTGGTCAGCCGGACGATCTCGGCGGAAGGGCGCTCCCGGGCGCACATCGGCGGGCGCTCCGTACCCGTCGGGCTCCTCGCCGAGCTCGCCGACGAACTGGTCGCCGTGCACGGTCAGACCGACCAGCAGGGGCTGCTGCGCCCGGCCAGGCAGCGCCAGGCGCTGGACCGGTACGCGGGCGAGGCCGTCGCGAAGCCGCACCTCACGTACGCGGCCGCCTACCGGCGACTGCGCGAGGTGGTCGTGGAGTTGGACGAACTGACCACCCGGGCACGCGAGCGGGCCCAGGAGGCGGATCTGCTGCGCTTCGGGCTCGACGAGGTCGCCGCGGTGGAGCCGCTGCCGGGTGAGGACGCCGAACTCGCCGCCGAGGCCGAGCGCCTCGGTCACGCCGAAGCGCTCGCCTCGGCCGCCTCCACCGCGCACACCGCGCTCGTCGGCAACCCGGAGGACCCCGAGAGCCTCGACGCGACGACCCTGGTCGCCGGGTCCGGGCGGGCGCTCGACGCCGTACGCTCCCACGACCCGGCGCTGGCCGCGCTCGCCGAACGCATCGGGGAGATCGGCATCCTGCTCGCCGACGTCTCGGGCGAACTGGCGGGATACGCGGACAATCTGGACGCCGACCCGCTGCGGCTCGCCGCGGTGGAGGAGCGGCGGGCGGCGCTGACCCAGCTCACCCGCAAGTACGGCGCGGACATCGCCGCCGTGCTGGCCTGGGCCGAGGAGGGCGCCGCGCGCCTCACCGAGCTGGAGGGCGACGACGACCGGATCGGTGAACTGACAGTGGAGCGCGACACGCTGCGCGCCGAACTGTCCGGCCTCGCCCAGGCGCTCACCGACGCCCGTACGGAGGCGGCGCACCGGTTCGCCGACGCCGTCACCGCCGAACTCGCCTCGCTCGCCATGCCGCACGCCCGGGTGTCGATCGACCTCCGCCAGACCGAGGACCCGCAGGGCATCGAGGTCGGCGGCCGGCTCGTCGCCTACGGACCGCTGGGCGTCGACGAGGTCGAGCTGCTGCTCGCCCCGCACCCCGGTGCGGCGGCACGGCCGATCTCCAAGGGGGCGTCGGGCGGTGAGCTCTCGCGGGTCATGCTGGCCGTCGAGGTCGTCTTCGCCGGTTCCGACCCCGTACCGACGTACCTCTTCGACGAGGTCGACGCCGGAGTGGGCGGCAAGGCAGCCGTGGAGGTCGGGCGGCGGCTGGCCCGGCTGGCGAAGTCCGCCCAGGTGGTGGTCGTCACGCATCTGCCGCAGGTCGCCGCCTTCGCCGACCGGCAGCTGCTGGTCGAGAAGACCAACGACGGCTCGGTGACCAGCAGTGGGGTCACGATCCTGGAGGGCGAGGACCGGGTGCGGGAGCTCTCACGGATGCTCGCGGGCCAGGAGGACTCGGAAACGGCACGGGCGCACGCGGAGGAACTGCTGGCGACGGCGCGCGCGGACGGCTGACGGGGCGCCCCCGGCGAGCCCGAGTTCGGAGGGGGAGAGGGAGTGATGGGGTGCGGCCCGCCGGGCGCCGGAGCGCGCCCCCTAGGCTGGGCCGCATGAGCAGACACGGCGCCCGAACAGCCGCACTCCTCGCCGCCTTCGGCGCCACCCGCGCCGTCGCCACCGGGCTGCGCCGCCGCACCCCGGGCGGCCCTGCCCGCTGGGAGCGCACGAACTACGCCGGGCGCACGGTGGACCTCTGCGCGGGCCCCGCCACCACCGTGGGCGCGACCCTCGGCGCGGCCGTCGGCACGTTCCCGCCCCGGGCCCGTGGCGCAGCCGCTCTCTCCGTCCTCGTGGCCGGGGCCTGCGGGGCCTACGACGATGTCGCCGGTGCCGGGGACCCGCGCCGCGGATTCCGCGCGCACCTCGGGGCGCTGCGGCAGGGCGAGATCACCAGCGGCGCCGTGAAGCTCTTCGGGATCGGCGCGGCCGGTCTCGCCGCAGGCGTGCTGTTGAAGGACCGGCCCGTCGACCGGCTGCTCGCCGGGGTCGTCGTCGCCGGTACCGCGCACTTCGTCAACCTGGTGGACGTGCACCCCGGCCGGGCCACCGTCGCCGTGCTCGGGCTCGCGGCCCCCGGACTGCTCCGCCGCGGCCCCGCCGGAGCGCTGGCCGCGGCCCCGCTGGGAGCGGCAGCCGCGGTCGTCGTCGACGACCTGGCCGAGCAGACCATGCTCGGGGACGCGGGCGCTCACGCGCTCGGAGCCGCCCTCGGGGTGGCGATCGTCGCGGGCAACGGACGGGCCGGACTCGCCGCGCACGCGGCAGCCGTGCTCGCCGCCGCCGCGTACGGTGACAAGGTGAGCCGCGCGGCCATGGGTTGAGCCGGCGCTCACCCGTGTGAGTGACAGCCCAGGCGCGTTGACGCGACCGCACAGGGGCTCGCCCGCCAGGAGGGTGCCGGAACGTTCGTACGGGCTGGCATCCTGGAGCGCACCCCCGCCCGACGCCGACTCAGGAGCTCCGGTCAGTGAGCAGCACCCAGGTCCCGCCGTACGGCCGTTCACCTCTGCGCGCCGTCCACGTGCTCGGTGGCGGCTCCGCTGGCAGCAGCGCACACGTCCGGTCCGTCGCCGGTGGACTGGTCGAGAGGGGCGTGCACGTCACCGTGTGCGCCCCCGCCGAGTTGGAGGAGGCGTACGGCTTCAGCGAGGTGGGCGCGCGCTTCGTGCCCGTACCCCGGCGCAGTGATCCGGCGGCGGTCGCCGCCCTGCGCGCCGCCTGTCTGCCCGCCGACGTGGTGCACGCGCACGGTCTGAACGCCGCCGTACGGGCCTCGTTGGCGCTCAGCGGGCTGCGGTTGCCGCTGGTCGTGACCCTGCACACCCGCTCCCACGCCGAGGGCGCGCGGCGACGGCTGGCGCGGCTGATGGAGCGAAGGGCTGTCAGGGCGGCGGCCGTTGTGCTCGGTACGTCGTCCGAACTGGTCGACAGGGCGCGCCGCCGGGGGGCGCGCGACGCGCGGCTCGCGCCGGTCACTGTCCCCGCACCCCGACCGGCCGCGGGCGGGACGGAGAGCAAGGCGCGCGCCGAACTCGGCGCGGTCGAGCGGCCGTTGCTGATGGCCGTGGGCAACCTGGCCGCGCACCGCGGCTACGGGGCCCTGCTGGACGCCGCCCGGCTCTGGCAGTACCTCGATCCCGTACCGCTGCTGGTGATCGCGGGCGAGGGCCCGGAGCGGGCCGAACTCCAGCGCCGCATCGAGACCGAGTCGCTGGCGGTCCAGCTCATCGGCAGCCGGGACGACGTCACGGAACTGCTCGCGGCGGCCGATGTCGCTGTTCTGCCCAGCCGTTGGGAGGCGCGGTCGCTGCTGGCGCAGGAGGCGCTGCGGCTGGGTGTGCCGCTGGTCGCCACCGCGGTCGGCGGGGTGCCCGAGCTGGTCGGTGACGCCGCCGAACTCGTGCCGTACGGCGACCCCGAGGCGCTGGCCGCGCGGGTGACCGGACTGCTCGCCGACCCGGCCCGCCGCCTGCTGCTCGCCGAAGCGGGGCGCGCCCAGGCGCGGAGCTGGCCGACCGAGGACGACACGGTGGCCCAAGTGCTCAGCATCTACGACGAGTTGACCGAGACGGTCCGTATCCGCTGAGGCCGTCGACAGGCACCCGGCCGCATCAGGGCGTATGCCGGCGGGCCCGGAGCGCCAGGCCGAGGGCCAGCACCGCCTGCGGGTCGTCCAGATCGGTGCCCAGGAGTTCGGCGATCCGGGCGAGGCGGTTGTACAGCGTCTGGCGGTTGAGATGCAGCTCGCGCGCCGTCTCCGCCTTGCGCCCCGCGTGCGCCAGATAGGTTTCGAGGGTGGGCAGCAACGCCGGCCGCGAGGTGCGGTCGTGCGCGCGCAGCGGCCCGATCGCCCGGTCCACGAAGGCCGCGAGGTCCGGCTGGTCCCGCAGTCGCCACAGCAGCAGATCGATGTCGAGGCGCCGGGCGTCGTACCAGGGGCGGTCGGAGAGGCCCTGCGCGGCAGTGGCCGTCTCCGCCGCGTGCCGCAGCCCGGCCGAGGCGGCGGCCCAGCCGCCCGCCACGCCCACCACCACGATCGGCGGATGCGCACCGGCCCGCTCCAGCCCGGCGCGCGCCACACCCGCCCGCAGCGCCACGGCGACCCGGTCGGCCACCGCGGTGCGCTCCGACTCCGTCCGCAGCCCCAGCAGCAGCGGCACCCGGCCCTCGACGGGCCGGACGCCGAGCAGGACCGGAACGCCCACCGCGCTCAGCTCCTCCAGGACGGCGCGGGCCAGCACGGCCCAGTTGCCCGAGGGAGACAGCTCGGCGGCCAGCCGCATCACCACGGGCAGCAGAGGGCCGTCGCCGGGCTTGAAACCCAGCACCCGGGCCTGCGCGGGGGCGTCCTGGGCCGAGACGCGGCCCTCGGCGAGGTCGGTCAGGAAGTCGCCCCGCCCCCGTGCGGCCAGCTCCTCCTCCTGCCGGGCCTGCATCAGTACGACGGCCAGGATCCCGGCCGCCCGCTCGGCGGCCATCCGGTGCACCGGAGCCAGCGGGGCCGCCACCGGGAGGAGGGCCAGCCTGGCCCGGACCGAACCGGTGCCGGACCCGCCGCCCGGTACGTCCACCAGGACGGCGCCCGTGGGCCGGTGCCCGCGCAGCCCCTCCCACACCTGGAGCGGCTCACCGTCCCCCGCGGCGTACAGCAACTGCCCGTCGGAGGTCTCCAGGAACACCGGATTGGCGGTGAACTCGGCGAGGACGGAGAGCACTTGGGGCACTCCGCCGCCGCCGAGCAGCGCCTGGGTGCACCGCCGGTGCACCTCGTCGGCGCGCTGTATCAGCGCGTAGTGACCGTTGACGATCTCGGTGTGGATCTCTTCGGTCACCGACACGAAGGGCACCTCACGGTGCAGCTGGACCAGGGGCAGTCCGGCTGCCCGCGCGGTCTCCACCAGCGTCGTGGGAAGTGTGCCGAAGCGCGGGCCCAGCTCCACCACGAGCGCGGCGATCCCGCGGTCGGCCAGCCTGCGGACGAACGCCCGCTGCTCGGCGGGCCGGGTGCCGAGTCCCAGCCCGGTGGTGAGCAGCAGTTCGCCGCCCTTGAGCAGCGAGGCGATGTTCGGCACCTCACCGGCGTGCACCCAGCGCACCGTGCGGCCGAGGCGGTCGGCGCCCGCCACGACCTCGGGCAGCCCACTGCGCAGCCCCGGCAGCTCAAGCGCCCGCTGCACCGTGATCCCGCCCTGGTTCTCCATGGGCCGGACGCTACCCGAAGCCGCCCGGCCGCAGGTCAGCCCCCGTACGCACCCGAAGCGGTGAGCCGCAGCGCGGTGTCGATCAGCGGCACGTGGCTGAACGCCTGGGGGAAGTTCCCGACCTGGCGCTGGAGCCTGGGGTCCCACTCCTCGGCGAGCAGCCCCAGGTCGTTCCGGAGACCCAGCAACTTGTCGAAGAGCTGCCGGGCCTCGTCGACCCGGCCGATCATCGCCAGGTCGTCCGCGAGCCAGAAGGAACAGGCGAGGAAGGCGCCCTCGTCCCCTTCCAGCCCGTCGACGCCCGCCGAGCCGCCGGCCGTCGGATAGCGCAGGACGAACCCGTCAGGCGTGGACAGCTCGCGCTGGATGGCCTCGACGGTGCCGATGACCCGCTTGTCGTCCGGTGGCAGGAAGCCCATCTGCGGGATGAGCAGCAGGGAGGCGTCCAGCTCCTTCGACCCGTAGGACTGGGTGAAGGTGTTGCGCTCCTTGTCGTAGCCCTTCTCGCAGACATCACGGTGGATGTCGTCGCGCAGCTCGCGCCAGCGCTCGACCGGGCCGTCGACGTCGCCGGACTCGATCAGCTTGATGGTGCGGTCGACGGCGACCCAGGCCATCACCTTGGAGTGCACGAAGTGGCGGCGGGGGCCGCGCACCTCCCAGATGCCCTCGTCCGGCTGGTCCCAGTGGTCCTCCAGGTACTGGATCAGCTTGATCTGGAGCAGCGAGGCGTAGTCGCTGCGGGCCAGGCCCGTCATGTGCGCGAGGTGCAGGGCCTCGGTCACTTCGCCGTACACGTCCAGCTGGAGCTGACCGGCCGCGCCGTTGCCCACCCGGACCGGGCCCGAGTTCTCGTACCCGGGCAGCCAGTCGAGTTCGGCCTCGCCCAGCTCACGCTCACCGGCGATCCCGTACATGATCTGCAGGTTCTCCGGGTCACCGGCGACCGCGCGCAGCAGCCATTCACGCCAGGCGCGGGCTTCCTCGCGGTAGCCGGTGCGCAGCAGCGACGACAGGGTGATCGCGGCGTCACGCAGCCAGGTGTAGCGGTAGTCCCAGTTCCTGGACCCGCCGATGTCCTCGGGGAGCGAGGTGGTCGGCGCGGCGACGATGCCGCCGGTGGGCGCGTAGGTGAGGGCCTTGAGCGTGATCAGCGAGCGGACCACCGCTTCACGGTAAGGGCCGTGATAGGTGCACTGATCGACCCATTCGCGCCAGAAGTCCTCCGTCGCCACCAGCGAGTTCTCCGGCTCGGGAAGCGCGGGCGGGGCCTTGTGCGAGGGCTCCCAGCTGATGGTGAAGGCGATCCGGTCGCCGGGTCCCACGGTGAAGTCGGAGTACGTCGTGAGGTCCTCGCCGAAGGTCTCGGCGGTGGTGTCCAGCCAGACCGAATCGGGTCCGGCGACCGCGACCGTACGCCCGTCCACCTTGTGGACCCAGGGCGTCACCCGTCCGTAGCTGAACCGCATCCGGAGCGCGGAGCGCATCGGGACGCGCCCGGTGACCCCCTCCACGATGCGGATCAGCTGGGGTGCGCCGTCACGCGGTGGCATGAAATCCGTCACACGGACCGTGCCGCGTGGTGTGTCCCACTCCGATTCGAGGATCAGTGAATCCCCGCGGTAGCGGCGCCGGTCGGCGACCGGCGGGCATGCCGAAGGGGCATGTGCGGGTCCCAGTCGCCAGAAACCGTTCTCCTCGGTTCCCAGCAGTCCGGCAAAGACGGCGTGCGAGTCGAAGCGGGGAAGGCACAGCCAGTCGGCTGTACCGTCCCGGCAGACCAGGGCGGCGGTCTGCATGTCTCCGATGAGTGCGTAATCCTCGATGCGCCCGGCCACGTGCAATCTCCAGTCGAACGGCCACATCGCCCCTCGGGGCGCCTGTGTTGCAGTCAAGGGCTCTTTGGACAAGCGCCTGCGAGCGCTGACAAGCGCTGACGAGCGCTTGTGCCGGAGAACGGGCGGGGGTGGTGCCGTTCCGGCCGTCTCGGCAGCGAGTGTCCGAGCAGGATACGACGCACGTCGGTGATCCGCATGACGTGCCCGGCAACCTGGCTGAGCCGAACGAGTGAGCGTTGGGTGAGTGAAATGTGACCCCACGGTGAAGGTGCGCTGTACGTGGTGGAGACGCTGCTGTGCGTGGCCGGAAGCACCCTCCCGCTGGCGCTGATACCCTGGTAGCCCGTGGACCGGTGGTCACTGCGCCCCCGAACCCGCAGCGACGGCACCCCCGGAAATCTCCGGGGCCTCGTGCCGGTACGCATTCCAGATCGCGACCACGGGAGCCCCCTCTTGGCCATGCAGGCCCGCAACTCGACATCCGCGACGACCAAGCACATCTTCGTCACCGGGGGTGTCGCCTCTTCCCTCGGTAAGGGTCTGACGGCTTCCAGCCTCGGTGCGCTCCTCAAGGCCCGCGGCCTGCGGGTCACGATGCAGAAGCTCGACCCGTACCTGAACGTCGACCCCGGGACGATGAACCCGTTCCAGCACGGTGAGGTGTTCGTCACCAACGACGGCGCCGAGACCGACCTGGACATCGGCCACTACGAGCGCTTCCTCGACGTGGACCTCGACGGTTCGGCCAACGTCACCACCGGCCAGGTCTACTCCACGGTCATCGCCAAGGAGCGGCGCGGCGAGTACCTCGGTGACACCGTGCAGGTCATCCCGCACATCACCAACGAGATCAAGCACCGCATCCGCCGGATGGCCACCGACGACGTCGACGTCGTCATCACTGAGGTCGGCGGCACGGTCGGCGACATCGAGTCGCTGCCGTTCCTGGAGACCGTCCGCCAGGTCCGCCACGAGGTCGGCCGGGACAACGTCTTCGTCGTGCACATCTCGCTGCTGCCCTACATCGGCCCCTCCGGCGAGCTCAAGACCAAGCCCACCCAGCACTCCGTCGCCGCCCTGCGCAACATCGGCATCCAGCCGGACGCCATCGTGCTGCGCGCGGACCGCGACGTACCGACCGCCATCAAGCGCAAGATCTCGCTGATGTGCGATGTCGACGAGGACGCCGTGGTGGCCTGTGTCGACGCCAAGTCGATCTACGACATCCCCAAGGTCCTGCACACCGAGGGCCTCGACGCCTACGTCGTCCGCAAGCTGGACCTGCCGTTCCGCGATGTCGACTGGTCGACCTGGGACGACCTGCTGGACCGGGTCCACAACCCCGACCACGAGGTCACCGTCGCCCTGGTCGGCAAGTACATCGACCTGCCCGACGCCTACCTCTCGGTCACCGAGGCCATTCGCGCCGGCGGCTTCGCCAACAAGGCCCGCGTCAAGGTCAAGTGGGTCACGTCCGACGACTGCAGGACCCAGGCCGCGGCCAAGAAGCAGCTCGGCGACGTCGATGCCATCTGCATCCCCGGCGGCTTCGGCGAGCGCGGCGTGAACGGCAAGGTCGGCGCGATCCAGTACGCCCGTGAGAACCGGATCCCGCTGCTCGGTCTCTGCCTGGGGCTCCAGTGCATCGTCATCGAGGCCGCCCGGAACGTCGCGGGCATCGTCGACGCCAACTCCACCGAGTTCGACGCGACCACCGCCCACCCGGTGATCTCCACGATGGAGGAGCAGCTGGCGTACGTCGAGGGGGCGGGCGACCTGGGCGGCACCATGCGGCTCGGCCTCTACCCGGCGAAGCTCGCCGAGGGCTCGGTCGTCCGTGAGGCCTACGCGGACCAGCCGTACATCGAGGAGCGCCACCGCCACCGCTACGAGGTCAACAACGCCTACCGCGCGGAGCTGGAGCAGAAGGCCGGACTGGTCTTCTCCGGGACGTCCCCCGACAACAAGCTCGTCGAGTACGTCGAGTACCCGCGTGAGGTGCACCCCTACCTCGTCGCCACCCAGGCCCACCCGGAGCTGCGCTCCCGGCCCACCCGGCCGCACCCGCTCTTCGCCGGCCTGGTGAAGGCGGCCGTGGAGCGCAAGACGGGCAAGTAGTCCGCAGGAGCCGGGGCGATACGGTTGACCGGGGCAGGGGCCGCATGAGGCGCTTGCCCCGGTTTCTGTCTTTTCGAGAGGACGCTTCCATGGCCATCCAGGACACCGCCGAAGAGTGGCAGGTCACCGCGACCACGACCCCCTTCACCGGCAACAAGACCAGCGTCCGCACCGACGACGTGGTGATGCCGGACGGCACGGTCGTGCACCGTGACTACCAGGTCCACCCCGGATCGGTGGCGGTGCTCGCGCTGGACGGTGAGGGCCGGGTGATCGTGCTGCGGCAGTACCGGCACCCGGTACGCCAGAAGCTCTGGGAGATCCCGGCCGGTCTGCTCGACATCCCCGGCGAGAACCCGCTGCACGCGGCGCAGCGCGAGCTCTACGAGGAGGCGCACGTCAAGGCCGACGACTGGCGGGTGCTGACGGACGTCTACCCCACGCCCGGCGGCTGCGACGAGGCCGTACGGATCTTCCTCGCCCGGGAGGTCTCCGAGGCCGAGGGCGAGCGCTACGAGGTCTCCGAGGAGGAGGCCGACATGGAGCACGCCCGGGTGGCGCCCGCGGAGCTGGTACGGGGTGTACTCGCCGGTGAACTGCACAACACCTGCCTGGTCGTGGGCGTGCTGGCCCTCACCGCCGCGCTGCAGCAGGAGGGCGGCCTCGACGCGCTCCGCCCGGCCGACGCCCCCTGGCCCGCCCGCCCCTTCGAGGCGTAGGGAGCCGCGTACCCGACCGGATCCAGTCAATCGGATGATCTGCTGATCCAATCAGGGGATGCGCCCGCCCCGCTCCACCTGGTTCGTCTCGGTACGTGAACTACGCTCGGCACCGTCCCGTCCGGGCCCCCGGCGGGCTGGTGCGCAGGCGGACGGAGCGAGGCCCGTGACGGATCAGGCGGTGGATTCGGTCGACCGGGTCACGGTGGCGAAGGCCTCCCGGACGGCCGGTCAGTTCTTCGGGAGGCAGCGGGAGTTGAAGTCCCTGCGCGCCGACATCGGGCGGGCCGGACTCGACACCATGGCCGGCCGCAAGGGGACCCGCCCCCGGGTACTGCTGATCGCCGGAAGGCCCGGATCCGGGCGCAGCGCGCTCGCCGGTGAACTGGTCGGACAGCTCGCCGGCGACTACCCGGACGGCGTGCTGCGTGCCCGGCTGACGACTCCCGGCGGCGGGCGCGTCCCCGTCGAGCGGACCGCCCGCGAACTGCTCGGCGCTCTCGGCGTCCCGGCGCCCGCGGGCGCCGGGGAGGACGAACTCACCGAGCTGGTGCGCGAGGCACTCGCCGGACGCCGGACGCTGCTGTTCCTGGACGACGCGGTCGACGCCGAACAGGTCGATCCACTGCTGCCGGACATCTCCGAGTGCCTGGTCGTGGCCACTTCCACCGGCCCGCTGACCGGCATCCCCGACGTCCGGCCGTGCACCCTCGGCGGACTGGACACCGGTTCGGCCGTCGAGCTGCTGGGCCGCTTCGCGGGCGCCGTACGGATCACCGTCGACCCGCGGACCGCCGAGACGCTCGCCGAGGAGTGCGGCGGGCAGCCGGCCGCACTGGTCCTGCTGGGCGGCTGGCTCGCCGCCAGGCCCATGCTGTCGGTCGCCGACGTCACCCAGCAGTTGCGGAACCTGCCCGACGAAGCGGAAGAGACCGAGGCGGTCCGTCCGCTGGCCCGTGCCTTCCGGTTCGTCTACGGCACGCTTCCGCAGCCTGCCGCCCGGATACTGCGACTGCTGGCCCTCGCGCCTGCCGGTCTCGCCGACGCGCACACCGCGTCCGCGCTGGCCGGCTGTTCCGTCTCCGCGGCCCGGTCCACGCTGGAGGACTTCGTGGCGCTCGGGCTGCTGCGCACACGCGGTGAGCTGTTCGAGGTGCCCGGCTGCCTGGCGCCGCTGCTGCGGGCCCTGATGGAGTCCCAGGACCGGGCCGCCGAGGTGCAGCTGGCCCGCGCGCGGATGCTGGAGCGGACCGTACGGCTGCTCCAGTCGTGCCGGGCGATCACCGATCCGGAGGGCTCGGCGGCCCGCCGGAAGCTGGCCGGGCTGCCCCGTACCCTGCGGTTCCCGAACGCCCCGGCCGCCGCCGAGTGGCTGCGGCTGCGGGAGCCCGTGCTGCTGGCGTCCGCCCGGCTGGCCGTCGAGGACGGCGAGCTCGACACCCTCGCCAGGCGACTGGTCGCCGCACTCGTCAGGGCGCTCTCCACGCACCGCGGCGCCGAGGCCGCCGCTCCCGAGCTGTACGGGCTCCACCAGCTGGTCCTCGGTGTCGCCGAGCGCCGGGGACTGCACCGGGAGCGGGCGGCGGCGCTGCTGAACCTGGCCGATCTGGACGCACGGACCGGCCGCACCCGGGATGCGCTGACCCGGTACCGGGCCGCACTGGACGCGGGACGTGCCGCGAACGACCCGTACGCGACCGGGCGGGCGACGGAATCCGTCGGGGGTGCCTACCAGGAGCTGGGGGACTGGCAGCGGGCCTGCGACTGGTACGGGCGGGCGCTGTCCCAGCGGCAGGCCCGGGGCGAACTGGCGGACGAGTCCCGGCTGTACGGACGGCTCGGCTCCGTGCACACCTACGCGGGGCGCTACGGCGAAGCGCTGCGCAGCTGGCGGGCCGCGGTGGCCGGCTACCGGCGGCTCGGTGACCTGCCGGGCCAGGCCAGGGCGCTCAGCGAGGTGGCCAGGGTGCAGGAGTACGCGGGGCGGCCGGAGGAGTCGCTCCGTACCTGCACGGAGGCGGTGGAGTGGGCGCGGCGGGCCGGCGACGAGCGGCTCCAGGCGGCACTGCACCTGCGGCTGGCCGACACCCTGGAGCGGCTCGGGGACTCCGCGGCGGCCCGACTGCACCGGGGTTCGGCTGAGAGATTGTTGGCTGATTCGCGATCTGCCTACGAAATCCGTGGTGTCTCGGCGGAAGATTGATGCTTTGAAAGGCTAGACAGGGAGAAGCCCTTCATTAAACTGGTTTCGTCGCGTGTATCCGTGGTGCCTCCAGCTGTGCTGTGCATGTCCGGATATGTATGGCATCGCCAGAGATATCCCCCCTGATTCAAGGACCGTGATCGACGTGAAGGTCGGCATCCCCCGCGAGGTCAAGAACAACGAGTTCCGGGTGGCCATCACCCCCGCCGGTGTGCACGAGTTGGTGCGGCACGGTCATCAGGTGGTCATCGAGGAGAGCGCCGGAGTCGGCTCGGCCATCACGGACGAGGAGTACGTGGCGGCCGGGGCGCAGATCCTCCCCACCGCCGACGAGGTCTGGGCCACCGCTGATCTGCTGCTGAAGGTCAAGGAGCCGATCGCCGAGGAGTACCACCGCCTCCGCAAGGACCAGACGCTCTTCACGTACCTGCACCTCGCCGCCTCCCGTGAGTGCACGGACGCCCTGCTGGAGTCGGGCACCACGGCGATCGCGTACGAGACGGTCGAGACCGCCGGCCGTCAGCTGCCGCTGCTGGCCCCGATGTCCGAGGTCGCGGGCCGGCTCGCCCCGCAGGTCGGCGCCTACCACCTGATGCGTTCGGCGGGCGGTCGCGGTGTGCTGCCCGGCGGTGTTCCCGGTACGGCTGCGGGCGAGGCGGTCGTCATCGGCGGCGGCGTCTCCGGCTGGAACGCCACGCAGATCGCCATCGGCATGGGCTTCCACGTCACGCTGCTCGACAAGGACATCAACAAGCTCCGCGAGGCGGACAAGATCTTCGGCACCAAGGTGCAGACGATCGTCTCCAACGCCTTCGAGCTGGAGAAGGCGGTCGTCGCGGCGGACCTCGTCATCGGCGCGGTCCTGATCCCCGGCGCCAAGGCTCCGAAGCTCGTCACGAACGAGCTCGTCGCCAAGATGAAGCCCGGAAGTGTACTTGTCGACATTGCGATTGATCAGGGTGGCTGCTTCGAGGACTCGCATCCGACCACGCACGCCGACCCGACCTTCCAGGTCCACGATTCGGTGTTCTACTGTGTGGCGAATATGCCGGGTGCAGTGCCGCGTACGTCGACTTATGCCCTGACCAACGCCACGCTGCCGTACATCGTGGAGCTGGCGAACCGTGGCTGGGCCGACGCGCTGCGCCGGGACTCCGCGCTCGCGCTGGGGCTCAACACGCATGACGGGCAGGTCGTTTACGCCTCGGTGGCCGAGGCGCTCGGCCTTCCGCACACCGAACTGAGCACGCTGCTCGGCTGACGCGTCAACACGCGTCGTCAATCTCACGCAACCGGCCGGACCTTGCCCGCGAAGGTCCGGCCGGACGTGCGTCCGCCCCCTTTGTGTGCCTCGTTCAACTAGCCTTGAACGTAACCCTTTAGCCGTTTCGTACACCCTCGAAACTTCCCGAGTGATCCCTGTGCGCCCTTGACATCGGGGTGTTGGGTTGCCGACACATCGGGCCGGGTCCGGCGGATTGTGTTGCTGCGGAGCGGTGACACGCCATAGAGTCGCCAACCGTCGGCATGGTGCCACGCTGACCTATCGATAAAGTTTCCTGGTCACGTCCAAGGAGGTAAGACGACTTGTGAATGAGTCGACATTTACTCCCGGGGGTGGTCAGCCAGGAATGCCTGTTCGGGGCCATGGCCCAGCGGGGCGCGAGGCTGTCGGCTCCGTCGCTGTCCGCGCCTTCGCGAGCCACCAGACCCACCAGCACATGACGACAGCCCACCAGAGTATGGACGGCCAACACGTGAACGCCAGGGCCGGCGACCGGAGTGGCGATACGACCACCCATCTCGCCGTCTACAACGAGGTACCCGAGGGTCACTTCTACGACCCCGACGCCGAGTACGAGCCCGACCCGGAGTACGCGGCCACGCTCGCCCCCGACGCTGCCCGCCAGCGCCGCGAGCGGATCGGCCCGACCGGACGGCCGCTGCCGTACTTCCCGATCCCGGGACCGCTGACCGACCACGGTCCCGCCAAGATCATCGCGATGTGCAACCAGAAGGGCGGCGTGGGCAAGACCACGTCGACCATCAATCTGGGCGCCGCTCTCGCCGAGTACGGACGAAGGGTGCTGCTGGTCGACTTCGACCCGCAGGGCGCGCTGTCCGTCGGTCTCGGCGTGAACCCGATGGAGCTCGACCTCACCGTCTACAACCTGCTCATGGAGCGGGGCATGGCGGCGGACGAGGTCCTGCTCAAGACCGCAGTGCCCAACATGGACCTGCTGCCGAGCAACATCGACCTGTCGGCCGCCGAGGTGCAGCTCGTCAGCGAGGTGGCCCGTGAGTCCACGCTCCAGCGGGCGCTCAAGCCGCTGATGCAGGACTACGACTACATCGTGATCGACTGCCAGCCGTCACTCGGTCTGCTGACCGTGAACGCGCTGACGGCCGCTCACAAGGTGATCGTGCCGCTGGAGTGCGAGTTCTTCGCGCTGCGTGGCGTCGCGCTGCTGACCGAGACCATCGAGAAGGTCCAGGAACGGCTCAACCCGGAGCTGGAACTCGACGGGATCCTCGCCACGATGTACGACTCCCGAACGGTGCACAGCCGTGAGGTGCTCGCGCGCGTCGTCGAAGCCTTCGACAACCACGTGTACCACACAGTGATCGGACGGACGGTGCGCTTCCCGGAGACCACGGTCGCCGGTGAGCCCATCACGACGTACGCCTCCAACTCGGTCGGCGCCGCCGCTTACCGTCAGCTCGCCAGGGAGGTGCTCGCCCGGTGTCACGCCGAGTGAGTCTGCCGGGGGCCGACGAACTGTTCCGTACGACCGGAGGGATGGCGCTTCAGTCGTCGTCCCCCCGGCGGCCGGTCAACGGCGAGCCCCGGGTGCCGGGTCCGGCGGGCGAGAGCGATTCAGCCGCTTCCGCCGCAGAACGGACCGAGCCCGCGGCGGCGGAGCACGCCACCGCCGTGGCGGAACCGGCGGAGCCCCGCAGCCGTACGGCCGAAGCGGAGGCGGCGACCAGCCGCAGACCGCAGGAGGTGCGCCCGATGAGCGCGCCCGTCGCGCCGGCGGCCCAGCAGCGCCGCCGGGGCGGCGGCAGGGGAGCCAACCGGCGCCCCACCGGGCGGGAGCGGCACGACGAGAAGATCACGGTCTACGTCTCGGCCGAGGAACTGATGGATCTCGAACACGCACGGCTGGTGCTGCGCGGGGAACACGGCCTCGCCGTGGACCGCGGGCGCATCGTCCGGGAGGCGGTCGCCGTCGTGCTCGCGGACCTGGAGTCCCGCGGCGACGCGAGCATTCTCGTACGGCGGCTGCGCGGACGCTGAGCCGCTGCGCGCCGGTAGCCTTCCCGCGCCCGCACTTCCGTACCCTGGACCGCGATGCCCACCGACGACTCCGCCCAGCCGCGCCGCCGCGTCCTGGGCCGCGGGCCGGGTACCGGGGCCGGGAGTGCGGGGGCGCCCGAGCCGGAGACACGGCCCGCGTCGCCACCTCACGGCAGCGCGATCGAACCGCCCCGAACCACGGAACCGGCCCCGGCTCCGCCCGAACCGGCTCCGCCCGAACCGGCTCCGCCCGAACCGGCTCCGCCCGAACCGGCTCCGCCCGAACCGGCTCCGCCCGAACCGGCTCCGCCCGTTCCGCCCGAACCGGCTCCGCCCGAACCTGCCTCGCACGAGCCTGTGCCCGCCCCCGCCCCGGAGGGCCCCGCCGAGCCCGACGACGGCCGGTTCCGGGTCCGGCTGGCGAATTTCGAGGGGCCCTTCGACCTGCTGCTCCAGCTGATCTCCAAGCACAAGCTGGACGTCACCGAGATCGCCCTGTCCAAGGTCACCGACGAGTTCATGGCACACATCCGGGCCATGGGCGCCGCATGGGACCTGGACCAGACCACGGAGTTCCTGGTGGTCGCCGCCACTCTGCTCGACCTCAAGGCGGCGCGGCTGCTGCCCGCGGCCGAGATCGAGGACGAGGCCGACCTGGCGCTGCTGGAGGCGCGCGACCTGCTCTTCGCGCGGCTGCTCCAGTACCGCGCGTACAAGCAGATCGCGGACATCTTCAGTGAGCGGCTGGAAGCGGAGGGCAGACGGTATCCGCGGACCGTGGGCCTGGAACCGCACCATGCCGAACTGCTGCCCGAGGTCGTCATCAGCATCGGTGCCGAGGGGTTCGCCCGGCTCGCGGCGAAGGCGATGCAGCCGCGGGCCGCACCACAGATCTACGTGGACCACATCCACGCGCCGCTGGTCTCCGTGCAGGAGCAGGCGGAGATCGTGATCGCCCGGCTGCGGGCCGGCGGAGACGTGAGTTTCCGCACGCTCACCGAGGACGCGGCGGACACCCTCACCGTGGTGGCCCGCTTCCTCGCCCTGCTGGAGCTCTACCGCGAGAAGGCGGTCGCGCTGGACCAGGAGGAGGCACTCGGCGAGCTGCTGGTGCGCTGGACCGGCGCTGACGGCGCGGAGCCCGTGGTCACCGACGAGTTCGACCAGTCCGACCCGTCCGAGCAAGTTGCCGAGGAGAAGGCGTGAGTGATCTCAAGCCCGCGCTCGAAGCGGTCCTGATGGTCGTCGACGAACCGGCCACCGAGGAACACCTGGCCAAGGTGCTCGACCGGCCCCGGCGTGAGATCGCCGACGCGCTGCGGGAACTGTCCGACGAGTACACGGTCCAGGGGCGGGGGTTCGACCTGCGGCTGGTCGCGGGCGGCTGGCGGTTCTACACCCGGCCCGAGTACGCCGAAGCAGTCGAGAGCTTCGTTCTGGACGGGCAGCAGGCCCGGCTCACCCAGGCCGCCCTGGAGACGCTCGCGGTGGTCGCCTACCGGCAGCCGGTGAGCCGTTCACGGGTCTCCGCGGTCCGCGGAGTGAACTGTGACGGGGTCATGCGGACCCTCCTCCAGCGCGGTCTGGTGGAGGAGGCGGGCGCGGAACCCGAAACAGGTGCGATCCTGTACAGGACGACGAACTACTTTCTGGAGCGGATGGGCCTGCGAGGCCTGGACGAGCTCCCGGAGCTCGCGCCCTTCCTTCCGGAGGCGGATGCGATCGAGGCCGAGACACAAGAAGGTGTGCCGTCGTTCGATCCGGATGCACCGTACGGTCCGGACACCGACGCAGACGACAAGACGGAACTTTGATGCGAAGCAACGGCAGGAACAGCGGAAGCGGCAACCGGGACAACCGGGGTGCGGGCGGAAAGCCGCCCCGTCCGAAGGCCGGGGGTGCCGGCGGAGCGCGCGGCGACAAGCAGGAGGAGCGTCCGCGCCGGCCCCGTCCCGAGGAGCGCCGTTACGACGTCGGCACGAGTTCCTCCGACGAGCAGGGCCGCAGGCCCAGCGGTGGCGGCGGCCGGGCCGGCGGCGGCGGCGGCGGTCGCGGTCCGTCCGCGGCCGGTGGCAAGACGTCCGGCAGCCGGGGGGCCGCCGCGCGCGGTGGTGCCAAGGGCGGACCGAAGAAGAGCCCGACGAGCGGGGCGGCCCCGCGCCGCGGCCCGCACGGCCAGCGCGAGCCCTCCCGTCCGCGTGAGCTCGACGCCAAGATCGAGGAGCGCAACCGGGAACGGCACAACAAGCCGCAGGTGAAGACCCCCAAGACCTTCCCCGGCGCCGAGGAGGAGGGCGAGCGCCTGCAGAAGGTACTGGCCAGGGCCGGAATGGGCTCGCGGCGTGCCTGCGAGGAGCTGATCGACCAGGCCAGGGTCGAGATCAACGGCGAGATCGTGATGGAGCAGGGCCGGCGGGTCCTGCCGAAGGACGAGATCAAGGTGGACGGCCTGACGGTCGCCACCCAGTCGTACCTCTTCTTCGCGCTGAACAAGCCGGCCGGTGTCGTCTCCTCGATGGAGGACCCGGACGGCCGCCAGAACCTGGGTGACTACGTGAACAACCGCGAGACGCGGCTGTTCCACGTGGGCCGTCTCGACACGGAGACCGAGGGCATCATCCTGCTCACCAACCACGGCGAGCTGGCCCACCGGCTGACCCACCCCCGGTACGGCGTCAAGAAGACCTACCTCGCCGCGATCCAGGGCCCCCTGCCGCGCGACCTCGGCAAGCGCCTCAAGGACGGCATCGAGCTGGAGGACGGGTACGCACGCGCCGACCACTTCCGGGTCGTCGAGAACACCGGCAAGAACTACCTGGTCGAGGTGACCCTCCACGAGGGCCGCAAGCACATCGTCCGCCGCATGCTGGCCGAGGCCGGGTTCCCGGTCGAGAAGCTCGTACGGGTCAGCTTCGGTCCGATCCCGCTGGGCGACCAGAAGTCCGGCTGGCTGCGCCGCCTCACCAACACGGAGGTCGGCATGCTGATGAAGGAAGTCGGCCTCTAGGCCCGTCAGGCACTGCTGCCGTAGTCGTATCCGGCAACGGAGAACCCGGTCCCCGCTCTTGCGGGGGCCGGGTTCTTGCTTGTCGTGCCGCACCTTCCCCCTTTATAGTCAGAGTGACGATTAAGGGAGGCCGGTCCGGAGGTGCGGGCATGGGTCCGTACGCCTGCCACCGCTCCGCACCCGCCGCCACCCACTGCTGCCGCGTCCGGAAGGACGGTCCGACATGAGCCGTACGAGCACTGCTACCGAACGGGCCGCGACCGGCTCCCTGACAGGTCTCGCGCTCGGGGACGCGCTCGGCTTCCCGACCGAGTTCAACGACGTACCCGCGATCCTCGCCAAGTGCGGGCCGTGGCGCGAGATGGAGCTGCCCCGGCCCGCGTTCGTCACCGACGACACCCAGATGACGCTCGCGCTCGGGCGCGGGCTGCGGAAGGCGATGGACGGTGGGCCGCTGACCGCGGCGCGGATGGCTCCGCCGGTACGCGAGGAGTTCGTGGCCTGGTACCACTCGCCGGAGAACAACCGGGCACCCGGCAACACGTGCCTGACGGCCTGCGAGTTGCTGGACAGCGACCTGCCCTGGCAGCAGGCGAGCCGGATCGGCTCCAAGGGATGCGGGGCCAACATGCGGGTCGCGCCGATCGGCCTCGTACCCGGGCTGAGCGCGGAAGAGCGCGCGGGCGCCGCCCAGTTGCAGTCCGCGCTCACCCACGGCCACCCGACGGCGCTGGCCGCGAGCGATCTGACGGCGCGTGCCGTGTTCCTGCTGGCCCGGGGCGCCGAGCCGACGGGCCTGGTGGGGCAGCTGCGTTCGTACGCCATCGAGAACCGCACCCGCTACCACGAGCAGTGGCTCGGTGACCTGTGGACGTACGCCACTGTGGACGCGACCCCCGAACGCTTCATGGCGCGCGGCTGGGACGACTGCCTGGCCGCCCTCGACCGGCTCGTCGACGCCCTCAGGACGCCCTCACCGGAGACGGACCCCTGCCTGGCCACGGGCGAGGGCTGGATCGCGGAGGAAGCCCTCGCCACCGGGCTGCTCTGCTTCCTGCTCTTCCCCGACGAGCCGGTCCTCGCACTGCGGCGGGCCGCCTGCACCGCGGGCGACTCGGACTCGATCGCCTGTCTGGCGGGAGCCTTCGCCGGAGCCCACCTGGGTCCGGACGCGTGGCCCGCGGAATGGGCGGAGCGGATCGAGTACCGGAGCGAGCTGCTGGCGCTGGGCGCGCTCTGGGACGCCTGAACAGAGGCGCGGTGGCGGCGGGCCCCGTCAGGCGGGACCGGTACGCCCCGTACCCGCGAGGCCGTCGTACGGACCCGGCCGGAGCGCTGACCGCCGGCGGGCCCGGAACAGGAAGTCCTCGATCCGCGCCCGGTCCGGTTCCGGCGGCAGCGGGGTGTGCGCGGCGGCCTCGTCGCACTCGGCGGCGAGCCGGGTCATGCGCCGCTCGATCTCCGGCCACGCCACCTCGCCCCGCTTCACCGCGAGCAGCGGCTCCCGCGCGTCACCCACGTCGATCACCAGCTCGCCGGTGCGCAGCAGATCACGGCAGGACACCATGAGGCGGAGCAGGTGCATGGCGTGCTTGCCGCGCGGGGCGCCGTGCTGCCGTACATCGGCGTCCAGTTTCTTACGCTGTCCCAGCGCGTACCGGGTGAAGGTGGTGTGGGCGTCGCGGGAGAGGAACGCACCGCGCAGCGCCAGCAGTTCGCGGCCCGTGGCGTCGGCCTGCTCCACGAGCGGGGAGTGCAGACACTCCAGGGCATTGGGGTCGGCGCGCAGGGCCAGCTCGCAGAAGCGCTCCAGTTCCCAGGAGAACTGTTCGTCCGCGGGACCGTCCACATGCGTCGGAGGCTTGTCGAAGCCCCAGAACAGCGGGGTCGGCGCGAGGAAGACACCGCGGCGGTCCGTATCGCTGGCGTCGGTGGCCAGACCGAAGGCGCGCGAGCCCATCACACAGGCGTAGACGGTGTGGTCGCGCACCAGCGCCTCGGGGGTCAGCTGCATGCGCGAGAGAGTACGCCGGACGACCCGGCCGCCCAGGATCTTTTCGGCCGGGCGTCCCGCGTCTCGGTGGACGGGCGCGGAAGCCGGGTCCGGTACGGCTGACTACTCTGAACGGAGCGGGCGGAGCAGAGGCACGGAGCAAGGAGCACGACGTGGCAGTACGAGCGGTCCGGGGCGCGGTCCAGCTGGAGCGGGACGAGGCCGGGCATCTGGAGGAGCAGGTCGGCGCGCTGCTCACAGCAGTTCTGGAGCGCAACGGCCTCACCGCCGACGACCTGATCAGTATCTGGTTCACGGCCACTCCCGATCTGCACAGCGCCTTCCCGGCAGCGGCGGCGCGCGGACTCGGCATCGTCGACGTCCCGCTGATCTGTGCCCAGGAACTGGACATCGCCGGAGCCATGCCGCGCGTCGTACGGATACTCGCGCACATCGAGAGCGACCTGCCGAGGACCGGGATCAGCCACGTCTACCTCGGCGCCGCCGGGGCCCTGCGCAAGGACATCGCCCAGTGAGAACCGCCCTTGTCATCGGAACCGGCCTGGTCGGCACCTCCGCGGCGCTCGCCCTGGCCGGACGGGGTGTCACCGTCCACCTCGCCGACCACGACGCGGGCCAGGCCCGGACGGCGGCGGCGCTCGGCGCGGGCACGGACGACCCGCTCGAAGGACGGGCCGACCTCGCGATCATCGCCGTACCGCCCGCACATGTGGCGAGCACGCTGGCCGACGCGATGCGTGGCGGCGTCGCCCGCGCCTACCTCGACGTGGCCAGCGTCAAGGGCGGGCCGCGCCGCGAGCTGGAGGCCATGGGCTGCGACCTGGCCGCGTACATCGGTACGCACCCGATGGCCGGCAAGGAGCGTTCGGGCCCGCTGGCCGCGACGGGGGACCTCTTCGAGGGGCGCCCCTGGGTGCTGACCCCGACCCGGGACACCGAGACCGAGGTGCTCAACCTGGCGCTGGAGCTCGTGGCGCTCTGCCGGGCGGTGCCGGTGGTGATGGACGCCGACGCGCACGACCGGGCCGTGGCGCTCGTCTCGCACACCCCGCAGCTGATCTCGTCCATGGTCGCGGCCCGGTTGCGGGACGCCGACGAGACGGCCGTACGCCTGTGCGGCCAGGGCATCAGGGACGTCACCAGGATCGCCGCCTCCGACCCGCGGATGTGGATCGAGATCCTCTCGGCCAACCCCGGGCCGGTGGCGGACGTCCTGACCGGGATCGCCGACGACCTCGACGAGACGGTCCGGGCCCTGCGGGCGCTCCAGTCCGCCGACGAGGAGAAACGGCACACCGGCGCGGCGGGCATCGAGGACGTACTGAAGCGCGGCAATGCCGGACGGGTGCGGGTACCCGGAAAGCACGGGGCCGCACCGGCCTCGTACGAGATCGTGGCCGTCCTCATCAGCGACCAGCCGGGCGAACTGGCCCGGATCTTCGCGGACGCCGGCCGGGCGGGGGTCAACATCGAGGACGTACGGATCGAGCACGCGACGGGGCAGCAGGCCGGCCTGGTGCAGCTCATGGTGGAGCCGAGCGCGGCGCCCGCGCTGGCGGCGTCGCTGCGCGAGCGGGGCTGGTCGCTGCGCCAGTAGCGGACCGGGCGCGGGGCGGGCTCCGGGCGGACGGCGTAACAGGGTGGTCGGCCCAGCCAGTAACCTTGTCCGGGGCGCACCGGCGTCCCGTACATACGCCCCGTGAAGCAGGAAGGTGCCCGCCACCGTGGAAACCGCCGCCAGGACCGCACCGGCAGCAGTGATTGTCGCCATCGACGGCCCCTCCGGCACGGGCAAGTCCAGCACGTCGAAGGCGGTCGCGGCCAAGCTCGGCCTGAGCTACCTGGACACCGGCGCCCAGTACCGGGCGATCACCTGGTGGATGATCAGCAACGGTGTCGACGTCCAGGACGCCGTGGCCGTGGCGACCGCGTCGGCCAAGCCCGCGATCGTCTCGGGCACCGACCCGTCGGCCCCGACCATCACGGTCGACGGCGCGGACGCCTCGGGTCCGATCCGTACGCAGGAGGTCACCGCCAAGGTCAGCGCGGTCAGCGCGGTCCCCGAGGTGCGGACCCGGATCACCGAACTGCAGCGGGCCATCGCCGCCTCGGCCGGCCGGGGGATCGTGGTCGAGGGCCGTGACATAGGGACCACGGTCCTGCCGGACGCCGACCTGAAGGTCTTCCTGACCGCCTCTCCGGAGGCCCGTGCCGCCCGCCGCAGCGGGGAGCTCAAGGGCAAGGAGGCCACCGACCTGGCCGCCACCAAGGACGCCCTGATCAAGCGGGACACGGCCGACTCCAGCCGTAAGACCTCGCCGCTGGCCAAGGCGGACGACGCGGTCGAGGTGGACACCACCGAGCTGACCCTTCAGCAGGTCATCGAGTGCGTCGTCACCCTCATCGAGGAGAAGCAGGCCGCCAAGTGACGGCACCCGCGCCCCGAGGTGCCGCGGTCGGCAGGGGCATCGGCATCGGCCTGATGTACGGGCTGTGGAAGCCCCGCGTCCTCGGCGCCTGGCGGGTCCCCGCGAGCGGCCCGGTCGTCCTGGCCGTGAACCACTCGCACAACATCGACGGGCCCATGCTGATGGGGACCGCGCCCCGGCCGGTGCACTTCCTGATCAAGAAGGAGGCGTTCGTCGGCCCCCTCGATCCGTTCCTGCGCGGGATCGGGCAGCTGAAGGTCGACCGTTCGACCGCCGACAGGGCAGCCGTCACGGACGCCCTGGGGGTGCTCGCCGACGGGGGAGTCCTCGGGATATTCCCCGAGGGCACCAGGGGCGAGGGTGACTTCGCCTCGCTGCGCTCCGGGCTCGCGTACTTCGCGGTGCGCTCCGGGGCACCCATCGTGCCGGTCGCCGTGCTCGGGAGTACCGAGCGCCGCGGGCGGCTGGTGCCGGCCCTGCCGCCGCTGCGCAGCCGGGTCGATGTGGTGTTCGGCGACGCCTTCGAGGCAGGCGACGGGAGCGGACGGCGCACGCGCAAGGCGCTGGACGAGGCCACCGTGAGGATCCAGGAGCGGCTGACCGCCCACCTGGAAAGTGCCAGGCGTCTCACCGGGCGCTGAGCGAGACTTGAGTAGTGGACCGCGCAACCGCGGTCCATCGATGACGTAACACAGAGGAACGGACTTCATGAACGACCAGCACGACCACGGAGCACTCGGCGATGCCGAGTACGCGGAGTTCATGGAGCTCGCCGCGGAAGAGGGCTTCGATGTCGAAGACGTCGAGAACGCCCTTGATGAGGCCTCGCACGGCCCGCTGCCCGTCCTCGCCGTCGTCGGCCGACCGAATGTCGGCAAGTCGACCCTGGTGAACCGCATCATCGGACGCCGTGAGGCCGTCGTCCAGGACAAGCCGGGCGTCACCCGCGACCGCGTGAGCTACGAGGCGGAGTGGGCGGGCCGCCGGTTCAAGGTCGTCGACACCGGCGGCTGGGAGCAGGACGTCCTGGGCCTCGACGCCTCGGTCGCCGCGCAGGCCGAGTACGCGATCGAGACCGCCGACGCGGTCGTCTTCGTCGTCGACTCGACGGTCGGCGCGACCGACACCGACGAGGCCGTCGTCAAGCTGCTGCGCCGGGCGGGCAAGCCCGTCGTGCTCTGCGCCAACAAGGTCGACGGCCAGAGCGGCGAGGCGGACGCCAGCACGCTCTGGTCGCTCGGCCTCGGCCAGCCGCACCCCGTCTCCTCGCTGCACGGCCGCGGCACCGGCGACATGCTCGACGCCGTCCTCGAAGCGCTCCCCGAGGCCCCGGCCCAGACCTTCGGCACCAAGGTCGGCGGTCCGCGCCGGATCGCGCTCATCGGCCGTCCGAACGTCGGCAAGTCCTCGCTGCTCAACAAGGTCGCGAAAGAGGACCGTGTGGTCGTCAACGCGATGGCCGGCACCACCCGCGACCCGGTCGACGAGCTGATCGAGCTCGGCGGAGTCGTCTGGAAGTTCATCGACACGGCCGGTATCCGCCGCCGGGTGCACCTCCAGGAAGGCGCGGACTACTACGCCTCGCTGCGTACCGCCGCCGCCCTGGAGAAGGCCGAGGTCGCCGTCGTACTGATCGACTCGACCGAGTCCATCAGCGTCCAGGACCAGCGCATCGTGACAATGGCCGTGGAGGCCGGACGCGCGCTCGTGATCGCGTACAACAAGTGGGACAACCTCGACGAGGAGCGCCGCTACTACCTGGAGCGGGAGATCGAGACCGAGTTCGGCCAGATCGCCTGGGCGCCCCGGGTGAACGTGTCCGCGGTCACCGGCCGGCACATGGAGAAGCTCGTCCCGGCGATCGAGACGGCCATCGAGGGCTGGGAGACCAGGATCCCGACCGGCCGGCTCAACGCCTTCCTCGGTGAGATCGTGGCCGCCCACCCGCACCCGGTCCGCGGCGGCAAGCAGCCGCGGATCCTCTTCGGGACGCAGGCAGGGACCATGCCGCCGCGGTTCGTCCTCTTCGCGTCCGGCTTCCTGGAGGCGGGCTACCGGCGCTTCATCGAGCGCCGGCTGCGCGAGGAGTTCGGCTTCGAGGGCACGCCGATCCACATCTCGGTGCGCGTGCGCGAGAAGCGCGGCCGCAAGAAGTAGTCAGAAGTAGCTGGTGCCTTTCCCGGCAGTCTGCCGGGAAAGGCCCTAGATGCCCCTGCGGGGGCCGGGCGGCAGCGCTGCCGGGAGATGGCCCCCGGTGGGCTGCCGCTGCCAGAACCCGTTGCTCTCCTGCGGCCGGTGGGCGCCGCGGCCGTTGCTGTGCAGGCCGGTGCCGAACGCGGTGAACCCGGTGTTCTCCTCGTTGTTGCGGTCACCGGGCAGCGTTCGGAAGGATCTGCGGTACTCGGCGTACAGCGCGTCGTAGATCGGCGTGGCCGAACGGTTCCTCGACGGTTCCTGCGAGGGACGCATGGCGGGGATCGGGTACGGCTGGCGGCTCGGCTCGTATGGGTGCACGTAGGTGCCAACGACCGGGCGGCCTGTCGGATGCGGGCGGAACGTAAAGGTTTTTTCCGTACGAATATGTCCGTAACCCCCGAAACCGGAATCGGTCGGGGGTTACGGACATGCAGGGCCTGTCAGGTGCCAGCCAGCGGGAGCGCGGCGGCCACCAGCGCGCCCCGCATCGCCGCCCTCTCCAGAGCGTCGCGCAGCAGGTCCTCGCGCCCCTGGTGACCGATCGAGCCCACCGGTGCGGCGTACACCAGCACGGTGTGCGACTTGTTGGCCGCCGTACGCCAGCCTTCGGTGACATGGAGCGGCTGGTGGGCCTGCCACCAGGAGACAGGGCCACCGCCCCCGGCGCCCGGCTGCAGGATGGCGTGCAGCTGGCCCATGGCGAGCAGTACGGACCAGCCGGGCAGCGCGCCGGGCAGCCGGTTCAGATCGCCCACGGGCTGGAACCCCTGCTCGACGAGGAGCTGGAGGAAGCCGTCCTCGGTGCCGGTGGACCCGGGGCGGACGACCGGAGCGGTCGGCTCGACGACGAGCGCGGGCCTCAGATCGCCCTCGATCAGCACGAGACCGCTGGTGATGCCGAGCACGGCCTGCTCCGGGGCGGCCGCGACCGGCTGCTGTACCTGCGGCGCCGCGCCCTCGCCGGTGATGCTCCGCACGGCGCCCTGGAGCTGCGTCTCGGAGACCTTGACGACCTGCGAGGGGATGCAGGTGGCGTGCGCGAAGGCGAGTACGGCGGTCTCGTCGCCGACGAACAGCACGGTACTGGTGCGCTCCTGCTCGGAGTCCCCGGGGGTTCGGCAGGAGGTGCAGTCGTAGCTGCCCGGGGCGTTGTCCCCGGCGAGCAGGAGATCGGCTTCTTCGTCGCCGATCTCGGCACGTACGTCCTGGCTGACGTCGAGCATGCGCGGCACGGGTGGCTCCTCGAACTCGGTTCGTGCGCCGGGAAGTTCCCGGCCGACAAGAGAACAACGGGCGACCTGCGGCCGGGGTCACGCGTAAAAGCGAACGGAATCGAACCGGGTCCCGGACCGGCCCGGCCGGACGGCCCGTTGATCCGACCCCCGTGCTGCGCCCCCGCGATCAGCCGCCGTACAGTCCAGTCACAGAAGTGGCACAGGGGAGTACGGGGGACGACGACCGCGACATGCACATTTCATTCATGCTCCACAACGCCTACGGCATAGGCGGCACGATCCGGACCACGTTCACGCTGGCCGGGACGCTCGCCGAACAGCACGACGTCGAGATTGTCTCGGTCTTCCGCCATCTCGACCGGCCGACCCTGGGCGCGCCCGACGGTGTGCGGATGAGGCATCTCGTCGATCTGCGCAAGGACAGCGGGGGCCCGGCCGCCGACGATCCGGACCGAGCCGGACCAGCCACCGTGTTCCCCCGCGGGGATCACCGGTACCGGCAGTACAGCCGTCTCACCGACACCCGGATCGGTGACTTCCTGAAGTCGCTGGAGGCCGATGTCGTCGTCGGTACCCGGCCGGGGCTGAACGTGCAGATCGCCCGTCAGGCCCGGCCGGGGCCGGTCCGGATCGGCCAGGAACATCTGACGCTGGACAGCCACAACGAGCTGCTGCGCCGCGAGATCCGCTACCGCTACGGCCTGCTGGACGCCGTCACCACGGTCTCCGAGGCGGACGCCCGTGCGTACCGCGAGCTGGGTCTGCCCGGTCTGCGGATCGAGGCCGTCCCCAACAGCGTTCCCGAGCCCCGGCTGCCGGTCGCCGACTCCACGGCCCGCTGGGTGGTGGCAGCCGGCCGGCTCACCGAGACCAAGCGGTTCGACCTGCTGGTCCGGGCCTTCGCCCAGGTGGTGGCGGTCCGCCCCGACTGGCGGCTGCGGATCTACGGCAGCGGTGACTCCAGCGGCAACGAGAAGGACGCCCTGCGCGCCCTCATCGGTGAACTCGGCCTGTACAACCATGTGTTCCTGATGGGCCCGGCCAACCCCATCGAGGCCGAATGGGTCAAGGGGTCGGTGGCCGCGGTCACTTCGCGTCTGGAGTCGTTCGGCATGTCCATCGTCGAGGCGATGCGCTCGGGGCTGCCGGTCGTCTCCACCGACTGCCCGCACGGCCCTCGTGAGATCATCGACGACGGCGTCGACGGACTGCTGGTCCCCGTCGGCGACACCGGCGCGATCGCCGCGGCGCTTCTCCGGCTGATCGAGAACGACGGTCTGCGGCGTGACATGGGCCGCGCGGCGCGGAACAGCTCGGCCCGTTTCGATCCCGCCGAGATCGCCGGACGGCACGAGGCGCTCTTCACCCAACTGGCCACCGGGCGCGGGGAAGACCGACCCCGTACCGCGCTGGGTGACGGACTGCTCCGTACCCGCGGCACAGTCAACAGCCGGGCGTACGCGCTGAGGCACCGGATCGCCGGTGCGGTGCGCAGGAGGAGGGCCGCATGACGGAGACCGGCACAGGAACGCCGCCGTGCGTCGACTGCACGGCCGACGCCGACGGAACGCTCACGTTCGACCTCGCGGCGGCCGGGGCGACCGCCCTCGTACTGAAGCGGCGCAAGGCGGACGACCGGGTCGCTCTGGCGCTCACGGCGGCGCCGGGGGACCGGCTGCGCGCCGTGCTGCGCGCGGACGCGGTGCTGGCCGAGGGCCGCTGGGACGCCTTCACCGACGGCGGCCCGGCGGGTGAACAGCGGGCCGAACCCGGGCTCAGGGACCTGCGGAAGCTCGTCGACCGTACGCCGGAGCCCGAGGCCACCGGGGTCGTCGCGCACCTTCCGTACCGGACGGCCGACGGGCGGCTCGCCATCCGCAGCTGGACCCGCTCACCGCATGCCGAAGCGGGCGACCTGACCGTGGGCGGGGGAGCGTTGACCCTCGAAGGACGGCTGTACGGGGCGGAGCTCGGCCCGGAATCCACCGTCGAGGCGCGGCTGCGCGGGACGCGAGGACAGGCGTACCGGGAGCCCGTGACGGACGGCGGGGACGGCCGGTTCCGCTGCACACTGCCGTACGGTCCGCTGGCCGCGGACGGTACCGAGGGGACGCGGGTGTGGGACCTGTGGCTGTTGCCCACGGGCGCACCGGACGCCACGCGCGCCGCGGGCACGGCGGTGCGCATCGGCCGGATCCTCGACGACATCGCCGACCGCAAGTCCGTCCACGTCTATCCGGCCGCGTCGCTCGGCGGCGACAGCGAGGAGCCCGATGCTCGCGCGACGCCGTACTACACGGTCGACAACGACCTGAGCGTGCGGCTGGAGCGGGCGAAGGGCTGAGGCCCTGGCCCTGGCGCCGTCCGGGGGCCTGCGCATACGGGAATCGCTGTGCGATGCGGCGTGCAAGCGTGCGGATTTCGTGGGGAACCCGTGAATTATCAACGCTCCGCAGATTTATGCGGATGTTACTCGCCGGGTAATTCGGAGCAGGCCCGGAGAGCTGGTCCGGATGAATTCGGGCAGCCGAATTGGCCCGCAGTTCATCGTTTGTGCAATTGCAGTTCTACCCGCGCGTAACACCCCGTTCGAGTGACGACGAAGGGGCCGAACGGCTGTGGTGATCCTGTGACACGAGCGGTACGCACGAGAGCCGGGACACTGCTCCGCACCGGCGGGCTCCTGGCCTTCCTTCGCCCAGCCCAGGGGCCTACGGTGGGTGTCATGGCACCCATTCCGACCCCTCCCGTACAGCCCGACGACGCCCCGGAAAGTTACCTGGGCCTCGATGCCGAGCGCGCCGGACAACTGGCCCGTGCGCGCGGCTGGTCCACGGTCAGAGCGCTTCCGACGGGCGCGGTCATCACCATGGAGTTCCAGTCGGGACGGCTCAACTTCGAGGTCGACGGCGGGAAGGTCGTCCGCTGCTGGCTGGGCTGACGCCGGCGTGCGGCGCACGCGCACGTGCCCGTGCAGGGCCGACAGCGCGAAGCCCCGGCCGGGAGAACTCCTGGCCGGGGCTCCGCGCTGTGCGGTGAGGTGTGCCGTCCCGCTGCCCCTAGCTGGAACCGCCCGGTACCGGCCGTGCCTGGCCGGTACCGCGAGGGGCGCGGTCGGCGTGCGGCGGACGACGGCTGCCTGCCGGGGCGGCCGGTGTGCGATCCGAGCGCGGACCGTGCGCCCGCTGGAGCGAGGTGGGGTGCGTGGCGACCCTGGTGGCCCCCGTGGCGCGTGCCGCGAAGCCCACCGGCTCCAGCTGGCTGTCCTCGCCGCCGCCGGACGGCCGGGAGTGCTCCGGGGGGAAGAGGGCAGGGGTGACGCCCACCGGGACGGGCGTGCGTGCGGCGTTCCTGCGGCGGGCGGCACGGAGCTTCTCGCGCACCGCGAACACCACGGCCTCGGTACGGCCGATCAGCGGCTCGAACCAGGGGAGCGCCAGCAGGACCAGCAGCCCGGCGGCCCAGCCGAGGAGAACGTCGCTCAGCCAGTGCGTACCGAGATAGACGGTGGTCGCGCCGACACCCAGGGCCAGCGCCGACGAGGCGACCGAGAGCCAGCGCCTGGCCAGTGGTGTGGTCGCCAGATAGGCGAGGATTCCCCAGGTCACGACGGCGTTGGCGGTGTGTCCGGAAGGAAATATATCGCCGCCGGCAAAGAGCTCGGCCGAGCCGATCTGGGTCGCGTAGTGCGGGCCGAGCCGGCCGAGGCCGAGCTTGACCGCACCCACTGTCATGTTCAGCAGCAGCAGCGCGACGCCCAGGGTCAGGAGCGGTCTCAGGGTGTGCTGACGCCAGGAACGCCAGCCCAGCCAGGCCGCGACCATCACCGCGGTGGGGCCGCGCTGGCCGAGCACCACGAAGTAGTCCAGGAACGCGTGCAGCTGAGGCCACTGCTGATAGGGCCGGAACAGCATGACCCGCCAGTCCAGCTCCACGAGCCAGGACGTGGACAGCACGGCGAAGACGATGACGAGATAGAACGCCAGCGTCGAGCCGAGCAGAGCCGCCCGGGTCCGGCTCATCCGAGGGATCTCTAGCCTCGGCGGTTCCGGCTCCCGGTCCAGGCGGGCGAAGATTCGGTCGGTACGCACTCAATCGACGTTACAGCGAGTGAACGACAAGGCTGGCCGATCTGGTCTCTTTGTGATGACGATGTGATGTGGACTATGTCTCAGGGAGTCGTTTATTCCAACGCAATGTCGAATAGCGTCTCGCGGATCGCGTTATATGCAAGAGGGTCCTTACGCTCGTGTTATTGGCTCTCTGGTAAAGAGATATGCGGGTACGCGATCGGTATATTCCGGTCGGCCGCCGGTCGCTGCGGCGCCTCCTCAAGATCATTGAGTCGGCGCGGAACGTGGCGCACGGCACAGGTCCGGCTGTCCCGGGTTGAGAGATGGGCCACGTGACACGGGCGAGGTCTCGCGTACGCTGACGGCTCACTCGCCCGTCGAAGCCGGACCCCGAGGACCACAGTCGTCCCCGCAGGCCCACCGAGCGCGAGGGACACACTGTGGGAGGTACGTGCATGACAGGGACGTCCACGGTCGGCAGGCGCCCGCGCACCGCCGTTCAGGGCGGTGCCAACCGCTGGGTCGTCCTTGTCGTTCTCTGCGTCAGTCTGCTGCTGGTCGCACTGGACGCGACCGTCCTGCACGTGGCGGTGCCTTCGCTCACCGAGGACATGCGCCCCGGCCCCGTCCAACTGCTCTGGATAGTCGACGCCTATCCGCTGGTCTGTGCCGCGCTGCTGATTCTCTTCGGCACGCTGGGCGACCGGGTGGGGCGCCGACGCATTCTGCTGATCGGATACGGCCTCTTCGGCGCGGCCTCGGCCGTCGCCGCGTTCTCGGCCACCCCGGAGATCCTCATCGGGGCCCGTGCGCTGCTCGGCATCGGCGGGGCGATGATCATGCCCGCGACGCTGTCGATACTCCGCGCGGTCTTCCCCGACCGCCGTGAGCGTGCTGTCGCGATCGGTGTCTGGACCGCGGTGGCCGCGGTGGGCGCCGCCATCGGTCCGGTGCTCGGCGGCTTCCTCGTCGAGCACTTCTGGTGGGGCTCCGTCTTCCTTATCAACCTCCCGCTGATGGCGGTCCTGCTGCCGCTCGCCCGGTGGATGCTGCCCGAGTCGAGAGGCAGCGCGGATGGCCCGTGGGACGTGCTCGGTGCGCTGATGGCCGCGGCCGGGGTCCTCGGAGTGGTCTTCGGGGTCAAGCGGATCGGCGCCGGGGAGGGCGTGTTCGGTGTCGGGACGCTCCTTCCGCTGGCTGTGGGAGCGGTGCTGCTGGTGCTGTTCGTACGGCGGCAGCAGAGTCGCAGGCATCCGCTCATCGACATCCGTATGTTCTCCAGGCCCACCTTCAGCACGGCTGTCGGCTGCATCGTGGTCGCCATGCTGGCCCTGGTCGGCCTGGAGCTGATAGCGGTCCAGTACCTCCAGCTGGTCCTCGGTCTCAGCCCCCTCGCGACCGGCCTGCGGCTGCTGCCGCTCACCTTCGCCGCGATAACAGCCGGCGCCGCCGGCTCCTGCGTCCTGCGCCGCTTCGGCCCGCGCCGGATGGTCAGCTGCGGCTTCGTGCTCACCGCGGTCGCGGTGCTCTGCCTGGTGAAGATGGGGACCCACGACGATCCCCTGCTGCTGACGGCCGCCTTCGTCATGCTCGGGTTCGGACTCCAGGCCACGCTCTTCGGGGCGTACGAGTCCATGCTCAGCGAAGCGCCGGCGGACCGGGCCGGCGGCGCGGCGGCGATCGGCGAGACCTCGTACCAGCTGGGTGCCGGCATGGGGATAGCGCTGCTCGGCAGTGTCATGAACGCGGCCTACGGGCCCGCGCTCTCCTCGGTGCCGGGCGTGCCCGCGTCGGCCAGCGACCAGGCCGCCAACTCGCTGGGCGAGGCGTACCAGGTGGCCCGGCAGTTGGGCGGCCCCGCCGGGGAGGCTCTGCGCAACGCCGCCCGTGATGCCTTCGTCCACGGGCTGCACGTCACCCTGCTGGTCAGCGCGGGGCTGTTGTTGCTCGGCGCGCTGGCCGCGCTGCGGCTGCCGCGCGTGATGGACTGCGAGGCCGTGTGCGAGACCGCCGAGGTCCCTCCTCTGCAGTCCGGGCTTCCGGGCCCCTCCGAGGAGCGGGTGAATTCCTCCGCGCCGGTTCCGGCGCGCCCCTCGCCGGTCGAGGTGGCCGGGTCTGGACGAGCCGGACGCTGAGCCGTAACGTCGACCGGACGCCGTAACTACCACTGCTAGTTTTGCCGTGCGAGCCGCCGGAGGCCTTCTCATGTCCACATCTTCGAAGCTGCCGCCCTTCGACCCCGCCGATCCCATCGGCCTGGACGACCTGCTCGGCGAAGAGGACCTCGCGATCCGCGGCACGGTCCGCGCCTGGGCCGCCGACCGGGTGCTCCCGCACATCGCCGAGTGGTACGAGAAGGGCGAACTGCCCGGCATCCGCGAGCTGGCCCGCGAGCTGGGTTCGCTCGGCGCGCTGGGCATGTCCCTGGAGGGGTACGGCTGCGCGGGTGCGACCGCGGTCCAGTACGGGCTCGCCTGCCTGGAACTGGAGGCCGCCGACTCCGGCATCCGCTCCCTGGTGTCCGTGCAGGGATCGCTCGCCATGTACGCGATCCACCGCTTCGGCTCCGAGGACCAGAAGCAGCGGTGGCTGCCCGGCATGGCGGCGGGCGAGATCATCGGCTGTTTCGGGCTCACCGAGCCCGATCACGGGTCCGATCCGGCCGGGATGCGGACGTACGCCAGGCGGAGCGGCGACGACTGGGTGCTCACCGGCCGCAAGATGTGGATCACCAACGGCTCGGTCGCGGGGGTGGCCGTCGTCTGGGCGCAGACCGACGAGGGCATCCGCGGCTTCGTCGTCCCCACGGACGCCGCGGGCTTCTCCGCCCCCGAGATCAAGCACAAGTGGTCGCTGCGCGCCTCGGTCACCAGTGAACTGGTCATGGACGAGGTCCGGCTCCCGGCCGACGCGGTACTTCCCGGGGTCACCGGCCTCAAGGGCCCGCTCAGCTGTCTGAGCCACGCCCGCTACGGCATCGTCTGGGGAGCGATGGGCGCCGCCCGCGCCAGCTTCGAGGCCGCCGTCGACTACGCGAAGACGCGGGAACAGTTCGGCAGGCCGATCGGCGGCTTCCAGCTCACCCAGGCCAAGCTCGCCGACATGGCGGTGGAACTGCACAAGGGCATCCTGCTCGCGCACCACCTGGGGCGGCGGCTGGACGCGGGGAAGCTCCGTCCGGAGCAGGTCAGCTTCGGGAAGCTCAACAACGTGCGGGAGGCGATCGAGATCTGCCGCACGTCGCGCACCGTCCTCGGAGCCAACGGGATCTCGCTGGAGTACCCCGTGATGCGGCACGCCACCAACCTGGAGTCGGTGCTCACCTACGAGGGCACCGTGGAGATGCACCAACTGGTGCTGGGCAAGGCGCTCACCGGTCTCGACGCGTTCCGGTAGGCCGGACACACCGGCGAGCGCCCCGCGGGGCCGCAGCTGCTCCGTCACCCGGAGGGCGGCTCCCGGCGCCCGGTGCCACCTCCGGCTCAGCTCTGATTGAAGAAGCCGCCCTCGGTGGACCGGCCCGCGGCCTCCCCGCTGACGATCTTCGTATCGGCGGGCGTCAACAGGAAGACCCGGGTCGCCACCCGGTCGATCGAACCGCGCAGCCCGAAGATCAGTCCGGCGGCGAAGTCGACCACGCGCTTGGCGTCGGCGGGCTCCATGGACGTGAGGTTGACGATCACCGGGACACCGTCGCGGAACATCTCACCGATGCCGCGCGCGTCCCGGAAGCTGTCGGGGGTGATGGTGGCGATCCGGCGGCTCTTCTCCTGAGCCGCCTCGGAGGCCACCCGGACCCGCGGGTCGGTCACCCATGCCTCGGCGGGGGCCGGGGATCCGGCTCCCTCTGCGTACTCGTCGTCGTAGTAGCGGTCGTCGTCGTTGTCCTCGACGAGCCCCAGCCAGGCACTCGCCTTGCGTACCGATCCCATGGACGCCTCCTTTCGCCGCGGTTCTTCTGCGTTCCGCATCCCTATGGTCGTCCATGATGCGGATGGTGCGCCAAGTGGATAGTCGGCGTGTAGGGCATTCGTGACGGTACTGGTGCAGAAGATATGGTGATTCGTCAGGGTTCTTCCTACGTACGGCTGCTGACAGAATGAAAATAGGACCCCTCGGGCCGTACGAGTGATGGAGGGGTCGTACGGGTGAACGGGCCCCTCGGTACGATGCCGGAGGCACCGGTGACCCCATCGAACCGGGCAGGCGGACGAGGCTCGGGGGAGCACGGTGTTCGGAATGGTCAGGCCCTGCACGCACCGTCTCTCCGACGGGCTCAGGGCCGAGTGGACGGCCCATCTCTGCGGCCTCTGTCTGGCGCTGCGGGGCGACCACGGGCAGTTCGCCCGGATCGCCACCAACTACGACGGCCTGATCGTCTCGGTCCTGACGGAGGCTCAGGCCGGCCGTTCCGCCGCGGGGCGCCGTACCGCGGGTCCCTGCCCGCTGCGTGGGATGCGTACCGCGCCCGTGGCCCGTGGCGAGGGAGCCCGGCTCGCGGCTGCCGTCTCCCTGGTGCTGGCCTCGGCGAAGGTACGGGACCACGTCGCCGACCGGGACGGGCTGTTGGCGCGCAGGCCGGTGGCCGCTGCGGCCCGCCGGGTCGCAGCGCGCTGGGACCGCGCCGGCGCCCGCACCGGCGCCGAGCTGGGCTTCGACACCGCGCTCCTGGTCGACTCCGTGGACCGGCAGGCCGGGATCGAGGCGCTGGCCGGCCCCGGCACCCCGCTGCTCACCGTCACCGAGCCGACCGAGACGGCCACCGCGGCGGCCTTCGCGCACACCGCCGTACTCGCGGGCCGCCCGCAGAACATGGCGCCGCTCGCCGAGGCGGGCAGGCTCTTCGGGCGGCTGGCCCATCTCCTGGACGCCGTGGAGGACAAGGAAGCTGACGCGGTGTCGGGTGCCTGGAACCCGCTCGCCGCCACCGGTACCCCGCGGGCCGAGGCCCGCAGGCTGTGCGACGACGCGTTGCACGGGATACGCCTGGCGCTGCGGGACGCCGAGTTCACGGACGACAAGCTGGCGCACGTCCTGCTCGCCCATGAACTGAGGCGCTCGGTGGACCGGGCGTTCGGTGCCACGTGCGCGCATCAGGCGCCGGGGCCGTTCGGGCCGCCGCCGCCCGGATTCGACCCCGACCCACCGGAGCGCGACGAGCGCGACGGGTACCGCGACAGCCATGACGGCCGTCGTCCACGTAGCTTCCTCGCGGGCTGCGCCCTGGCCGTCGGACTCTGCTGCACCTGCCGGGCCTGCTGTGCCTCCGAGTTCGAGGGCCCCTGGTCGGGCAAGAAGCGCGAGGGCTGGTGCAACAACTGCGACTGTGACTGCGGCGGATGTGACTGCAACTGCGACGGGTGCTGCTGCGACGGCTGCGACGGGTGCGACTGCTGTTGCCCCTGCGACGGCTGCTGACCGCCGCACCGATTCCCGGTCGGTGATCCGCGCTGATCCCGTGGCGCGCTACGTGAGTTCCGGCGGGGAGATCTTCGACTCCTTGATCCCGGACGGAACCGTGCCCCACTTCTTCAGGATGCGTGCGTACGTGCCGTTCTTGATGAGCTGATTCACCGCGGCCCGGAACGCGGGCGCCAGCGCGGTGCCCTTCCTGAAGGCGAATCCCACGTCGAGACGGTGGAATTCATTGAGGAACTTCAGCCCCTGCTGCTGATTCACCGCGAAGCGCAGTCCGTTGATCGTCGACATCACCACATCGCTGCGGCCCTGCTGGAGCGAGATCCAGATCGCGGCCGGGTCCGCGTACGTCTGGACCTTGTAGTCCTTCTTTCCCGCGGCCCCGCAAAGCTTTCTCTCCTTCTCCAGCGTCGCCTCGAACGTGGTGCCCGCACCTGTCGCCACATTCAGACCGCACAGCTGGGTCAGATCGGTTACCTTTCCCAGCTTGCTGTCCTTGCGCACGGCGAAACCCTGGCCGTCGTTGATGTAGGTGACGAAGTCGATGACCTTGCGCCGCTCGTCCGTGACGCCGAAATTCCCGACGCCCAGATCGTATTTTCCGCTGTCCAGCGCCGGGAGAATCGTCTCGAAACTCGCGGCCTCCCGTCTGACCTTCAGCCCGAGTGTCTTCGCCACCGCTCCGGCGAAGTCGATGTCCTGCCCGACGACGGTCCTTCCGTCCGGCAGATAGGTGGTGCCCGGTGGGGTGCCGCCGACGGCGGTGGCCATCGTGAGCGTGCCTTGCTTCCGCACGTCCGCGGGCAACAGGGCGGCAGCCGCCCGGTTCTCGCGGACGGCCGACACCACGTCCGTGGTGGGGATCCCGGCGGTCGCGGCAGCCGGTCCGGCGTCCTCGCCCGTGGCCGACGGGTCGCCCGAGCCGCAGGCCGTGAGAGTCAGGGCCGCTGCGGCGACCAGGGCGGAAGCAGCGCCGATTCGGGTCTTGCTCATGGCTTCGGGGTCTCCAGAAGATTCGGACCGGCCGCCCCCCCCTATTGCCGTTCGGTCTTATGGCAGCACGGGGCAACGCAGGGGAGCGGGAACAACGAGGGGAGGAGAAAGCAGCGCCGTATACGTGAAGGCGTAGAAGATCGCCGCGAGAGCGCAGCGCAATGCGCGGAAGAGGAGAACGCGCGGAAGAGGCGCGGGGAAAACGCGCAGCGTGAACGTGCGGAGAGTCAGCTCAACAGGAAGAGGACCACACTCGACCGAAGTCGATGTGGGAGCGCGTGACCAGCCACTGCTGCGGATGCATGGGCTCAGTGGAACAGGCATCCGTTTCCCCGTCAACTGCCGTAAGACATCGCGCTCACAGTGTGGACAGGCATTGACAATGCGCGGAACGGGCGCCGTATTCTCAGGGCCGGACCGTGCTGAGGGGCTCGGTCCGCGCTGTCATTCCCGTGAAGGCACCACCGTGTTCGATCTCTGCATCCACGGAGCCTTCTCATGTCTGCGTCGTCAGATACCCTCCCCCAACTCTCCGCACCCCCGGCCGGGCGCGAAACCGCGGTGCCGCGCATCGTGCCGGTCCGCCGGACCGGCCAGTGGGTGGCGGCAGGCGTGGTCCTGCTGCTGCTGGCCGGCGCGGTCAGCTCCGTCGTGCGCAATGACGCCTTCCAATGGGGCGTCGTCGGCGACTACTTCGCCACCACCGCCGTCCTGCGCGGTCTCGGACTGACGCTCTGGCTCACCGCCGCCGTCATGGTCCTGGGCTTCGCGCTCGGTACCCTGCTCGCCGTGGCCCGGCTGTCGGCCAACCCCGTTCTGCGCGCAGTCAGTTGGGGCTACGTCTGGCTGTTCAGATCGACACCGATCCTGGTGCAGCTGCTCTTCTGGTTCAACATAGGCGCGCTGTACCCGCAGATCCTGGGGGTCCGGACGGTGAACCTGCTGGGACCGGTCACCGTCGCCATCATCGGCCTGACCCTGCACGAGGCCGCCTACGCCGCCGAAGTCGTACGCGGCGGCATCCTCTCCGTGGAGCGCGGGCAGATCGAGGCCGCCGAGTCGCTGGGGCTCGGCCGGTGGCGCAGGCTGCGACGGATCGTCCTTCCGCAGGCCATGCGCGCGATCGTGCCGCCCGCGGGCAACATGCTGATCGGTACGCTCAAGGGCACCTCGATCGTCTCCGTCATCGCCGTGCAGGACCTGCTCTACTCCGTACAGCTCGTCTACCACCGCACCTACCAGGTCATCCCGCTGCTGCTGGTCGCCACCCTCTGGTACACCGTGGTGACCTCGGTGCTCAGCGCCGGGCAGTACTACATCGAGCGGCACTACGCGCGCGGTGCCCGGTGACGCCGTCCGTGGTCGTCGTCGGAGCCGGCCCGCGGGGCACCGGATTCCTGGAACGGCTCGCCGCCAACGCCCCTTCCCTGTACGGGAACCAGCCGCTGGACGTCCATGTGGTCGACCCGTTCCCGCCGGGCGGCGGCCGGATCTGGCGTCAGGAGCAGTCCCCGCTGCTGTGGATGAACTCCATGGCCGCGGACGTCACCATGTTCACCGATGACTCCGTGCACCCCCTGGAGGGGCCGGTCCGCCCCGGACCGACCCTCGCCGAGTGGGCCGGGATCGACCCGCAGTCCTTCCCCAGCAGACGGGCCCAGGGGGAGTATCTGCGCTGGGTGTACCGGGAAGCCGTGGCCGCTCTGCCGCCGGGTACCACCGTGCACGAGCACCGGACCCGGGCCGTGCGGATCAGCGGCCCCGCACACGGACACCAGCGGGTACGGCTGGAAGGGCGGGGCGAGCCGCTCGTCGCCGATCTGGTGGTGCTGACCGTCGGGCATCTCGACGCCCGGCCGGACAAGGAACAGGCGGGGCTGTCGGACTTCGCCGCCCGGCACGGGCTCACGCATCTGCCGCCCGGCTTCACCGCTGACTCCGACCTGAGCGTGCTCAGGGCCGGTGAACCGGTCATCGTCCGCGGCTTCGGGCTGGCCTTCATCGACCTGATGGTGCTCCTGACCGAGGGACGCGGCGGCCGGTACGACGCGGCAGGGGAGTATCTGCCGTCCGGGCGGGAGCCGCTGCTGTACGTCGGTTCGCGGCGCGGTGTGCCGTACCACTCCAAGATCGGCTACCCCCTGACCGGTGAACGGCCGCCGCTGCCCCGCTTCTTCGGCCCCGGACAGGTCGACGCGCTGCTCGCCCGGCCGGGCCCGCTCGACTTCCGGCGCGATGTCCGGCCGCTCGTCGAGCGGGAGCTCGGCTTCGCCCACTACCACCGGCTGTTCACCGCGCACCCCGAGCGCACCGCGGTCGACTGGGCGGACTTCGAGGCGACGTACGCGGCGGCCGGGGCCGGCAGCGCCGAGCTGGCCGCGCTGATCGAGACCTCGGTCCCCGACCCCGCCGACCGCCTCGACCTCGAAGCACTGGACCACCCACTGGACGGCGTACGCCATGCCTCCCACGACGCGCTCCAGAACGGCCTGCGGGCCTACATCACCGAGGATCTGGCCCGCCGCCACGACCCCTCGCACAGTGCGGATCTGGGATTCTTCCTCGGACTGCTCTCCGTCTACGGCCAGTTGGCCCGGCTCGGCGACACCGGGAAGGGCGGCGCGCGGTGGCACAGCTTCTTCAGCCATCTGGCGTCGGGACCACCGGGGCCGCGGCTGCGCAGCCTCCTCGCGCTCTCCCGCGCAGGTCTGGTGCGCTTCATCGGCGCGGGCATCACCGTCGAGACCGACGAGACGGACGGGGTGTTCCGCGCGGGCGGCGCCGGCGCGCCCGGGGAACGGATCGAGGCCCGCGCCCTCGTCGAGGCGCGGCTGCCGGAGCCCTCGCTGGAACGCACCCGCAGCCCGCTGCTGACCGCCCTGTACGAGGACGGGGCGCGGACCACCTCCGGGGGTCTGCTCGTCGTGGATCCGGTCGACGGCCGCATCGTCGAACGCGGTACGGGCCCGCACCCGCGCCGTTTCGCGCTGGGCCCGTACACCACCGCCCGCTCGGCGGGCGCCTTCGCCAGGCCGCACACGAACGCCCCGGCCTTCCGGCAGAACGACGTCACCGCGCGCACCGCGCTCACCCTGCTCAAGGAGTCCACGTCATGACCGCGCGCACCACAGCCGCCGCTTCCACAGCCGCCGGTCCCACCGGGGGCACGGCCTCCGCCATGGTGGAGATCCGTTCCGTGCACAAGAGCTTCGGCGCCCTGGAAGTACTGCGGGGCATCGACCTCACGGTCCGGGCGGGTGAGGTCACCGTCGTGCTCGGCCCGTCCGGTTCCGGGAAGTCCACCCTGCTGCGGACCATCAATCATCTGGAGAAGGTGGACAGCGGTTGGGTCAGCGTGGACGGCGTGCTGGTCGGCTACCGCCGCTCCGGCGACAGACTGTACGAACTGCGTGAGCGCGAGGTGCTCGAACAGCGCACCCGGATCGGCTTCGTCTTCCAGAACTTCCACCTCTTCCCCCATCTGACCGTGCTGGAGAACATCGTCGAAGCGCCGGTCGCGGCGCTCGGCAGGCCCAGGAGGGAGGCCGTCTCGGCGGGCGAGAAGCTGCTCGCCCGCGTCGGGCTCGCCGACAAGGCCACCGCGTACCCCGAGCAGCTCTCCGGCGGCCAGCAGCAGCGGGTCGCCATCGCCCGCGCGCTCGCCCTGGAGCCCCGGCTGCTCCTCTTCGACGAGCCCACCTCGGCTCTCGACCCCGAGCTGGTCGGTGAAGTCCTGGACGTCATCAAGGACTTGGCCGCGCGGGGCACCACGATGATCGTCGTGACGCATGAGATCGGCTTCGCCCGTGAGGTGGCCGACACGGTGGTGTTCATGGACGGGGGCCGGATCGTGGAGCAGGGCACACCGGCCGACGTACTCGACCGTCCGGAGCACGAGCGCACCCGCGCGTTCCTCTCCAAGGTTCTGTGAAAGGGCTCCTGACCCACCGTTGATCCGTCCGGCTGTGCCGCCGGGGCGGGCCGGGCCGATATGGAAAGGTTGATCACATGACCACAAGAACGGGCAGTACGGGTGGCGCGGACAGTACGGGCGGCGCGGGCGATGACTGGGAGAACTGGCACGAAGGGCGTACCGAGACGGTCTCGGCGCCGTACGGTCCGCTCGCCCTCACCGGCACCCATTGGCTCGATGACGCACCGGAAGGACTAATTCCGGCCGTTGCGGGCCACTGGCGGGCGACCGACGAAGGGGTGGTGCTGACCGCCACGGCCGAGGACGGGCTGACCCTTGACGGGAAGCCGTTCACCGGCCGGGTCACGCTCCGGGCCGACCACACCCCGGCGGAGGACGCGCGCCTCGCGCAGGGGGAGCGGCGGCTGGTCGTGGTGCGACGGGAGGGGCTCTGGGCGGTGCGCGTCTGGGATCCGGGATCCGCGAACCGGCGGGCCTTCGCGGGCATCGAGGCCACCCCGTACGACGCGGACTGGGTGCTGCCCGGCCTCTACCGTCCGTACGGTGAGAGCCGCACCGTTCGGGTCCCCAACGCCGACGGCCGCGACCGGGGCCTCGGTCTCGCAGGTGAGCTCGCCTTCCACCTGGCGGGCGACGAGCACACCCTGCAGGTCGCCCAGGAGGAGGACGGCTCCCTGTGGGCCGTCTTCGCCGATGCGACGAGCGGAACGAGCAGCTACCGGTTCCGCTTCCTGCGGCCCTCCGCGCCCGCGGCCGACGGCGGGGTGACGGTCGACTTCAACCGTGCGCTGCTGCCGCCCTGCGCCTTCGCCGAACACTTCATCTGCCCCTTCCCGCCGCCCGGGAACACGCTTCCGATCGCGGTCGACGCGGGGGAGCGCGCGGCGCGCACCCGGTGATCCCCCACCACTCCGGGGTCCGTCGCGAGCCCGGCCGAAAGGCGCCCTTGCGCCGGATGGCCGGTTCGCGTTGTACTCCCGGCAGCGCTTGTCAGGAACACGACGGAAATCGAACCGTCGTGGCTCCTGCCTGTGTGTCATGGGCCCCCCACCCCGATGGGTCTGCGGATTCTCTTCTGGAGGAACTGACGTGACGATCAAGAACACCACCCCCCACAACGGCCCGGCGAGACGCGCCCGGCTGATCGCGGTCGCATCCGGCATGCTGGTCGCGGCAGCACTGACCGTCCCCACCGCCCACGCCGACCAGGCCCCCACGTTCGACGCCCATCAGCTGACAGCGGCGGCCGACGCCGTGAACAGCGCGGATGTGGCGGGCACGGCCTGGTACGTCGACAAGTCGACCAACACCCTTGTCGTCACGGCGGACAGCACGGTGACCCAGGCCCAGATCTCCCGGATCAAGTCGCGGGCCGGAGCGAACGCGGGCGCGGTACGCGTCGAGCGCACCGCCGGCACGTTCAGCAAGCTCCTCAAGGGCGGTGACGCCATCTACACCTCGCAGTGGCGCTGCTCCGTCGGCTTCAACGTCCGCAGTGGCTCCACCTATTACTTCCTCACCGCAGGGCACTGCACCGAGGGTTCACCGGCCTGGTACACCAACTCCTCCGGCACCACGAGCATCGGCCCGACGGCCGGCACCAGTTTCCCCGGTAACGACTACGGCATCGTGAAGTACACCAACACGTCCGTCCCCCACGACGGCACGGTCGGTAGCCAGGACATCACCAGCGCGGGCAACGCGACGGTGGGCCAGACCGTGACCCGTACCGGCTCCACCAGTGGTACCCACAGCGGCAAGGTCACCGCGCTGAACGCCACCGTCAACTACGGCAACGGCGAGGTCGTGTCCGGGCTCATCCAGACGACGGTCTGCGCCGAGCCGGGTGACAGCGGCGGCCCGCTCTACTCGGGCTCCACGGCCCTGGGCCTCACCTCGGGCGGCAGCGGCGACTGCACCTCGGGCGGTACGACCTTCTTCCAGCCCGTCACCGAAGCGCTGAGCGCCTACGGAGTAAGCGTCTACTGACCCTCCGTCATCGCTACTGGTTCTGCTGGCAGTCGAGCCCCCGCCCGTGCGCACGGGCGGGGGCTCTTGCGTACTTTTGAGAGGATGTCGCAGGAGCGGGGGCTCACAGGAGGCGGGGGCTTATGAAGCGCATCGGAGTGACCGGACACCGCAACATCCCGCTGGAGGCCGCCGTCCATGTGCGGGACTCCCTGCACACCCTGTTCCGTGGTCAGACCGGCGCCCTGCGGGCCCTGTCCAGCCTGGCGGCCGGGGCCGATCAGCTCTTCGCGGGAATCGCTCTCGAACACGGCGCGGAGCTGACGGCGGTCATCCCCAGCGGCGACTACGAACTGGGCTTCGACGACGCGGACGAACTCGCCCGCTACCACTGGCTCAGGGGCCGGGCGACCCAGGAGATCCGGATGGACTTCCCGCACTCCACGGACGACGCCTACTACGCGGCGGGCACCTACATCGCCGACAACTGCGACCAGCTGGTGGCCGTCTGGGACGGCAGGCCGGCCCGGGGCCTCGGCGGCACCGGCGACATCGTGAACTACGCCCTGAAAGTGGGCAAACCGGTGACGGTCATCTGGCGCGACGGCGTGGAGCGCGACTGAGCCGCGCCGCGCCGACGGGTCCGGATCGTCAACTCCTGCCGGGGTGGCGGTCCGGCTCGTCAGCTCCTGCCGGGGTGGCGGTCCGGCTCGTCAGCTCCTGCCGGGGTGGCGGTCCGGCTCGTCAGCTCCTGCCGGGGTGGCGGTCCGGCTCGTCAGCTCCTGCCGGGGTGGCGGTCCGGCTCGTCAGCTCCTGCCGGGGTGGCGGTCCGGCTCGTCAGCTCCTGCCGGGGTGGCGGTCCGGCTCGTCAGCTCCTGCCGGAGCGACGTTCCGGCTCGTCAACTCCCGTGCCGGGCAAGCCAGTCGGTGTACTGGGGTGAGACGACCCGCTCGGTCTCGTAGACCACGGACGACCACTGCTTCTCGGAGAGGCGGCTCTCCATCTCCAGGTGCAGCGCCTTGAGTTTCTCCTCCACCAGCGCATGGGCCGATATCAGCGGCTGGTGCCTGCGGAACTCGCTCCAGGCCACCCCCGAGGCCGCGGCGGCCGAGGCCACCGCGGCGACCTCGGTGTTCTCCGTGACCGACAGGGCGCGCAGTACGCAGAGGACCAGGGCGACCAGGGTGAGCAGCGCGAAGGCGCTGGACCAGAGCAGGGTGGCGAGCCGTGAGACCTCCTGCTTGCGCCGGTACCAGTTGCGCTGCTCGATCAGCCTGTCCCGTACGTAGGTCTCCTTGCGGACCTCGAACGACTTGGCCCGCAGCTCCCGCATCTGCCGGGTGATCAGGCTCGCGCCCGGTGACTCCTGGTCCCAGCCCACGGTCCGCAGCTCCTGCAGCTGTTCCTCGACCCGTGTGGTGAACAGCGTGTCCACGTCGGGGGATTCGGCGTCGAAGGGTGCACCGTGGACGGCGTAGCGCCAGCACATCGACTTGATGAAGTCCGCTGCGGAGCGGTTGAGTTGCCACTGGGACTTGGCCTTGCGGCGGGAGGTGCTGAAAGTCAGCAGCAGTACTCCGGCGTACGCCAGCGCGCTCAGTACACCGACGGCCTGGAACCCGCCCCCGAGCTCCGCCCGCCAGGGGAGTGCGGCCACGGCGGCGCCCACCACCAGGAGGACGAGTTGAGCGCGGGTGGACCCGACGGCCTCTCCCTGTCTGGCGATGGCCTGGGCATCGGCGCTGTGGAACAACTCGGGCAGATCAGCATTCCGGAAGACCATGCTCCGTTCCGGACCGGGAAACCCCGTCACGTGAACCCCCGTCTGCGACTTCAGTCTTCACTCTTTAGATGGAATGGCGCATTCCATTTCACTGGAACACACTCTGTGCGACGTTCTTGTTGCGGCCGGTCGCGCTCAGTTGCCAGCAGTGTGCATGAGAGTAAAGTCGACCCGCCGACACTGCAACGGTGCAAGTCTCGGCATTCCTGTCCATGTCCAGAAAACATCCCTCAAGGGCGGCCTCATCATGTCCGTAACTTCAGCCTCCTCCGCCGCTGCCAAGAAGCCGCGTGTCCCTCTGGCCGAGATCGACGTTCGCGGTACCGAGGCTGTCAAGCAGCTCGGCCGGGTGCTCCCGACGTCAACCGGCCGTTCGATGCGGGCATCCACCTTCAATTCGGCGCTCTAGACTGGCGGAATGACAGGACCCCTGGTCCCATTCCGCGAGATCGTCCTCAAGGTTCACAGCAGATGCGATCTTGCCTGTGACCACTGTTATGTCTACGAACATGCTGATCAGAGCTGGCGTACTCGGCCGAAGGCGATCTCTGACCAGGCGATTCACTGGACGGCTCTGCGACTGGCGGAGCACGCCAGGACCCATGCCCTGCCCTCCGTGTCAGTGATCCTGCACGGAGGGGAGCCACTGCTGGCGGGTCCCGCACGACTGCGCCGTATCTGTGAGGAGCTCACCGGGGCCCTGGAAGGGACCGCCGAGCTCGACCTCCGGATCCACACCAACGGCCTTCAGCTCAGCCCCCGCTACCTGGATCTCTTCGATGAATTCCGGGTCCGGGTCGGCATCTCCCTCGACGGGGACCAGACGTCCAACGACCGGCACCGGCGCTTCGCCGACGGACGCAGCAGCCACCCCCTGGTGCTCCGGGCCGTGGAACTCCTGCGCCAGGAGCGGTACGCGCACCTCGACCTCGGCCTGCTCTGCACCATCGACGTGCTGAACGACCCCGTCGCCGTGTACGACGCGCTGACCGCCCTCGGTCCGCCACGCATCGACTTCCTGCTGCCGCACGCGACCTGGGACGCTCCTCCGCACCGGCCCGACGGTTCACCGACCGCCTACGCCGCCTGGATCCTGGCGGCCTTCGACCGCTGGGACGGCCAGGGGCGGCAGATTCCGGTACGGCTCTTCGAGTCGGTCCTCTCCACGCTGAACGGCGGTCCGAGCCTCACCGAATCGCTCGGCCTCGCCCCCACCGACCTCGTCGTCGTGGAGACCGACGGCACCCTGGAACAGGTCGACTCGCTCAAGAGTGCCTACGAGGGCGCCGCGTTCACGGGATTCGACGTGTTCACCCACGCCTTCGACGAGGTCGCGGCGCACCCCGGGGTGCGCGCCAGACAGCTGGGCCTCGCGGGCGTCGGTGACAAGTGCCGCGCGTGCCCGGTCGTGCGCTCCTGCGGCGGCGGCCTCTACACCCACCGCTACCGCGCGGGCTCCTTCGACCAGGAGAGCGTCTACTGCGCCGACCTGGAGGCGCTGGTGCGCGGCATCGAGGCCCGTACCGCGGCCGCGACCACGTCCGCCGCGCTCACCGACCCGGAGGAGCTGACGGCCGGACAGCAGGAACTGACCCGCACCCTGCTGGCCACCCTGCACGCCGACCTGGACGGCCGGGGCGGCGAGGAGTGGGCGCGGGCCTGGGAGCTCGCCGGCGCCGTCGAGCAGCGCTCCGACGGGCTCGACACCGTGCTGGACCAGCCCTACGCCCGCAGTTGGCTCCTCGGCGCCCTGGACGCCGTGCAGGAGGGGCGTATCCGGCCCGCGGACATTGCCGGGCTGGCCGGATACGCCGCGGCCGGTGCGCTGCGCGGCGGCCTGGACCTGCCCGTCACCGTCGCCTACACCGACGGTTTGCTGCACCTGCCCACCTACGGCGCCCTGCGGCTGGCGGGCGCCGGGGAGAGCGGCCGTGCCGAGGTCCGCCGCGCCGAGAAGGGCTTCCTCGTACGGGGCGCGGGCGCCGAGCGGCGGATCGTCCGCCCGGAGGAGGAGACCGCCGACTGGCAGCCGCTGCGCAGGATCGACTGCGACGGCGCACCCGATCTGGTGCTGGACGACCTCGATCCGTACCGCGACTGCTTCGGTACGCCCGTCGGGCCGCGCCTCGGTCTGGCCGAGGCCGCCGACTGGAGCGCCCACTTCGCCCGTGCCTGGTCCGCGCTGCGGACGGCCGTCCCCGGGCGGGCCGCGGCAGCGGCGGACCGGCTCACCACGGTCACGCCGCTGATCGCCGGCGCGCCCAGGGCCGGACGGCACGGGTACGGGGCGCTGGGCGTCGCGGCGGCGGACCTCACCCCGCAGGCCCTGCTGCGCGCGGTGCGCCGGGCGGAACTGCGGGCGCTCCTCGAGGTCGCCGACCTCTACGCCGAGGACGGAGCCTGGCTCCACCGGGTGCCCTGGGCGCGGGATCCGCTGCCGGTCTCCGGGGTGCTGGCCGCGGCCCACGAAGGCGTCGCGCTCGCCGCGTACGGGAAAGACCGTGCGCGCACCCTGGCGCAGACCCGGCAGGCGCTGGAAGCTCTGGAGGGGGCGGCCGAACTGACCGTCAGCGGCAAGAGCCTGGTCGCCGCCCTGTTGGACGAGTGGGAAGAGGCGGCCCATGGCTGAAGGCGCCCGACTGGCCGGGGAGCTGAGCGTGCTCGGTGTGACGCGTGGGGCGACCCTGCTGGTGCACGCCTCGCTCGGCGGCACCGGGCTGCGGGCCCGGACGCTGCGGGACGCGTTGCTGGCCGTACTGGGCGAGGAGGGCACCCTGGTGGTCCCGGCCTTCACCCCGGAGAACTCCACGACGTCGGCGGCCCACCTGCGCCAGGTGGAGGGGCTCGGCGCGAGCCGCAAGGCGGACTTCCTGGCCGCGATGCCGGCCTTCGATCCGGCGCGTACGCCGTGTCCCGGCATGGGCCGGCTGGCTGAATGTGTCCGGCTCTCCGAGGGCGCCGTTCGCAGCGATCATCCGCAGACCTCCTTCGCCGCGGTGGGCGCGCGCGCCCGGGAACTGGTAAAAGGCCATCCGGCCGATTGCCATCTGGGCGAGGAATCACCGCTGGGAAAGCTGTTCGAGGCCGATGCCCAGGAATTGATGATCAATGTGGGATTCGAGGTGTGCACCTCGTTCCACCTCGCCGAATACCGGATTCCGGATACCCCGCCGAAGACGTACCGCTGTGTGGTGAACGCCGGGGGGAAGCGTGCGTGGTTCACGTACGAGGACATCGCACTCGACGACAGTGATTTCGAACTGATCGGTGCGGACTTTCCCCGAACGGGGCTGCGGGAAGGGAAGCTGGGGAACGCGGCGGCAATGCTGTTCCCGATCAAGGACGCGGTGGGCCACGCGGTGAAGTGGATGACTGAAAAGCGGCGTTGATTGACCGAACGTCGACGGGGTGGAGCCTGTCCGCTCCGGAATGATGTCTTCATGGAGGACGGGGGGCGAGTTGGCAGCGTCGGAACAGCCGAGAGCGGCGAACCACAGGCCGTATTTTTTTCTCAGCTATGCGCATACGCCGAAGCACGGCGCGGTGGGTCCGGACCCGGACATGTGGGTCGAGCGTCTCTTCCGCGATCTCTGTGCCCATGTGATGGCCATGACGGACCTCCCGGCCGGAGCACCGGCGGGCTTCATCGACCGGGAGTTGCGGTCGGGTGAGGGCTGGTCGGAGCGGCTCGGTGAAGTCCTCGCCACCTGCCGGGTCTTCGTCCCGCTCTTCTCCCCGCGATATTTCGGCAGCGAGATGTGCGGGAAGGAGTGGTACGCCTTCGCGCAGCGCGCCATCCAGCACCAGGCCCGCAGCAACCGCACGGCGGAGGCGATAGTCCCCGCCCTCTGGGTTCCCGTCCCGCCCCATCAACTCCCGGGCCCCGCCGAGCGGTTGCAGTTCAATCACCGCGCCTTCGGGGACCGCTACGTGACGGACGGGCTCTACGGGCTGATCAAACTCCGGATATTCGCCGAGGAGTACGAGCGGGCCGTCTACGAACTGGCCAAACGGATCGTGAGCGTCGCCGACGCGTCGGCCGTCGGGCCCGGCCGCCCCGTCGACTACCGGGTCACCCCCAGCGCCTTCGGCCCGCCCAGCGGCGGACCGCGTCCCATGCAGCTGACCGTCGCCGCGCCCGCCCGCGACGACCTGCCCGACGGACGGCACCCCGAGTACTACGGGGACACCCCGCTGGACTGGAATCCTTACCACCCCGACTCCGCCCAGCCGCTGGCCAGACTGGCCGAGGACCTGGTGCGCTCGCTCAACTACCAGGCGACCGTGACCTCCTTCGACGAGGAGGTGCTCCATCTCGACGGGAAGCAGCCGCCGTCCCGTCCGGAGGTGCTGCTCGTCGACCGCTGGGCACTGCACGACGAGGAACGGCGCGAGCGGCTCGCCGCCTTCGACTCCGAGCACCGCCCCTGGGCGAGCGTGGTGGTCCCGTGGAACCGCGACGACCACCAGAGCAGAGCCTCCGAGGCGGAACTCACCGGACGGCTGGAGGACACCATGCCGTCCAAGATGCGCCAGGGGCGCGCGACCTCACGGGCCGCCGCCAAGGGCGTACCGAGCATGGAGGCCTTCGGGCAGATCCTGCCCCAGGTGGTGGAGGCCGCTGCCCAGCAGTACCTGAAACACGCCACGGTCTACCCGCCGGCCGGCGGCGGACACCACGAACGGCCCCGGCTCATCGGCCCGATGGCCACCGAGCAGGCCACCACCCGCTTCATACCCGGTACGCAGGACCACGCGCTCGATGCGGAGGACACGGATGACGGCAGGTCGTGACGGACGCATCGTCACCTTCTACTCGTACAAGGGAGGTACCGGCCGGACCATGGCCCTGGCCAACACGGCCTGGATCCTGGCCGCCAACGGCAAACGCGTCCTCGCGGTCGACTGGGACCTGGAAGCGCCCGGCCTCTACCGGTTCTTCCACCCCTTCCTCGACCCCTCCACACTCGGCGCCACCACCGGGATCATCGACCTGATCACCGAGTACGCCTGGGCCGCGACCAGTCCCGTACCGCGCCCCGACGACTGGCACCGCGGCTACGCGCGCATCCAGCAGCACGCGGTCTCGCTGACCCCGGAGACGCTCGGCTGGGAGTTCCCCGACGGCGGTACGCTCGACTTCGTCTCGGCCGGGCGGCAGAACCGCGAGTACTCCGCCACCGTCTCCACCTTCGACTGGGACAACTTCTACGACCGGCTCGGCGGCGGTCACTTCTTCGATGCCCTGCGCGACGACATGAAGGCCAACTACGACTACGTCCTCATCGACAGCCGCACCGGCCTGAGCGACATCGCCGACATCTGCACCGTCCATCTGCCGGACGCGCTCGTCGACTGCTTCACCCTCAGCGACCAGTCCATCGACGGAGCCGCCGCGGTGGCCCGCCAGATCGACAAGCACGACAGCGGCCGGGGCATCCAGATCCTGCCCGTCCCCATGCGGATCGACGAGGGCGAGAAGGAGAAGGCGGACGCCGGCCGGGCGCTGGCCAGGCTGCGGTTCGACGGGCTGCCACGCGGACTCACCGGTGAGGAACTCACCGCCTACTGGGGCGCGGTCGAGATCCCGTACCGCCCCTACTACGCGTACGAGGAGACCCTGGCGACCTTCGGTGACGAGGCCGGGCTCAGCAACTCCCTGCTCTCCGCCTTCGAACGGCTCGCCGCTGTCGTCACCGACCAGCAGGTCACCTCGATGCCGCAGATCCCCGAGGAGACCAGGCTGCGCATCAGGGACGCCTTCACCCGCCGCCGCCCCGCGCTCCCCGCCGACCTGCTCCTCAGCTACGTGGCGGAGAACCGGATGTGGGCCGACTGGATCGAGTCGGTGCTCACCCGGGCCGGATTCCGGGTGGTGCCGCGCGATGTGTCGGCGGAGCCGGCACCCGGCAGTACGGGTGAGACCGCGACGGCCGAGGGCGCCGCCCGTACCGTCGTCGTGCTCTCCAGCGCCTACCTCAAGTCGGCCCGTGCCGTGGAGGTCTGGCGGCGTTCGGCGGCCGAGGACCCCTCGGGCACCCGGCGGCACCTGCTGCCGCTGCGGGTCGGTGACGTCCGGCTGACCACGCCGTACATCGACCGCAACCCGACCGACCTGTTCCGGCTCGACGAAGTGCACGCCACGGCCGCGCTGTTGCGGGCGGTGGACCGGCCCGTCCAGCTCACGGACGGGGTGGCACCGGGGCCGCGCTTCCCCGGGACCGTACCGAAGATCTGGAACGCACCGGCCCGCAACTCCGGCTTCACCGGCCGGTCCCTGGTGCTGGAGCGGATGCGTGACCAGCTCGGCGGCGGAATGGCCGTGGTGCTGCCACAGCCCCAGACGCTCTACGGACTCGGCGGCGTCGGCAAGACCCAGGTCGCTCTCGAATACGTGCACCGCTTCATGGCCGACTACGACCTGGTGTGGTGGATCTCCGCCGAACAGACCGACGACGTGGTGTCCGGTCTCGCCGAACTCGCCGTCCGGCTGGGCACCCAGGGCGCCGACGACATGGCGGCGGCCTCCCAGGAGGCCATCGATCTGCTGCGCCGCGGCGTGCCCACCGCACGCTGGCTGCTGGTCTTCGACAACGCCGACGATCCCGAGCAGCTCAAGCGGTTCTTCCCGCCGGGCGGCCCCGGCCACGTCCTGGTGACCTCGCGCAACCAGACGTGGTCGCAGTACGGGGACGCCCTGCCCGTCGACGTCTTCCTGCGGGAGGAGTCCGTCGAGCACCTCCAGCGCCGGGCGCCCGGACTCTCCGCCGTGGACGCCGCGAGGGTCGCGGAAGCGGTCGGCGACCTGCCGCTGGCGGTCGAGCAGGCAGCCGCCTGGATCGCGGAGACCGCCACCCCCGTCGACACCTACCTGGAGCAACTGGCGCAGGAGGCCGAGAGCGTCCTCGGGCTCAACCAGCCCGTCGGCTACCCCGAACCGGTGGCCGCCACCTGGAACGTGTCCATCGCCCGGCTCAAGGAACGCTCGCCCGCCGCGGTCCGGCTGCTCCAGCTCTGCGCCTTCTTCGCCCCCGAGCCGATCTCGGCGAAGCTGCTCTACAGCAAGGAGATGATCGACGCGCTCAAGCCGTACGACGCGACCCTCCAGGAGAAGCTGGTGCTCGGCCGGGTCATCCGGGAGATCGGCCGGTTCGCACTCGCCAAGGTGGACCAGGTGGGCGGCTCCATCCAGGTGCACCGGCTGGTGCAGGCCGTCATCAAGGCCCAGCTCACCCAGGAGGAGCAGAACGACGCACGGCACGCCGTCCACATGATCCTCGCGGGCGCCAGGCCCGACGGTGACGAGCCCATAGACAATCCGGACACCTGGCCCGACTTCGCCCCCATCTGGCCACACCTGGGGCCCTCGGAGGCCCGGCTCTGCAAGGACCCGGAGACCCGTCGGCTGATGATCGACCGGGTGCGCTACCTCTGGAAGCGCGGCGACTTCGCCACGGCACTGGCACTCGCGAACGACCTGCGCGAGGTCTGGCGCGAAGAGCTCGGCAGCAACGACCTCCAGTACCTCTACCTCCGCTTCCACCTCTCCAACATCCTTCGCTCGCGCGGCCGTTACGTGGAGGCCATGGAGCTGGACGAGGAGACCCTGCGACGCCAGCGCGAACAGCTCCCGGAGCTCGGCCCCTCGCATCCGCACACGTACATGACCACCAGCGCGCTGGCCATGGACCTCGGCGCGCTCGGCGAGTACAGCAGGGCCATGACGCTGGCCATCGAGGCGTACGAGGGGTTCAAGGAGATCTTCGACGAGTCCCACCCGAGGACCCTGGCGGCAGCCAACAACCTGGCGCTGAACCTGCGGATCGCGGGGCAGTACGCCCGCGCCCGGGAGATGGACCAGGACGTCTACGACCGGCGCACCGAGGTGCTCGGCCCCGAGCATCCGTACACCCTCTCCTCCGCCCAGAACCTGGCGCGCGACCTGCGCGAGGTCGGCAGGTACGAGGACTCCGTCGCGCTGCTCTCGCGTACCTACGAGATCTTCAAGGCGCAGCTGGGGAAGGCCTTCCCCGGCACCCTCGCCGCGGCCAAGAGCCTCGCGGTCTCGCTGCGCAGGGCGGGCCGTCTGGAGGACGCGCGGCGGCTGACCACGGCCACCCGCGACCGGTACCGCCTCAAATACACCATGGCCAATCCCGACTGGCTGGCCTGCGACCTGAACTACGCGGCCGATCTGTTCGCGGCCGGGGACGCGACGGGGGCGCGGGACGCCGCCCAGGCGGTGGTGGACCAGTACCTGCAGGGGCCGGGGGAGCGGCACCCGTACACCCTCACCGCCATGAACAACCTGGGCATCTACCAGTGGGCCAGCGGATCGCTGGACACCGCGGAGTCACTGCTCACCAGCACGATCACGACGATGGGCGAGGTGCTGAACGCCCGGCACCCGCACGTGCTGTTCGCGACGGTCAATCTCGCCAACGTCACGGCCGACCTGGGGGACGCGCACAAGGCGCTGGAGATCGAGCGCCGGGTCGTCACGGCGCTGCGCGAGGTCGTCGGCGCGCACCATCCGGAGACCCTGGCCTGTGCGTCCAACATGTCGGTGACGCTGGACGTGCTGGGCCGCAAGGAAGAGGCGCAGCTGTTGCGGACGGAGACCGTCTCCGAGCTGCAACGGCAGCTCGGGGACGACCACACCTATGTGGGGATCGCGAGCGACGCCCGGCGGTTCAACCGGGACCTGGAGCCGCTCGTCGTGTAGGGCCTCTCGGAGTACCTGGCAGTCCCTCAGGTGTCCAGCAGCCAGTTGAGGACGCGCGGGAGTGCGTGCAGGGCGTCGAAGTGCGCGGCGGCCGGTTCGAGTACGGCCGTCGCGCCCGGGATCTGCCCGGCCAGCCAGCGGGAGTGGCCCACCGGTGAGAAGACGTCCTTCACCCCGTGCCACAGCATGATCGGGCTGCGGATGCCGGCGGGGTCGAAGCCCCAGGGACGGGAGAAGGCAAGCGCGTCGTCGATCCAGCCGTACGGTGAAGTGCGCAGCGCCTCCTGGTAGTTGCGCAGCAGCATGGCCCGTACGCCCGCGTCGTTGACGACCCTGCGGTCCGAGTCGGTGAGATCGCTGAACAGCTGGTCGAGCAGGCGGACCGGGTTTCTTCTGATCTCCGCCGAGCGCGGGACGAGCCGGGCCACGAGAGCGTCCGGATCGTCCGAGGCGGACGTGTACTCCCGGACGTTGGACGCGGCCATGCCCTCGAACCAGTCGAGCCCCACCGCGTCCCGGGGCGCGAGCGTCACCAGGGCCGCGGCTCTGGTGACCCGGTCGGGCAGCAGGGCCGCGCAGGCGAGCGCGTGGGGCGCGCCGCCCGACCGTCCCACGACGGCGAACTTGTCGAGGCCCAGCGCGTCGGCTATCGCCCGGACGTCCTGGGCGACATCGGCGACACTGCGGCCCGGTAGCCGGTCGCTGCCTCCATATCCGGGGCGGTCGAAGGCGATGAGCTGCATTCTGCGCTGGTAGAGCACCATGCCGCGGGGAGCGGGCCCGAGCCTGCTGCCCGGTGTGCCGTGCAGCAGGAACACCGGCCTGCCGCGCGGGTCGCCGAGGCGCTCCACTGTCAGATGTCGTCCGTCCGTCGCGCGTACCCGTCCACGCAGCGCCGATTCTTCCGTGCCGTATGCATGCATCGTGTGCACTGGCATCCCCCTTCGTTCCGATGATTACCCATCAGGGGGCCTCACCGGCACTCCCCAGGGGCAGGAAAGCCGGTCCGTGGGCGGAGTTTCGACCGGGCGGGCGCCGGAATTCGGTCCCGGTCGGATGCATAGCGGACGATCTGGCGCTCATCTGCTGTGGATATATGGGAGTTCACGTCTTTTGTACCGATGGGGGACCGTGCGGGATCCCCGTTCGTGAAAGGAGTGCGGGTGCCGTGTCGTTGTCGTGTGCCCGTACGGAGACCGGCCACACAGGTGCACGGCGGTACGGTCACCGGGCTCGACGCCACCGTCAACTACGGCTGCCTTCGGGGCGTCGATCGGCTGACGTTCCGTACCCGCTCCACGGCCCGGCCCGTCCGCGTGACGGGCCGGGCCCGCGTGTCTCAGGCCCGCGGTGCTTCCCGGGCCTCGGGGACGGTGGGTGTCCTCCTGCGGAACACGGACAGGGCGAGCGTGATCACCGTGCCGGCCACCGCCCAGCCGGAGAGCACCAGCAGCGGTCCGGTGACGGAGTTGCCCTTGAAGTACGCCAGGGAGCGCGCCACCCAGGTACCGGCGCCAGGTGGCAGCCAGGGGCCGATCGCGTGCCAGAAGGGCGGCAGCATCGGCAGCGGGAAGGCGCCACCCGCACTCGGGTTGCCCGCGATCACGATCAGCAGGACGGCCAGGCCGATCCCCACGATGCCGGTGAGCGCCTGCAGGGCGAGCGTGATCGCGCCCACCCCGAAGACGACCAGGGCGCCGAGGCCCCACAGGCCCAGGACGCTGCCGGGCAGGGCGCCGAGCACCGGGCCGACGATGACCGCGCCGCCGAGCCCGCCCAGGACCGAGTAGAGCGCCATGCTCATCAGCCGGAGCGCCGCGCGCGTGCGGTTGGCGGCCCGGGAACCCGCGCTGATCGCCAGGATCGAGGCGCAGAGATAGCCGCCGACGCACCATCCGACGACCAGGTAGAAGGCGGAGAGGCCGTCGAAGTCCTGGGCGGAAGCGGGTGCCACGTCCACGGTCCGCACGGTGCGCCGCTGGGTCTTCTCCACCTCGGTGACCAGCCGGTCGAGGGCCGAGGACAGCACGGTCCCGCCGCCGGACGCGACCAGGAGAGTGTCCTTGGTGCCGGTGGGGCTGACGATCAGTACGCCGTCGAGATCGCGGTTCAGCATCTTCCGGCGGGCTTCGGCCGCGCTGCTGACCGTACGCGGGTCCAGCGGTCTGCCGGGGATCGCCCCGAGTCTGCTGACGAGCTGCGGGGCGACCTGTGCGGGAGCGACCACGCCGAACGGGACGTCCTTCGGCCTGGGGTTGTGCAGGGCCCCCACGTAGGACGCGATGAACAGCAGCTGCAGTACGAGCGTGCCGACGACCAGGAGGGCGGCCCGGGGAGTGACAGCGGTCTTCATCTCGTCGGCGAAAGTCATGGCCCCACGGTCTGGGAGGACCGGTGTTTACGCAGGTGGGGCGGGTCTGAATGGCTGACACACGCGTAATCGTACGAACGTTCGAAATGGTCTATGGTGGTGAAGGGGAGGCGGTATCGGACTGGATCATCGGAGCAGGAGGTGTGGCGGATGCCCGGTTTCACGCACCTGCACACCGTCTCGGGTTTCTCCCTGCGGTACGGGGCCTCGCACCCGGAACGCCTCGCCGAGCGGGCTGCCGAACGGGGCATGGACGCCATCGCGCTGACCGACCGGGACACCCTCGCGGGCGCGGTCCGCTTCGCCAAGGCATGTGCCGGGGCCGGGGTGCGCCCGCTGTTCGGGGCGCGGCTCGCCATCGGTGAACGGGCCCGCGCGGAGGGCCCCACCCACCGGGCGCGCACCCCGGTGCGCGGCGGGGTGTTCGTCGACGAGTCGGTGCCCCGCGTGACCTTCCTCGCCCGCGACGGCGCGGCAGGCTGGGCCGCGCTGTGCCGGCTGATCACCGCAGCCCACGCGGGCGAAGGGCGGCCCCTGCTGCCCTGGGCCGGGAACCACGGCGAAGGGCTGGCCGTCCTGCTCGGCCCGGACTCGGACATCGGCCGGGCGCTCGCCGCGGGCCGCCCCGACCGGGCCGCCGTCCTGCTCGCGCCCTGGCGGGAGCTCTACGGCGACGCGCTCCGCCTCGAAGCCGTCCACCACGGACTGAGCGGTACCGGCCCCGGCTCGCTCAGGCTCGCCGCCCGCACCGTCGGCTTCGCCGCGGACCAGGGCGTACGGCCCGTGCTGAGCAACGCCGTCCGCTACGCCGACCCCGGCCAGGGCCCCGTCGCCGACGTCCTCGACGCCGCCCGCCGACTGGTGCCGGTCGATCCGCGCAAGGGGCTCGACAGCGGCGAGCGCTGGCTCAAGGGGACCGGCGAGATGCTGCGCGGCGCCGAACGGATCGTCGAGGCGGCGGGCTTCCGCAGGGACACCGCGCACCGGCTGCTGGACGAGACCCAGGCGCTGGCCGACTCGTGCGTCGTCGACCCCGAGGACGACCTCGGCATCCGCACCACCGTCCACTTCCCCGAACCGCACCTCGTCGGCGCCGCGCACCGCACCGCCCAGCGCGTCCTCGCCTCCCGCAGCGCCGCGGGCATGGTGCTGCGCGGTTACGACCGCAGACGCGCGTACTGGGAGCGGATGCACCACGAGCTGGACATCATCGCCTTCCACGGCCACGCCTCGTACTTCCTCACCGTCGCCCAGGTCGTGGACGACGTGAAGGCGATGGGCATCCGGGTCGCGGCCCGCGGCTCCGGCGCGGGCTCCCTCGTCAACCATCTGCTGGGCATCGCCAACGCGGACCCCGTCGAGCACGGACTGCTGATGGAGCGCTTCCTGTCCGAACGCCGGCTGGCGCTGCCCGACATCGACATCGACGTCGAGTCGGCCCGCAGGCTCGACGTCTACCGCGCGATCATCGACCGGTTCGGCGCCGAGCGGGTCGCCACCGTCGCCATGCCCGAGACCTACCGGGTGCGCCACGCGATACGGGACGTGGGCGCGGCCCTGTCCATGGACCCGGCGGAGACCGACCGGCTCGCCAAGGCCTTCCCGCACATCCGTGCCCGCGACGCCCGCGCCGCGCTGGCCGAACTGCCCGAACTGCGCGCCGTGGCGGCGGAGTCGCAACGGGAGGAGAAGAAGTACGGACGCCTGTGGGACCTGGTCGAGTCCCTGGACGCACTGCCGCGCGGGATCGCCATGCACCCGTGCGGGGTGCTGCTCTCCGACGCCTCGCTGCTACGGCGTACGCCGGTGATGCCGACCAGTGGCGAAGGGTTCCCCATGTCCCAGTTCGACAAGGAGGACGTGGAGGACCTCGGGCTGCTCAAGCTCGATGTGCTGGGGGTGCGGATGCAGTCCGCGATGGCGCACGCGGTCGGCGAGATCGGACGGGCCACGGGGGAGCGCCTCGACCTGGACGATCCCGCGCAGGTGCCCGCGGGCGACCCCGCGACGTACGAACTCATCCGCTCCACCGAGACGCTGGGCTGCTTCCAGATCGAATCGCCGGGCCAGCGCGATCTGGTGGGGCGGCTCCAGCCCGCCTCCTTCGACGATCTGGTCGTCGACATCTCGCTCTTCAGGCCGGGGCCCGTCGCCGCCGACATGGTGCGGCCCTTCATCGAGGCCCGGCACGGCCGCGCGCCCGTCCGCTACCCGCACCCCGATCTGGCCCCGGCGCTGAGCGGGACGTACGGGGTCGTCGTCTTCCACGAGCAGATCATCGAGATCCTGCGGATCATGACGGGCTGCGACCGCGGCGAGGCGGACCAGGCGCGCCGTCAGCTGTCCGACCCCGAGCGGCAGGGGCGGATCCGCGCCTGGTTCACGGAGACGACCGGACGGCGGGGCTACACGCCCGAAGTGACCGCGCGTACCTGGGAGATCGTCGAGGCCTTCGGCGCCTACGGCTTCTGCAAGGCCCACGCCGTCGCCTTCGCCGTGCCGACGTACCAGTCCGCCTGGCTGAAGGCGCACCACCCCGCGGCCTTCTACGCGGGACTGCTCACCCACGACCCCGGGATGTATCCGAAGCGGCTGCTGCTGGCGGACGCGCGGCGGCGCGGGGTACCGGTGCTGCCGCTGGACGTGAACCGGTCCGCGGTCGCTCACCATATCGAACTGGTGTCCGGTAAATGGGGGGTGCGCCTCGCGCTCTCCGACGTCCACGGCATCAGCGAGGCCGAGACCGAACGGATCGCGGCCGGACAGCCCTACTCCTCGCTGCTGGACTTCTGGCAGCGCGCCCGACCGGGAAAACCGGTCGCGCAGCGGCTCGCCCAGGTCGGCGCGCTGGATGCGTTCGGCGCCAACCGCCGCGATCTGCTGCTGCACGTCTCCGAACTGCACGCGGGCCGGCGCGGCTCCGCGCACAGCGGTCAACTCGCCCTGGGCGAGGGGCGGAAGACGGCTCCGGCCGGTCTGCCCGACCTCAGCGACGCGGAACGCCTCAGCGCCGAACTGGGCGTCCTCGGCATGGACTCCTCCCGCCACCTGATGGAGGACCACTACGCCTTCCTGAAGGAGCTGGGCGTGCTCTCCGCCCAGCGGCTGCGCTCCGCCGGACACGGGCAGAGCGTCCTGGTCGCCGGAGCGAAGGCCGCCACCCAGACCCCGCCCGTACGCTCGGGGCGCCGGGTCATCTTCACCACCCTGGACGACGGCACGGGCCTGGTCGACCTGGCCTTCTTCGACGACAGCCATGACGCGTGCGCGCACACCGTCTTCCACTCCTGGCTGCTGCTGGTGCGCGGGGTGGTGCAGCGGCGTGGGCCGCGCAGCCTCAGCGTGGTCGGCTCGGCCGCCTGGAACCTGGCCGAGCTGGTGGAACTGCGGCGCACCGGCGGCCTCGAAGCGGTCGCCGGTGCGCTGGCCGCGCCCCCGCCGACGACCGGATCCGGGCAGTCCGCGGACGGTGACGGCCGCCGCATCCAGCTCTCCACCGGCTACGAGATGAACCCCTGGGCGGACCTCCGCCCCGCCGGTGACCAGACCGCCACCGGACGCAAGCTCTGGCACTCCAGCCCGGGGAGCGCGGGATGATCCTGTACGTACGGTTCGCACCCGAGGCCCTGCCGCTCGCCCTGACCGAGGACCTCACCCCGGTCGTCCAGGCGTTCCCGCCCGACGCCGTACTCCTCGATGTGCACGGCGCGCAGCGGTACTTCGGGCGGAGCGCCACCGAACTCGCCGCGCTGCTGCGGGTACGGGCACTCGCGCACCACGGGCTCGGCTGCACGATCGGGATCGGCCCCAATCCGCTGCTGGCCACGATGGCCGCGCGTGAGGCGCGACCGGGGACGACCCTGGTGGCGGACGGCGCGCGGACGTTCCTCGCCGGCAAGCCGGTCGGCGCGCTTCCGGGCGTCGGGCCGAAGGCGGCCCGCACCCTCTGTTCGTACGGCCTCGACTCCATCGGCAGGGTCGCCGGCGCGCCCCTGGCCACCCTTCAGCGGATCGTCGGCGCGCGCGCCGGGCGTGAACTCCAGGAACGGGCACGCGGTATCGACCGCACCCGGGTCGTGCCGAACGCCGCGGCCCGCTCGGCCGCCGGGGAACGGACCTTCCCCCGCGACGAGCTGGACCGGGACCGGCAGCGCAGGGCCCTGCTCTCGCTCTCCGGGGAACTGGGCATCCGGATGCGCGGTGAGGGACAGGTGTGCCGCTCGCTGACCCTCACCGTGCGGTACGCCGACCGGTCCACCACCACCCGCAGCCGCACCCTGCGCGAGCCGACCGCACACTCGGCGGCGCTCACCGAGGCGGCGTACGCGATCCATGACGCGCTCGGTCTCCAGCGGGCCAGGGTGCGGGGGATCGGGCTGCGTGCCGAGGGGCTGACGCCGGTGGCGCACTCCGCCCATCAGCTGACGTTCGACCCTGCGGACGACAAGGCGCGCAGGGTCGAGGCCGTCGCCGACCGGGCGCGGGCAAGGTTCGGTCCCGGTGCGATCGTGCCGGGGACACTCGCCGCCTGATCCGGTCCACCGGGCCGGACGGCGTATACCGTGGCCCGCGAAGATCAGCCCCTGATCCTCCATCAGTTCTTTACCGACGCGTAACTTCCCCCGCTACCTTACTCACGCGTAATTTGGCGTGAGCAGAACACTCTGGTGGTCCGGGCCGCAGGGCGAACAGCCGTCGCAACTCCCCTGAGTCTCAAGGAGAACACTCGATGCTGCCCTGGAAACGTGCGCTCGGACCCCTCTCCGCGCTGGCCCTGGCGGTCACGGCCGCCGTGGTTCCCGCCGCCACCACAGCGCAGGCCGCCTCCGCCCCCAGCAGCGGCTGGAACAACTACTCCTGCAAGCCGTCCGCGGCCCACCCCCGCCCCGTCGTCCTGGTCCCGGGAACCCTCGGCAACGCGACCGACAACTTCCTCGCGCTCGCCCCGTACCTGGTCGACCGCGGCTACTGCGTCTTCTCCCTCGACTACGGGCAACTCCCGGGCGAGACCCTCTTCGACGGGCTCGGCCCGATCGACAAGTCGGCCGAACAGCTCTCCGGCTTCGTCGACAAGGTGCTCGCGGCGACCGGTGCGCCGAAGGCCGACCTCGTCGGCCACTCGCAGGGCGGCATGATGCCGAACTACTACATCAAGTTCCTCGGCGGTGCGGCCGAGGTGAACTCCCTGACCGGCATCGCGCCCGACAACCACGGCACGACCCTGTCGGGTCTCACCAAACTCCTGCCGTACTTCCCGGGCGCCGCCGACATCCTCCAGAAGGGCGCACCGGGACTCGCCGACCAGGTCGCGGGCTCGCCCTTCATCAGCAAGCTGAACTCGGTGCCCGACACGGTTCCGGGGGTGCACTACACCGTCATCGCCACCAAGTACGACGAGGTGGTCACCCCGTACCGGACCCAGTTCCTGGACGGACCCGACGTCGACAACGTCCTGCTCCAGGACAAGTGCGCCGCCGACCTCTCCGAACACGTCGTCATCGGGCTCACCGACCGGATCGCCTACCACGAGGTCGCCAACGCCCTCGACCCCGCCCACGCCACCCCCACCACCTGCGCCTCCGCCATCGGCTGAGCGCGCCCGCACGACCGGCCCGACCGGCGCGGCGTTCCCAGGTCAGGAGGGGCGCCGCGCGTTCGCCGACGCGGGATCAGCCGGATTGTCAGTGGTACCTGAGAGCATCGGCGCATGACGATCAACTGGGATACCGTTGCCGACACTTTCGACGAGGGCGCCGACCACGGCCTGCGTGACCCCGGTGTGCGGGAGGCCTGGGCGGGGCGGATGAAGCGCTGGCTGCCGGGGGAGCGGGCCGAGATCCTCGACGTCGGCTGCGGTACGGGCAGCCTGGCCCTCCTTGCCACCGGACAGGGCCACCGGGTCACCGCGGTGGACCTCTCGCCCCGGATGGCCGACCAGGCGCGGGCCAAGCTGGCCGGCACCGATGCCGAGGTGCTGGTGGGGGACGCCGCCCTGCCGCCGGTCGGTGAGCGCAGCTTCGACGTGGTGCTGGCCCGCCACGTGGTCTGGCTGCTGCCCGACCACGAGGCCGCGCTCAAGCACTGGTGCTCCCTGCTGAACCCGGGCGGCCGGCTCGTACTCGTCGAAGGGGTGTGGGGCGGAGTGGGGCTCTCCGCGGGCCAGCTGATGGCCGCCCTCGACCCGCTCACCGAGTCCGTCCACCACGAACTGCTCTCGGCCGACCCGGCGTTGTGGGGGCACGAGGTCGACGACGAGCGGTACGTACTGGTGGCCAAGGCCTGAGACGGACCGGCGGGCCGGGACGGGCCGGGCCGCCGCGGCTCCTGGACGGGGGCTTCCCGGGCCGTGCCGTCTTCCTGGGGGCGTCGTGGGACATCACGCCGAACGGGTGCTCAGCTACGGGCGATCCGGTCAGGAGTGCGGCAACTGCCCGCGTTCGGCGAGGAGTTCCAGCTCGTCCAGGGCCTGCACGGCACGGCTCGCCGCTTCCGGGTCGCGCGCGGCGAGACCGCTCGCCTCGAATTCGTCCTCGTCCAGCCGGAGAATGTCGGCCCCGTCCGCCGACACCCACAGGTCGAGGTCCAGATCCTCGACCACCAGCTCACCGTCACCGACCACGGCCGGGCGGGTCACGTCGCAGTACCAGCCCTTCAGTTCACCCGTTCCGGCGCGCACCTCCTTCACCGCGTACCACCGGTCGCGCCAGTAGTGCTCGGTGAAGACATCGCCGGGCTCGAAGCGGACGAACCCGAAGTCCCGTACGCCGTTCCCGGCCCACTCCGCCCGTACGGTCACCCGGGTGCCGTCGTCCGAGAGCACCGTCGCCGGATAGGCGATCTTCGTCCGTCCCGCCTTCGTCAGCACCACGCCGACCTCGGCCGAGTTCTCGGGCATGCCGTACCTCCGTCGCACAGATCTCGTACCGGACCGCTTGTCGTCAGGGGAGAGTAGGCGGGCGCCATGACCGGGCGCCTCCCCATTATTTCTCCGCCGCAGGGCGCGGAGCGGGGACCGGAATGGGGGAGAATCGGAGGGTGACTCTGAAGATCGCCATTGATACGGATTCCGCCACCGCCCCGTACGAGCAACTGCGGGCCCGGATCGCCGAACAGGCGCGCTCGGGCAGACTCCCGGTGGGGTACCGGCTGCCGACGGTTCGCGGCCTGGCCGGGGAGTTGGGGCTCGCCGCGAACACGGTCGCCAAGGCCTACCGGGCGCTGGAGACCGACGGCGTGATCGAGACGCGGGGGCGCAACGGCACCTTTGTCGCTGCCGCCGGGGACGCGGCGGAGCGGGAGGCGGCGGAGGCGGCGCGGGTCTTCGCCGAGCGGGCGGTACGGCTGGGGCTCGGGCAGCAGGCGGCGCGGGCCGCCGTCGATGACGCGCTGCGGGCCGCGTACGCGAAGTAACCGGCCGGGGAAGGGACTTGGCCCGGTCCCGGCCGCGTTCACCTCAAGGGTTCACGCGCGGCGATTCCGGCGCCGACCGGTCCGGGCCCGCTCCGGACCCGGGCCCGCGTCACAGGTACAGCCCCGCGTCGACGCCCCGCTCCTGCGCCGGTACGGACGCCGGTCCCGCCCCGCGCCGCAGCGCGTACAGCTCCGCCAGCGTCGTGCCCTCCCGCCCGAGCCCCACTTCCGTACCGAGCCAGGCCGCCGACTCCTTGCGGGTCAGCGGGCCGACCTCGATACGTGCGAGGCAGCGGCCCGGACGGACCACCGCGGGGTGCAGGCGCTCCAGATCCTCGTTGGTGGTGACGCCGACCAGGACGTTCCGGCCCTGCCCGAGGAGTCCGTCCGTGAGGTTCAGCAGACGGGACAGTGCCTGGCCCGCCGTGTGCTTGGCCTCGCCGCGGATGAGTTCGTCGCAGTCCTCCAGCAACAGCAGCCGCCAACGGCCCTTCGCCGAACCGTCGTCCTCGCCGATCGCGATGTCCATCAGATAGCCGACGTCGTTGAACAGCCGCTCCGGGTCGAGTACGCAGTCGACCTGGCACCAGTCGCGCCAGGAACGGGCCAGGGTCCGCAGCGCGGACGTCTTGCCGGTGCCGGGCGGGCCGTGCAGCAGAAGCAGCCGGCCCGAGATGTCGTCGGGTGTGACCTTCATGAGGCCGTCCAGCGCCTCGGCCACCGGCATCGTGTAGTTGACGCGCACGTCCTCCCAGGTGCCGGCCGCGATCTGCCGGGTCGTGCGGTGCGGGCCGCGGCGCGGGGAGACGTACCAGAAGCCCATGGTGACGTTCTCGGGCTGCGGTTCGGGCTCGTCCTGCGCGCCGTCCGTGGACTGGGCGAGGACCTTCGCCGCCAGTTCCTCGCTGACCGCGGTCACCGTGACATCGGCGCCCCGGTTCCAGCGGGAGACCAGCAGGGTCCAGCCCTCGCCCTCGGCGAGCGTCGCGCTGCGGTCGTCGTCACGCGCCGCGCGCAGCACGGTCGCTCCTGGCGGCACCAGGGTGAGCCCCTTCTTGACGCGGTCGATCGTCGAACTGTGCGAGTACGGCTGCTCGCCCGTGGCGAAGCGGCCGAGGAACAGCGCATCGACGACATCGGACGGCGAATCGCTGTCGTCGACGTTGAGCCGGATCGGCAGGGATGCCTCAGGGTTTGCGGACATGGCGCCCATGATCCGGCACACGGGCGACCGGCGCACGCCCTTTGTGGTAGGTGGCGCGGACGGGCGCGTGCGGCGCGTGTGCTGACGAACTGTCATCGATCGGGTGGTTGAACGGAGTTTCCCCCCGAAGGGCCGAATGCCGGGCTTCAATGGCGATGAGATGACTCCGGGCCGTCGAAGCTTCGAATAATTGGCATGGACACTTCCAGTTCATGGGTGTGGCCTGGTACGACAGACGTGGCGGAAATCCTGCTAAGGGAGGTTCCATGAAACTGTCCAGATTTGCGACTCTCTCGTCCTCGGTCCTGCTCGCCGTCGGACTCGCCCTCACCGGGGCGGGGGCGGCACAGGGTGCTCAACAGGCCGCATCCACCAGCTATGTGGCCCTCGGTGACTCGTACTCGGCGGGCGTCGGATCGGGCAGCTACGACAGTGCCAGCGGGGACTGCAAGCGCAGCACCCTCGCGTATCCGAAGCTCTGGGCGGCTGCCCACGCGCCCTCGTCGTTCGCCTTCGTGGCATGTTCGGGCGCCCGTACGGGTGATGTCCTGTCCAGCCAGCTCTCGGCTCTCACCTCGTCGACCAGCCTGGTCTCCCTCACCATCGGCGGCAACGACGCCGGTTTCGCGAGCACCATGACCGACTGCGTACTGCACTCCGAGTCCACCTGCCTCGCGAGTCTCGCCACGGCCAACAGCTACATCGACTCGACCCTCCCGGGTCTGCTCGACAAGGTGTACTCGGCGATCAGCGCCAAGTCCCCTTCGGCGCACGTGGTCGTGCTCGGCTACCCTCGCTTCTACCAGCTGAACGGCAGCTGCATCGTCGGACTGAGCGAGACCGAGCGCGCCGCGATCAACGCGGCGTCCGACCACCTCAACTCCGTCACCGCCAAGCGGGCCGCCGACCACGGCTTCGCCTTCGGTGACATCGCCTCCGCCTTCACCGGGCACGAGATCTGCTCCTCGAACAGTTGGCTGCACAGCGTCAACCTGCTCGATCTGACCGAGTCGTACCACCCCACGGCAGCCGGTCAGTCCGGTGGCTATCTGCCGGTGCTCAACGCCCAGGACTGACACGCGTCGGCCAGGGAGGGGGCCCCGCCGGCCGGGGCCCCCGTACGCCAGGACCCCCGGAGCGGCCGGTCCGGCCGGCAGGACGCAACTCGCCCTGGAATCAGACGCATTCGGAGAGTCACGTCAACCTCCGTACGGGGCCGGTGAATCCGGCGCCCGGGATACACGGGTGTGGCCGAGGGGCGATAGGGTTACTGTGCGCCGGGCCGGATGCCCTTGTACGGGTGGGGAGTGACATGGAACAGATAACAGTGCGCAGCAGGCCACGAGTGCCTGCGATCACCTGCGGAAGCGGCGCGACCAGTTCGCGTCTCGACCGCCATCTCTCGGTGCTGGGCGGCCCTGTCGTCCCTCAGCGGGAGTCGGCAGAAGCGACGTCCCTGATGCGTGAGCTCACCTCGCGTGACGTCGCACACTCCAGCACGAGCAGGGGTGCACGCGTCAAGCTCTTCGCGCCCCTGCGGCGGCTGCGCCGCTCGCTCTTCGGCAGCCGCGGCTGAAGTCTCCGAACCGGAACGACCGATCCACGATCGAGCGACCACACCGTCCCGGTGCGGCGCTGCTCACGTCCCGCCCGTCATTCCCGGGGCGCGCAGTGGCGCTTCGGTGTGTTCGCCGGTCCGCGGGGCCTGACCTTCCGTGAGCCCGGTCCGGCAGGCTCTCTTCCGTTCGCGAGTCCGGTCCGCCCCGCGAGTCCTCCCCAGCTCGCAGGCCGACCGGTTGCGGATCCGGCCCCACCACCCCTCGTACGAGGGTATTTTCCGCCTACTTCCCGCCGTGGGCGTACCGGCGGACCGTGAGCGGAACGAACACCGCGAGCAGCACCAGCGACCACAGCAGCGAGCCCGCGACCGGATGGAGCAGCGGCCAGGCGGCATCCGCCGCGGGTCGCGTGTTGCCGCACAGCTCGCGCACCGCCGTGGCCACCGCGCTGATGGGATTCCACTCCGTCACCGTCCGCAGCCATCCCGGCATTCCGTCCGTCGGGATGTAGGCGCCGGAGAGCAGCGGAAGGATGAAGGTGGCGCTGCCCAGCTGGCCCGCGGCCTCTTCGTTGTGGATGAGCAGTCCGAGCCAGCAGCCGACCCAGCTGGTCGCGAGGCGGAAGAGCAGCAGGACACCGAAGGCCGCGAGCGCGTGCAACGGGCCGCCCTCGATGCGCCACCCCACCGCGAGCCCCACCAGGGCCAGCGGCACCATTCCGGCCGCTGTGAGGAGAGTGTCCGCCGCGGTCTGCCCCAGCGGTACCGCGGCGCGGCTGACCGGCATGGTGCGGAAGCGGTCCATCACGCCCCGGTGCGAGTCCTGGGCCGCCTGGAACATCCCGGTCATGATGCCGTTGGACGCGGTCGCCGCGAGCAGGCCCGGCAGCAGGTACGCGCGGTACTGCCCGCCGGGCATCGCGAGCGCGCTGCCGAAGACGTAGCCGAAGAAGAGCAGCATCGTGATCGGCATGGTCTGGGTCAGGACCGGCACGCCCGGGGCGCGGCGGATCCGCCGGAGATGGCGGCCGAGCATGGCCGTTCCGTCGTGGACGAGGGCGCTCATGCCATGACCTCCGTCCGGTCGGTGAGCCGGATGAAGACCTCGTCGAGGGTCGGGGGCCGCAGACTCGCGTCGAGGACCGGTACACCGGCGGCGTCGAGTTCGCGGACGATGCGCGGCAGGGTGAGCGACGGGTCGACCACCGTCACCCCGACCGTGTGCCGTTCGTGGTCCAGCCGGGGCTCGGCGCCGGTCAGCTGGTCGAGTACACCGGCCGCGGCGGCCATCGCCGACTCGTGGGCGACCATCAACTCCGCGTAACTGCCGATGCGGGCCTTCAGCTCGGCCGGCGTGCCGGTGACCGTGACCCGGCCCCGGTCCACCAGCACGATGTCGTCGGCCAGTTGATCGGCCTCCTCCAGGTACTGCGTGGTCAGGTCTGGGCCCGTCCCGAGCGGGCCGGGCGCGGCCCCCGTCCCGCGTACAGCCGGGCCGACATCGCGGCCGAAGCCGTACGCATCGCCGACGCGGAAGGGATGGCGGCCGTCTCCATGCGCCGGGTGGCGGCCGGACTCGGCTGCGGAACGATGTCGCTGTACAACTACGTCCCCCACAAGGAGGACCTGTACGAGTTGATGTTCGACGCGGCGGCCGGTGAGCACGACCTGACCGGTGAACCGTCGGGCGACTGGCGGGCCGACACGCTGGACCTCGCCCGCCGGGCCCGCGCGATCATGCGCAGACACCCGTGGATGGCGCAGGTGATGGCGCCGAACCGCGGCTTCACGCCGAACGGGCTGCGCTTCATCGACCACAGCCTGGCCTGCCTGGAGCCGCTCGATGTGTCCTACGGCGAGAAGATGGAGCTGATCGCGATGGTCAGCGGGCTGGTCCTCACGTATGTCGCCAACGAGGTCCAGACCGCCGAGCGGACCCGGGCCCTGCCGTGGTCCGCCGAGCAGGAGCAGGCGGTCCGAACGGCCTATCTGGTGCGGGAGATCGGCTCGGGCCGCTATCCGCATCTGGCGGCGGCGTTCACGGATGCGGCGCCGCCACCGGACATGGACGCCTACTTCGACCGGGCGGTGACCCGGGTGCTCGACTCGTTCGTGCCCACGGACGGGTGACGACCGGGTCACACCAGGGCGAACTGACCTTCAGGGCCCTCTTCGTGATGGTCGAGCACCGAAGCGGGGAGGCGCGCCGCCGCGGGTACCGGAAGGACGCCCGCCGCCTCCAGCTCGGCCCGCCCGATACGCGGGCCCGACGCCAGCTCCCGCCGTAACTCCCGCTGATCGCACCGGAGTCCGGCCAGCAGGGCCAGCACGGTGATCAGCTCCAGCAGTTCGGAGTTCCACTCGGGGAGCCAGCCGCCCGGCCGCAGTGCCTCCAGCGTGCCGGGCTCCGCGGGAGCGGTCCTGCGCGCGAACCACAGGTCGAGCACCCGGACCCCGCCCGCCGTGAAGTCCCAGGCCCCGGCGGGCACCGGCGAGACGCGCCCGGTGCCGAGCAGCAGAGCCTCCTCGCCGGGGTCGTACGTGAGCGCCTCGGGCCGGGGCGGGACGGCGGCCCGCACGTAGGGCCGGCGGCCCCCGGGCAGCCGGGGCCGGTCACCGCCGCGCGCCCCGCGCAGCTGGATCCGCAGCAACTGCTCTCCCAGTTCGGCCCCGGACGACCAGAGCCGCGGGTCCGCGGTCAGTGGTACACCGCACCCGCCGGGCACCGGCCCGGCCGCGGCCACCGCCCAGGCGAGTATCTGCTCGGCGGTGACCTCCTGCCGGTAGCGCGCGGTGAGCAGATCCGCCAGCCCCGGAGCGATATTGGGCTCGGCCCCGCCGGGCCTGCGGTGCAGCGGCCTGATCCGGCCGGACCGGCCCGCCGGGGAACGGCCGTCCGGGAGTACCGCCGAGACCAGCAGCGCCGGGCCCGGGTCTCCCGCCGCGCCGTCTCCCGCCGCGCCGGGCTGTTCGACGGCGAAGAGCTGGTGCTCGTCGGCGACCCGCCACAGCTCCGGGCGTGCGGCGTCCAGCAGCCGGTGATCGGGGATCAGCCACTGCTCGTCGAACGGGCCGAGGCCGAACCGTACCGGTGCGGGACACGGGCCCGACTCCCGGCTGAAGCGGCCCGTCCCGGTGGGCTGTCCCGGCAGCGCGGACACGGAACTCTCCGGCGTCCTGGCCCTGGTGGGGCGGAACAGCCGTTCCCGCTCGGGCCCTTCGGCCCGTACCAGCGTGTCCCAACGGGCCTTGAGCGAACGGGCGTCGGGCGCCACCACCCAGTCGCGCCCCAGCCGTGGGGACCTCACCGACCAGGGCATCAGATCGTCGAGCAGGGGAACGTCATCCGTCACGGTCCGCATGCTAGGGCCTCTCGTGCCGCAGCCCGCAAGGTTCGACGGGGCACCGTGCGTTCCCCGACACACGAAAGGGGGGCGCCGGCCAACCTGCCCAGCGCCCCCCTTCCCGAACCGGCTCTACTTTCTGACCACCAGGAGGACGATCACCGCGATGACGGCGAGGGCAGCCACCACCGTGGCGGCGATCTTGCCCTTGCTGTACGGGCGTTCGCCGATCACCTCGGCGGTGCGGGCGTTGACCATGACCTGCCAGCTCTTGCCCGCGTACAGGTAGGTCAGGAACCACACGGGCAGCAGCATCAGCTTGAAGGTGAGCCCCGAGTACCGGGTGTCCACCGAGTGCACCCGCTGTTCGTCACCGCCGATGTCCTTGCGGCAGTCGGACCTGATGACCTTGGCCATCCGCTCCTTGGCCGTCTCCAGCCCGTCCTCGGGCTCCACGTCGTACCGCACGGTCCGGAACCCCGCCAGGTACTCGGGCTGGAACGGCTTGGCCTCCTCCAGCGGCCACGGCGTCAGCTTGTCCAGCTGTTCGTGGGCGACATGGGTGGTCCCGGCGACCAGTACGTCGTCGAAGTCACGGTCGACCGTCCCGGAGGCCGGATACCAGCGGGTGCGGCGCACCTCGCGGGTCTTGGTGACGGTCTCGCCGTTCTCGGTGGTGGTGTACGTCTCGGTCACGTAGTAGTACACGCCACGCTGGCCGCGGTAGTCGGAGACCGTCTCCGCGTCGTACGTCCAGTGCGGCAGGTAGCTGCCCCTGAACGTCTCGGCCTCACTGACCTTCTTCAGGCTGGAGGGCGCGAACCAGCGGGACGACGTCCATTTGCGCAACGCCGTACGGGCCTCGTCGTGGCCCAGGCCGAACGGGACCACCGCCTCCGGTGCCACCCGCTCGGTGGCGTCCGGTTCGGCGACCAGCGCGGTGGCGCAGAACTGGCAGCGTGCGGAGAGGTCGTCGCTCTCGGTGTGGGCGCCGCAGCCCGGACAGACGTACGTCCGGACGCCCTCCGCCGTGGTGCCCAGCGGTTTGGCGGGCAGCGTGGCCAGTTCGTCGAAACTGTGCTCACGGACCTGGCGCGGGACCGCGGCGACCGCCTGCTCATGGCCGCAGTACGGGCAGCGCAGGGCGTCGGAGCCGGGCGCGAACTCCACGGTGGCGCCGCACGCCTGGCACGGGTAGGAACGCGAGACCGCGCCGGGCGCGGCCGAGTTCTGCTCGTCGGTGCTCATCGTCCTGCCGCTCTCAGGCCTGTGGCGGGAGCGGCGGCGGGACGGCGCCGAAGAGTCTGCCCACATCGGGCACCTGGTCGGCGGCCAGCCAGCCGGGCATCCCGTCCTTCCAGACGAGCGACGCCCGGGTCAGGGTGCCCGCGCTCACCAGACCGGCCAGCGCGGCGCTGTCGTACGGCCCCTGCTGGGCGCCGTTGACACCGACGAACCACTGGTCCTGGGCGGGCAGCGGCGGCGGGCCCGCCGCAGGGGCGGGGGCAGCGGCGGGCGCCGGAGCGGCAGCCCCGGGCTGGGGGGTGAGCCCGGCGGCCATCCGCTGTCCGGCGGCCATGCCGAGTCCCAGGCCCATGCCTTCGCCGACTCCGCTGCCGGGGGTGCGGGCACCGGCGGCGAGCGCGTCGGCGGCCTGGAACTGGCTGTACTGGTCGAGGTTGCCCGCGATCCCCATCCGGGAACGGGTGTCGATGGCCTCCTCGACCTCGGGCGGCAGCGAGATGTTCTCGATGATGAACTTGGGGACGGCGATACCGACCGGCTTCAGTTCCTCGGTGAGCACCCCCGCCAGCCTGGTGCCGATCTCGTCCTGCCGGGTCGCCAGATCCAGCATCGGTACGCCCGAGGTGGCGAGCGCGCTGCCCAGCTTGCCGACGATCAGCTGGCGCAGGTACTCCTGCACTTCCTCGGTACGGAACTGCGGGTCGGTGCCTGCCAGTTCACGCAGCAGTGCGGCCGGGTCCACCACCCGCGCGGCGTAGGCGCCGAAGGCCCGCAGCCGTACCATCCCGAACTCGGGGTCACGGACGATGACGGGGTTCTGCGTGCCCCACTTCATGTCGGTGAACTGACGGGTGGTGACGAAGTACACCTCGGCCTTGAAAGGCGAGTTGAAGCCGTACTTCCAGCCCTTCAGGGTGGCGAGCACCGGAAGGTTCTGTGTCTCCAGGGTGTACGTACCCGGCTCGAAGACGTCGGCTATCCGGCCCTCGTTGACGAAGACCGCGGTCTGCGACTCGCGTACGACGAGCCGGGCACCCATCTTGATCTCGTTGTCGTGCCGCGGGAACCGCCACACGATGGTGTCCCGGCTGTCGTCGGTCCATTCGACGATGTCAATGAATTCCCCGCGGATGCTGTCGAACAGCCCCATGGAACCTCCCCCGCTCGCTGTGGTGTCCCTCTCCGGAACCCGCCACGAAACGATAGCAACCTGCGGTGATACCGGAACGGGCCCGTCCGGCAGGGGGCCTCAGCGCGCTGCGGATCCGGTGTCCGGCCCGCCCTCGGTGTTCACGTGCGGCAGGATCCGGTCCAGCCAACGCGGCGTCCACCAGGCCGCTCTGCCGAGCAGGGTCATCGCCGCCGGAACCAGCAGCAGCCGCACCACCGTCGCGTCGATCAGCACGCTCACGGCCAGGCCGAGACCCAGCATCTTCACCACGATGTTGTCGCTGATCACGAAGGCGGCGAACACGCTCACCATGATGAGCGCGGCGCAGGTGATGACCAGCGCGGTGATCTCCAGAGCGTGCGCGACGCTCGCCTTCGGGTCGCCGGTGCGCAGCCATGCCTCGTGGACCCGGGTGAGCAGGAAGATCTCGTAGTCCATGCTCAGGCCGAAGACGATCGCGAACATCATCATCGGGACGTAACTCTCGACGGGCACCTTGCCCGACACCCCCAGCGCCGGACCGCCCCACCCCCACTGGAAGACGGCCACCACGACCCCGTACGAGGCGGCGATGGACAGGACGTTCAGCACGGCGGCCTTGACCGCGACGAGCAGCCCGCGGAAGACGGCCAGCACGATGAGGAAGGCCAGGGCGACCACCACCGCGATGATCAGCGGCAGCCGGCTGGAGACGATGTCCAGGAAGTCCACCTGGGCGGCGGTCGTTCCCGTCACATAGCCGTGCGCCTTCGTGCCCGAGACGGCGGCGGGCAGCGTGTCGTGGACCAGCCGGTCGGTCAGCCGGGTGGTGGTCTCGTCCTGCGGGGCCTGCTCCGAGTAGGCGGTGCCGACCAGTACGTCCCCGTCCTGGGTGGGCGTCAGCGGGGTGACGGTCGCGGCTCCGGGGACGTCCGTCAGCGCCTTCTGCGCCTGTGAGGCGAGCGCGGAACGGTCCGACGACGGCACCGAGGTCTGGTCGATGACCAGGGTCAGCGGCCCGTTCGAGCCGGGGCCGAAGGCGTGCGTCATCAGGTCGTACGCCCGGCGGTCGGTGAACGACTTCGGGTCGGCGCCGTCCCCGATGTGACCGAGCTGGATGAAGAAGACCGGGACGGCGAGCACCGCGATCACGACCACCCCGCCGGCCAGGAACCACCACGGGCGGCGCTCCACCCGCTGCGCGTACCGGTGCCAGGTGCCGTGAGCCTCCTCGCCGGGCGCGGCGTCCGACTCGGCGACCGGCTTGCGGACCCGGTACTTGTCGATCCGCGGGCCGAGCAGCCCCAGCAGCGCGGGCACCAGGGTGAGCGCTCCGAGGACCGCGGTGACCACGGTGACAGCGGCGGCGACGCCGAGTTTGGAGATGAAGCTGATGCCGGAGACGGACAGCCCGGCCAGGGCGATGACGACCGTGCAGCCGGACACCAGGACCGCGCGCCCGCTGGTGGACACCGCCCGGCCCGCGGCCGTCACCGCTCCGGCGCCGTCCATCAGGCCCTGCCGGTGGCGGGTGATCAGGAACAGCGCGTAGTCGATGCCGACACCGAGGCCGATCATGGTGGCCAGGGTGGGGGCGACCGTGGCGAAGGCGAACGCGGAGGCGAGCAGCCCGAGACAGGCGAGCCCGCAGACGACACCGATCAGCGCGGTCAGCAGGGGCACACCCGCCGCGAGCACGCTGCCGAAGCCGATCACCAGGACCAGGATCGCCACCCCGAAGCCGATGAGTTCGCTGATCCTGTCGTTGGGCTGCGGGCGGGCCAGTTCGCCCAGCGGGCCGCCGTACTCGACGTCGACCCCGGCGGAGCGCAGCGGCTGGACGGCCCGGTCCACGCCGTCGAGGTAGGACGGATCCAGAGTGGAGGGCTGCACATCGAAGCGGACCGTGATGTAGCCGGTCGATCCGTCCGTGGACAGCGGCCCGACGTTCGGGCCCGACTGCGGGGGCGGAGTCGAGCCGTCGGACGGCAGCGGACTCTGCGCGGAGAGCACGTGCGGAAGCTTCTGAAGGCTGCCGATCACCGTGTTCATCTGCGAGCCGAAGTCCGTGAGCGGCTTCGACGTGTCGTGCAGCACGATCTGGCTGCCGTACCCGCCGACGGCCGGATCGTGCTTCTTCAGGACGTTCTGGCCCTTCTGCGCCTGGGACCCGGGCAGGGAGAAATTGTCGGAGTAGTCACCGCCGTACGTGTGGCTCAGGCCCTGGAGCGCCGCGAGGGCGACCAGCCAGCCCACGATCACCGTCACCCAGTGGCGGGCACACCACTCACCGAGCCCGCGCAGCGCGTCCTTCTTCCCGGGCGCCGCCCGGTGGGACCCCGGGCCGTGCGGCGGCTGAGCCAGCGGCATGCGTCTCTCCCAACGGGAACCGGCGCACGCGGGCCGCCGAGATCTGGAGGAGCCTTCCCGCGCGCTGCTCCGGAACGGGGCACCGTGCGACATGAAGAATTAAAGGCTCAAAACGCTGCTGAGGCATGTGCGGACCACCGCCGCGACGGGGCGCCTACGGGGGCCAGGGTCCGAAGGGTCCGACGGGCCCTACGGGGCCTCCACGGTGACCGAGAAGGAGAACCGGTCCCCCCGGTAGCGGATCCGGGCCACGTCGACGACCTGACCCGCCTCGTCGTACGTCACCCCGGTGTAGTGCAGGATCGGCGAGAGCAGCGGGACCTGGAGCAGGTCGGCCGTCACCGGGTCCGCGAGCCGTGCCTCGACCGTGTCGGTGATCCGGCTGATCCGCACCCCCACCCCGTCCCGCAGCACCTTGGTCATCGGCCAGCGCTCCAGGTCGCCGACGTCGACCCGGGCGGCGATCTCCGGGCGGAGCGCGTTCTCCGCCCAGTTGGTGGGCTCCCCGCTGTCGCCGTCGCAGCGCAGCCGGGTGTAGTCGACGATCTCCTCCAGGCCGGGGAAGTACTCGGCGAGCTCACCGGGCACCGGAACCGCGCCGTGCCCCAGTACCGTCGTGCGTTCGCCCGACTGCTGGGCGACGATCGCGTCGATCGACCCCAGCAGCCGGCGCGGAGCGCTCGGGCGGGCGCCGGGGTCGATGAAGGTGCCGCGCCGCCGGTGCCTGGTGATCAGCCCCTCGGTCTCCAGCTCCTTGAGGGCCTGACGCATGGTGAGCACACTGACGCGGTAGTGCCCGGCGAGCTGTTCCTCGGTGGGCAGCCGCAGCGGGTCCTGCGGACGGCGGCCCAGTATCGAGGCGCGCAACGACTGCGAGACCTGGTACCAGAGCGGCAGTCTGCGGTTCAGGACCAGCGAGTCGGGCGCGAAGGCGGTCACCTGGGTCTCCGTACGTACATACGACCGGCTGTCGTTTCCGGTGGAGTATCCCTCAGGCCTTCCAGTGACGTTGCAGCCCCTGCCACACGTCGTCGTACCGGGGCTGGAGGTGTCCCGCGGTCGCCGCCTGCCCGGTCGCCGTCACCGGCCAGCGCGTCTCGAACATGAAGGCCAGCCCGTCGTCGACCTTCTGCGGCTTCAACTCGGCCGCGCTGGCGCGCTCGAAGGTCTCCCGGTCGGGCCCGTGCGCGGACATCATGTTGTGCAGGGAGCCGCCGCCGGGCACGAAGCCGCCCTTGCCCGCGGTCTTCGCGTCGTACGCGCCCTCGATCAGGCCCATGTACTCGCTCATCACATTGCGGTGGAAGTACGGCGGCCGGAAGGTGTCCTCGCCGACCAGCCAGCGCGGCGCGAAGACCACGAAGTCCACACCGGCGAGCCCCGCGGTGTCCGACGGGGAGGTCAGCACCGTGAAGATCGACGGGTCCGGGTGGTCGTAGCTGATGGACCCCAGCACGTTGAACCGGTGCAGGTCGTAGACGTACGGCACGTGGTTGCCGTGCCAGGCGACCACGTCCAGCGGCGAGTGGTCGTAGGTCGCCGACCAGAGGTTCCCGCAGAACTTGTTGATCACCTGTACCGGGCGCTCCGCGGCCTCCCCGTCCTCGTACGCGGCGACCGGGGCCAGGAAGTCCCGTGCGTGCGCGAGGCCGTTGGCGCCGATCGGGCCCAGGTCGGGGAGCTGGAAGGGGCGGCCGTAGTTCTCGCAGACGTACCCGCGGACCGTGTCGTCGAGCGGCTCGACGCGGAACCGCACCCCGCGCGGGATCAGCGCGATCTGTCCGGGCCCGGCGCTCAGCAGCCCCAGTTCGGTACGGATCAGGAGCCCGCCGCGCTCGGGAACGATCAGCAGCTCGCCGTCGGCGTCGCTGAACACCCGGTCGGTCATGGGGGAGTTGGCGTGGTAGAGGTGCACGGCCATCCCGGTGCGCTGCGCCGCGTCGCCGTTGCCGCCCAGGGTCCACAGGCCGGCGAGGAAGTCCGTGCCCGGCGCGGGCTCGGGCAGCGGGTCCCAGCGCAGCCGGTTGGGGTCGGGGACCGTCTCGGTGAACGGCGCCCCGCGCACCGTGCCGTTGTCGATCCGTACGAAGGGCGGGTGCGCGGCCGACGGCCTGATCCGGTAGAGCCAGGAGCGCCGGTTGTGGGCGCGGGGCTCGGTGAAGGCGGAGCCGCTGAGCTGTTCCGCGTACAGGCCGAGCGGTGCGCGCTGCGGGGAGTTCCGCCCGTGCGGCAGGGCGCCGGGCGCCGCCTCCGTGCTGTGTTCGTTGCCGAAGCCGGAGGCGTAGGTCAGTGCCCCGGCCGTCTTCCTGGCCTGCTCGATGCCGCTCATCGCCCGCTCCTGTGCCGAAGGAATCCTATGCTCAACAGTAGGATTGCGGTTACCGCCCGTCAACGGGAGACTTCCCGGGCGGCCGGAGCGCGGCAGGCATCATGGAGCCCATGCCCGATCCGAACGCGCTCCGTCGCGTCCCCGTCCAGCAGCGCAGTGCCGAGCGGCTGACCCGGATACTCGACGCCTGCGCGGAGATCCTCGACGAGGGCGGGTACGAGCAGCTGACCACCCGTGCCGTCGCCGCGCGGGCCGCCGTCCCCATCGGCTCCGTCTACCGTTTCTTCGGCAACAAGCGCGCCATGGCCGACGCCCTGGCCCAGCGCAATCTGGACGGCTACGCGGACCGGGTCGCCGACCGGCTGAGCGCCGTCCCGCCGGCGGACTGGCGTGGTGTGATCGACACCGTGCTGGACGAGTACCTCGGTATGCGGCGTACCGTCCCCGGCTTCGCGTTCGTCGACTTCGGCGGACCAGGGGCCGTGGACGAACCCAATCCGAAGGTCGCCGACCGCCTTTCGGAACTGCTCGCCGCCCACCTCGGCCGCGCGGCGGACGGCAGGCTGCGCCGCAAGGTTCTCGTGGGCGTCGAGGCCACCGACGCCCTGCTCCAACTCGCCTTCCGCGCCCAGCCGTCGGGGGACACCGAGCTGATCGGGGAGACCCGGGAACTGCTGTACGCATACCTCGCGCCGGTGCTGGACTGAGACCGGCCCCGCACCGGGGGTGGGCGCGCGTCCCCGGATCCGGCCCGATCCCTCCCGTACATGCCTACCGGTCGGTATGCTCGGGGCGCCCGTGTGCCACCGCTGTCGCCCCGGGAGGGCCCGTGCTCGCACCTGACGAGGTACCCGCCACCAGCGCGGTCCGTACCGCTCCGCGTATCTGCCCGCTCTGCGAAGCCACCTGCGGACTCACCCTCACCATCGAGGGGACCAGCGTCACCGGGGCCCGCGGTGACCGTGACGACGTCTTCAGCCGCGGCTTCATCTGCCCCAAGGGCGCCTCGTTCGGCGAGCTCGACGCCGACCCCGACCGGCTGCGCGCCCCGCTGATCCGTCAGGGCGGCGCCCTCCGGCAGGCGGGCTGGCAGGAGGCCTTCGACCTGATCGCCGAGCGGATGCGGCCGTTGATCCAGGAGCACGGTCCGCACGCCGTGGGCGTCGTCCTCGGCAACCCGAACGTCCACACCGTCGCCGGGGCCCTCTACCCGCCCGCCCTGCTCGCCGCGCTGGGCACCCACAGCCTCTTCACCGCGAGCACCCTCGACCAGATGCCGAAACACGTGTCCAGCGGACTGCTCTTCGGCGATCCGCTCGCCATCGCGGTGCCCGACCTGGACCGTACGGACCACCTGCTGCTCCTCGGCGCCAACCCCCTGGAGTCCAACGGCAGTCTGTGCACCGCCGGGGACTTCCCCGGCAGACTCAAGGCGCTCCGCCGCCGCGGCGGCACCCTCACCGTCGTCGACCCCCGCCGGACGCGCACGGCGAAAATGGCGGACCGGCATCTCGCCATCCGGCCCGGCGCCGACGCCCTGCTGCTCGCCGCCCTCGTCCACACCCTCTTCGACGAGAAGCTCACCGCCCTCGGAGCGCTCACCGACCACGTCCAGGACCTGGACGAAGTCGAGCAAGCCGTACGGGACTTCACCCCCGAAGCCGTCGCCGGGCCCTGCGACCTGGACGCCGTCACGATCCGTACCCTCGCCCGCGACCTCGCCGCCGCTCCCACGGCCGCCGTCTACGGCCGGGTCGGCAGCAGCACCGTCGAGTTCGGCACCCTGGCCAACTGGCTGGTCGACGTGCTCAACATCCTCACCGGCAACCTCGACCGGCCGGGCGGCGTCCTCTTCCCGCTCTCCGCCACCGGCCGGGCACCGCGCCCCGCGGCCCCCGGCAAGGGCTTCGAACTCGGCCGCTGGCGGAGCAGGGTGAGCGGACACCCCGAGGCCAAGGGCGAACTGCCCATGACCGCGCTGGCCGAGGAGATCGAGACACCCGGCGAGGGGCAGATCCGCGCCCTGATCTCCATCGCCGCGAATCCGGTGCTCTCCGCACCCGACGGGGAGCGCCTCGACCGGGCTCTGGCCGGGCTCGACTTCATGGTGAGCATCGACCCGTACCTCAACGAGACCTCGCGCCACGCGGATGTGGTGCTGCCCCCGCCGCCGCCCTCGCAGAGTGCCCACTTCGACTTCGTCTTCAACGCGCTGGCCGTGCGCAACCAGGTCCGCTACTCACGGCCCGCCGTGCCCCTCGACCCGGGGCTGCTCGACGAGAGCGAGATCCACGCCCGGCTGATCCTGGCCCTGGGGGAGATGCACGGCAGCGACCCCGCCCAGGTCGACGCCGCGATCATCGGCCGGACGCTCAGCAGGGCGGGCGCACCCGCGGAACTGGCCGGGCAGCTCACCGGGCGAACCGGGCCCGAACGGCGCCTCGATCTGATGCTGCGCCTGGGCCCGTACGGCCTCACCCTCGACCAGCTCGTGGACCAGCCGCACGGAATCGATCTGGGACCGCTGCGGCCACGCGTACCGGAGGTGCTCAGGACCCGCAGCGGGCGCATCGAACTCCTCCCGGCCCCCCTCGCGGCCGATCTGCCCCGGCTGCGCCGCTCGCTGACCGCGCGGCCCGCGCCGCTGGTCCTCGTCGGCCGCCGTCATCTGCGCTCCAACAACAGCTGGATGCACAACCTTCCGGCCCTCAACGGCGGCTCCAACGTCTGCACCCTCCAGATCGCTCCGCAGGACGCCGCCCGGCTCGGACTCACCGACGGCGACCGGGCCAGGGTCCGTTCGGCGGGCGGCGAACTCGATGTACCGGTGGAGGTGACCGACGCGGTCAGGGCCGGAGTGGTGAGCCTGCCGCACGGCTGGGGGCACGACAGGAAGGGCACCCGGACGGCCGTCGCAGCCGCCCGCCCCGGGGTCAATGTGAACCAGTTGCTCGACGGTTCCCTGATCGATCCGCTTTCCGGGACCGCTGTGCTGAACGGATTCCCGGTCGAGGTGGAAAGGTCCGTTCAGGCCATTCCCAACCCCTCGGTATGCGGTTAGTTTGCGGACCGGTCGTCACATCAGTTCACAGCCGTCGCGCTGATCGCCCCGAGCGGAATTCCATGTCTCGCGCCATCTCTCTTCGCAGCGTCTCCAAGTCCTACGACCGTGGCGTCCGCGCCGTGGACCGTGTCTCCCTCGACGTGGAACCGGGCGAGTTCCTGGTGCTGCTGGGCCCCTCGGGATGCGGGAAGTCGACCGTCCTGCGCATGGTGGCCGGGCTGGAGGACATCACCGAGGGCGAGCTGCTGCTCGACGGCGCGTACGCCAACCACCTGCCGCCGGGAGAGCGCGGGATGGCCATGGTCTTCCAGAACTTCGCCCTCTACCCGAGCATGACCAGCCGCGACAACATCGGTTTCCCGCTCCGCTTCGAGGCACCCGGGGAGGACTCCGGCCCGCGGGTCGAGGCGACCGCCCGGATGCTCGGCATCGAGGACATCCTGGACCGCTACCCCGGCCAGCTCTCCGGCGGCGAACGGCAGCGCGTCGCCATGGGGCGGGCGATCTCGCGGCGCCCGTCGGTCTTCCTGATGGACGAGCCGCTGTCGAACCTCGACGCCAAGCTGCGCAACCATCTGCGGGCCGAGATCGCGCACCTCACCCGCGAGTTGGGTGTCACGACCGTGTACGTCACCCACGACCAGTCCGAGGCGATGTCACTCGGGGACCGGGTCGCGGTCATGCGCGGCGGGGTGCTCCAGCAGGTCAGTCGGCCACGTGAGGCGTACGGACTGCCGGAGAACGTCTTCGTCGCCGCGTTCATCGGCACCCCGCGCATCAATCTGCTGCAGGCCGTCGTGCACGCGCCGCTGGAGGGCGCGATGTCGATCGATCTCGGCCGGCAGCGGCTGCGGCTGCCCGAACCGCTCAGTACCGACCACCAGTTGCTCCGGATCCAGCAGGGCAGACAGCTCATCGTGGGCCTGCGCTCGGAGGCCGTACGGATCGCTCCGCCCAGCCAGGCCCGCCCCGGCGAGGTCCCGATCAGCGGTCTGGTCGAGCACCTGGAGTACCAGGGGCACGAGGCGCTGGTGCACCTCGACACCGGCTCGCGGCCCGCCGTCGTACCCGACCTGGAGTCGCCCCGCGCAGCCCCGCCGTCGCGGCGCCGCAGGAACCCCCCGCCGGGCGTACTGAACCGGATCAAGGCGCGTGCCGAGCGGCACGTCTCGGGACCCGTCGTGGTCCTCGACGAGCCCCAGGCCCCCCGCCCGGTGCACGCCCCGGACCGGCCCACGCTCGGGGGAAGCGACCTGGTGGTGCGCACCAGCCCCGATCTCCGGGTGCGGACCGGCGCGCAGGTGCCGCTCCTCGTCGACCTCGCCCACCTGTACGTCTTCGACCACTACGGGCGCAGGATCTGCCCGGCGCCGGCGGACCTGCCCGGACTCGACGTCTGATCCGTGGCGGGGCGTGTCCTGGCGCCGGAAAACTAACGGCGCTAGTTTGGGTGCTGGACGACTCACGCGGACGGCCTACGTGAACGGCTCATGGGGTCACGTCGCGTGTACGACGCGGCGGTACCTCGCCGGAGGCTCTGGAGGAGTGCGATGAAGGCCCACGACGGGATGTACATCGGCGGCGAGTGGCGGGCCGCCGCGGGCCAGGACACCATCGCGGTGGTGAATCCCGCGGACGAGCAGGTCATCGGCCGGGTCCCGGCCGGTACGCCGCAGGACGTGGACACCGCGGTGCGGGCCGCCCGCGCGGCTCTCCCCGGCTGGGCCGCGACCCCGCCCGCCGAGCGGGCCGCGCGGATCGCCGCCCTGCGGGACGCCCTCGTCGCCCGCAAGGACGAGATCGCCGAGACCGTCACCGCGGAACTCGGCTCACCGCTGCCGTTCTCGCAGACGGTGCACGCGGGCCTGCCGGCCCTGGTCGCGGGGTCGTACGCCGAACTGGCCGCCACCTACCCCTTCGAGGAGAAGGTCGGCAACTCCACCGTCCTCTCCGAACCGGTCGGCGTCGTCGGCGCGATCACCCCCTGGAACTACCCGCTGCACCAGATCGTGGCCAAGGTGGCCCCGGCGCTCGCCGCGGGCTGCACGGTCGTACTGAAACCGGCCGAGGACACCCCGCTGACGGCCCAGCTGTTCGCCGAGGCCACCGGCGAAGCGGGCCTGCCCGCCGGGGTGTTCAACCTCGTCACCGGGACCGGTCCCGTCGCGGGCCAGGCCCTGGCCGGTCACGACGGCGTCGACCTGGTCTCCTTCACCGGGTCCACCGCCGTGGGCCGGCAGATCGGCGCGGTCGCGGGCGCGGCCGTCAAGCGGGTCGCCCTGGAACTCGGCGGCAAGTCCGCCAACGTGATCCTCCCGAGCGCCGACCTGGCCAAGGCCGTCCATGTCGGGATCGCCAACGTCATGGGCAACTCCGGCCAGACGTGCAGTGCCTGGACGCGGATGCTGGTCCACCGCGACCAGTACGAGGAGGCGGTGGCCCTCGCCGCCGCCGCGATCGGCAAGTACGTACCGGGCGAGCGGGTCGGGCCACTGGTCAACGCCAAGCAGCAGGCCCGCGTGCGCGGCTACATAGCGAAGGGCGTCGAGGAGGGCGCCCGGCTCGTGGCGGGCGGCCCCGAGGCGCCGCTGGACCGGGGCTACTACGTCAGCCCGACCCTCTTCGCCGATGTCACCCCGGAGATGACCATCGCGCAGGAGGAGATCTTCGGCCCGGTCGTCTCGATCCTCCGGTACGAGGACGAGGAGGACGCCCTGCGGATCGCGAACGCAACCGTCTACGGCCTCGCGGGCGCCGTCTGGGCCGCGGACGAGGCGGAGGCCGTCGCCTTCGCCCGGCGGATGGACACCGGTCAGGTCGACATCAACGGCGGCCGGTTCAACCCGCGTGCCCCCTTCGGCGGTTACAAGCAGTCCGGCGTCGGCCGCGAGCTCGGCTCGCACGGCCTCGCCGAGTACCTCCAGACCAAGTCGCTCCAGTTCTGACCCGGCCTTCCGGTTCCGCCCCGGCTCTTCACCTCCGGCCCGGTTCTCCGGTTCCGGGCCGCAAGCCCTCCCGTTCCGAGCAAGGAGTACGTGAACGTGGTCCGCGCCGCCGTCCTGCCCGCTGTCGGTTCTCCCTTGGAGATCACCGACATCGAACTCCCCGAACCCGGCCCCGGCCAGGTGCGGGTCCGTCTCGCCGCCGCCGGGGTCTGCCACTCCGACCTCTCCCTCACCAACGGCACCATGCGGGTGCCCACCCCCGCCGTCCTCGGCCACGAGGGCGCGGGCACCGTCGTCTCCGTCGGCGAAGGCGTCACCCATGTCGCGCCCGGCACCGGCGTGGTGCTCAACTGGGCACCTTCCTGCGGAAGTTGCCACCCGTGCAGGCTGGGCGAGGTGTGGCTCTGCGTCAACGCGCTCGCGGGCGCGGGCCGTGTCCACGCCCGCACGGCCGACGGTACGGAGCTGCACCCGGGCCTGAACGTCGCGGCGTTCGCCGAGGAGACGGTCGTCGCCGCCGACTGCGTCCTCCCGGTGCCGGACGGCATCCCGCTCACCGATGCGGCGCTCCTCGGCTGCGCGGTCCTCACCGGGTACGGCGCGATCCACCACTCCGCGCGGGTCCGTGCGGGCGAGACGGTCGCGGTCCTCGGTGCCGGCGGTGTCGGGCTCGCCACGCTCCAGTCCGCCCGGATCGCCGGGGCGTCGGTGATCGTCGCGGTCGATGTCTCGCCGGAGAAGGAGGAGTTGGCGCGGGCGGCCGGAGCCACCGAGTTCGTGGTCGCGTCCGGCACGACGGCCAAGGACATCCGGAAGCTCACCGGCGGGTCCGGGGTGGATGTCGCCGTCGAGTGCGTCGGCCGCGCGGTGACGATCCGTACGGCCTGGGAGTCGACGCGGCGCGGTGGCCGCACCACGGTGGTCGGCATCGGCGGCAAGGACCAGCAGGTCACGTTCAACGCACTGGAGATCTTCCACTGGGGGCGCACCCTCTCCGGCTGCGTCTACGGGAACTGCGACCCGGCGGTGGACCTACCGGTGCTGGCCGGGCATGTGCGGGCGGGGCGCCTCGACCTGGCCGCGCTGGTCACCGAACGCATCGCGCTCGACGGGATTCCGGCCGCCTTCGAGAACATGATCGCGGGCAGGGGAGGCCGGGCGCTGGTGGTGTTCTGAGGGTGGTCGAGCGCACCAGGGCCGAGCTCCGCAGGACCGCTCAGGGCCTCTCGTCCGGATCAGGGTCGGGCGGCGGCAGAGGGGGCACGTTCTCCGGTGGCCGTGCCTCCAGGGTGCGTCAGTGAACCTTAGGCGCGGGCCGAACGGTCTCGTACTGCAGCGCCAGGCCGTCCACCAGCGCCCTGAGCCCCGTCTCGAAGGCGCCCTCGTCGACCTTCTGCTGCCGGTCGGCGAGCAGATGGGCCTGCCCGAGGTGCGGGTAGTCCGCCGGGTCGTACGCCGTCTCGTCGTCGACGAAGCCGCGGGCGAACGAGCCGAGCGCCGAGCCGGTGACGAAGTACCGCATCAGCGCCCCGATGTAGGTCGCCTGAGCGGGCGGCCAGCCCGCCCGGACCATCGCGCCGAACACCGCGTCGGCCACCCGCAGCCCCGCGGGGCGGCGGCCGGGGCCCCGTGCCAGTACCGGCACCACGTTGGGGTGCTCGGTGAGGGCCGCTCGGTAGGAGACGGCCCAGTCGTGCAGCGCCGTCCGCCAGTCGCGGGTGTCGTCCTCGTCGAACATCGACAGGTCGATCTGCGCGGAGAGGGCGTCGGCGACCGCTTCGAGGATCTCGTCCTTGGTGCGGAAGTGGTTGTAGAGCGAGGGCCCGCTGACCCCCAGTTCGGCGGCGAGCCGACGGGTGGAGACGGCCCCGAGCCCCTCGGAGTCCACGAGGGCGCTCGCGGTCGCGACGATGCGCTCCCTGCTGAGGAGGGGCTTGCGTGGGCGGGCCATGGCGCACATAGTAGGGCCTGCCAGCCAAAAACTAGCAGTGCTAATTAAAACGAGGTGCCCCATGAACCTGGAGCTCAGTGAGGAGCAGTCCGCCGTACAGCAGCTCGCCCAGGACTTCGTACGGCGCGAGATCAGCCCGTACGTCGTCGAGTGGGACCGCGCCGAGAGCGTCGACCGCTCCCTGGTGCGCAAGCTCGGCGAGGTGGGCTTCCTCGGGCTGACGGTCCCCGAGGAGTACGGGGGCTCTGGCGGCGACCACCTCTCTTACTGCCTCGTCACCGAGGAACTGGGCCGTGGCGACTCCTCGGTGCGCGGCATCGTCTCGGTCTCGCTGGGGCTGGTGGCCAAGACCGTCGCGCACTGGGGCAGCGAGGAGCAGAAGCGGCGCTGGCTGCCCGGCCTGACCTCCGGCGAACTGATCGGCTGCTTCGGCCTCACCGAGCCGGGCACCGGATCCGACGCCGGGAACCTCACCACGCGGGCCGTCCGGGCCGGCGGCGACTACGTCGTCAACGGCTCCAAGATGTTCATCACCAACGGCACCTGGGCCGATGTGGTGCTCCTCTTCGCACGCTCCACGGACGCCCCGGGCCACCGCGGGGTGTCCGCGTTCCTGGTCCCCACCGACACTCCGGGACTCACCCGCCGCACCGTCCACGGCAAGCTCGGGCTGCGCGGCCAGGCCACCGCCGAGCTGACCTTCGAGGACGTACGGATCCCGGCCGCCGCGATGCTGGCCCCCGAGGGCAAGGGCTTCTCGGTCGCGATGTCCGCGCTGGCGAAGGGGCGGATGTCGGTGGCCGCGGGCTGTGTGGGCATCGCGCAGGCGGCGCTCGACTGCGCGGTGGCGTACGCGACCGAACGCGAGCAGTTCGGCAGGACCATCGCCCACCACCAACTCGTCCAGGAGCTGATCACCGACATCGCGGTGGATGTGGACGCCGCCCGACTGCTGACCTGGCGGGTCGCCGATCTGATCGACCGGGGGGAGCCGTTCGCCACCGAGTCGTCCAAGGCGAAACTCTTCGCTTCGGAGGCCGCCGTACGGGCCGCGAACAACGCCCTCCAGGTCTTCGGCGGTTACGGCTACATCGACGAGTACCCGGTGGGCAAGCTGCTGCGCGACGCCCGGGTGATGACGCTGTACGAGGGCACCAGTCAGATCCAGAAGCTCGTCATCGGCCGTGCGCTGACCGGGGTTTCCGCGTTCTGACCACCAGGGCTGATCATCAGGGCTGACCGCCAGGCCTGACCGCCAGGCCTGAGTACGCGGCCTGAGTATCCGGGCGGATGTGGCACCGGGCGCGTCCGCCGATGCTGGCGGTATGAGTGACACACCGGTCAAGCCGCAGAACACCGCCGCGTACTTCGGGCAGGCCGTCGCCTCCTTCGGGATCGCGCTGGCCGCGATGGCCCTGGGGATCCTGAACCTGGACGTCGATGTCTGGGTGCGGGCCTTCCTCGGTCTCGGGCTGCTCTATCTCACGACGTCCGCCTTCACCCTCGCCAAGATCATCAGGGACCGGCAGGAGGCCGGGCAGATCGTGACCCGCGTCGACCAGGCCCGGCTGGAGAAGCTGCTGGCCGAGCACGACCCGTTCCAGAAGCTCTGACGCCTGTTTCTAAGCGCTTGCTCACCCTCGGGGTAGGGTGTGGATCCTGCACCGGAGCTGTACCAGCGGTGCGCCGGACTGCGTCACGGGTGGAGGAGCGAGCAATGAGCACGGCGGAGGAGACGGCCCGCGGCGACGATCAGCCGTGGGCCGAGGTCGGTCCCGAAGCTGCCAGGCGGCTGCTCGTCGCCGCTGTCGAGGCCTTCGCCGAACGCGGCTACCACGCGACGACCACACGTGACATCGCGGGCCGGGCCGGGATGAGCCCGGCCGCGCTCTACATCCACTACAAGACCAAGGAAGAGCTGCTCCACCGGATCAGCCGGATCGGCCACGAGAAGGCGCTGGAGATCCTGGAGACGGCGGCGGACGGCGACGGCACCCCCAGCGAGCGGCTAGCCGCGGCCGTCCGCTCCTTCGTCCGGTGGCACGCCGGGCACCACATGACGGCGCGCGTCGTGCAGTACGAGCTCGACGCGCTGGGTGACGAGCACCGCACGGAGATCGTCGGACTGCGCAGGCGCAGCGACGACGCGGTGCGCCGGATCATCGACGACGGGGTGCGGACAGGGGAGTTCGACGTGCCCTACGTCCCCGGCACCGCGCTGGCCGTGCTCTCGCTCTGCATCGATGTGGCGCGCTGGTTCAACGTCGAAGGACGCAGCACGCCCGACGAGGTCGGCGTGTTCTACGCCGACCTCGTCCTGCGCATGGTCACGGCCCCGGACCGGGCCCGGAAGTAGCCCTGGCCCAGTAGCAGTGCGGACACAGGAGCAGTCCCGGTTCAGAAGTAGTAGCGGGACACCGACTCCGCCACGCACACCGGCTTCTCGCTGCCCTCGCGCTCGACCGTGACGGCTGCGGTCACCTGCACGCCCCCGCCCGCCTCGGACACATCGGTGAGGACCGCGGTCGCCCGCAGCCGTGAACCGACCGGCACGGTGGCCGGGAAGCGCACCTTGTTGGTGCCGTAGTTGATGCCCATCTTCATGCCCTCGACCCGGAGGATCTGCGGAACGAAGGTGGGCAGCAGCGACAGCGTGAGGTACCCGTGCGCGATCGTCGTCCCGAACGGACCGTCCGCGGCCTTCACCGGATCCACGTGGATCCACTGGTGGTCCCCGGTGGCGTCGGCGAAGAGGTCGATCCGCTTCTGGTCGATCTGCAGCCACTCGCTCTGCCCCAACTGCTCGCCGACCCCGGCGCGCAGTTCCTCGGCGGATGTGAAGATCCTCGGCTCTGCCATGTTCGTGGTCCTGCCTTCCCGACGGAGTGTCCAAGCGCTTGCTCAGCATCGTCGGGTGCGCCGGTTCCTGTCAACGACCGGCCGTCCGGCCGCGGGCAGTAGGGTTCGATGAGTGCCGCAGATTCCAGAGAAGATCCATGAACTCACGGTCGGCCAGCTCTCCGCGCGCAGCGGGGCCGCCGTCTCCGCCCTGCACTTCTACGAGACCAAGGGCCTGATCAGCAGCCGCAGGACGAGCGGCAACCAGCGCCGCTACAGCCGTGACGCGCTGCGCCGGGTCGCCTTCGTACGCGCGGCACAGCGTGTCGGTATCCCGCTCGCCACGATCAGGAAGGCGCTCGCGGAACTGCCCGACGAGCGCACCCCCACCCGTGAGGACTGGGCGCGGCTCTCCGCCGCCTGGCGCTCCGAACTCGACCAGCGCATCGATCAGCTCGGCCGGCTCCGCGACCACCTCACGGACTGCATCGGCTGCGGCTGTCTGTCGCTGGAGAACTGTGTGCTGTCCAACCCGGACGACGTCGTCGGCGACCGGATCGTCGGATCGAGGCTGCTCCCCGGGGTGTCCGCGAAGCCCTGACCGCCCGTAGCCCCTGACCGCCGTAGCCCCTGACCACCCGTAGATCCGGACGCCCCGGAAGCCGCGGACCGCCCGGAAGTCCCTGGCCGCCCGGGTGTTCAGGCCGCCGAGGCGAGTTCCGTGTGCCGGTTCTTCCTGGCGCGGGCCAGTGCGACCGGGGTGAGGACCGGCTGGGGCACCAGGATCCCGCAGCGGGTGCAGACCGGGCCGGTCCACGGCTGCCTGGCGGACCCCGGGGTCCAGGTGATCGTTTTCTCGGCGCACACCGGGCAGGCCGTCGCGGGTTCCCCCCGGAGGGCGGAAATCAGCCGCCGCAATACCTCCGCCAGCGGCCGGGAAGGGTGCACCGCGGGGTCCCCGCACCAGGCGACACCGCACCCGCCCCAGGTCTGCCGGTGCCAGTCGTCGAAGGCGCCGGGACTGCGCAGGCCGTCGTGCTTCTCCCGCTTGCGGCGCTCCGCGAACTCCGCCTCGTAGGCGAGCCAGACGGCCCGTGCCTCCTCCAGTTCGTCGAGTGCGGCCATCAGCCGCGCCGGGTCGGGTGCCCGGTCCTCGGGCTCGATCCGGTGCCTGGCACACAGATGGTCCCAGGTCGCCCGGTGTCCGTAAGGGGCAAACCTCTCCAGGCACTTGCGCAGCGAATACCTCCGCAGGGCCAGATCGTGGTGCGGGTCGCGCACCTGTCTCGCGAGACTCCGGAAACCGGCCATCGCACTGCCACCTCCGTCGCTGATACATCGGCGTCATGTAGTGGACGTACGACTACCCGATTCGGCTCCATCGAATTTCCGATGACTGTCCTCGGTCGATGCGCCTTCCCTGGAACCCGTGTGGTGATTCGGAAAAGGTGACGCATGTTCACCTTACTGGCGGGTCACTTCGCCAGTAACGTCCGTCGAATCCGCTTCCCCTTCAGGAGCATGCATGCGACGACGTACCGGAAAACTCAGAACTGCCATCGCTGTAGCGGTGTTCGCACTGGGCGCGGGCCTGATGACACCGCTGCCGCAGGCGACCGCCGCGGCCGCGGACCCCGTCACCGACTACTGCAACAACCAGTGCAACGACATCATGCCGCCCGGCGAGAACGGCAACGCCACCCTCGCCGACATCCTCGGCAACCGTGCGTTCGGCACCCGCCCGGACCACAGCGCCGACCAGCTCGGACCGTACGACGCGCTGCCCGCGGGCGCCCCGTCCCTCACGGACGCGACGCTCAGCAACTTCTTCAACGACGCCTCGTTCGGGGTGCCCGCCGATCAGGTCGCCTCGGTCACCGCACCGCGCAACGACGTCACCATCACCCGGGACAAGAAGACCGGGGTGCCCCACATCAAGGGCACCACGCGGTACGGAACCGAGTTCGGCGCCGGCTACGCGGCCGGGCAGGACCGGCTCTGGCTGATGGACCTCTTCCGGCACATCGGGCGCGGCGAACTCACCTCGTTCGCCGGTGGTGCGCCCGCCAACCAGGGCCTGGAGCAGGAGTTCTGGCCGCAGGCCCCGTACACCGAGCAGGACCTCCAGGACCAGGCCGACCGCATCGCCGCCGGGAGTGCGCGCGGCAAGCAGGCCATGGAGGACGCCCAGGCGTACGTGGACGGCATCAACGACTACCGGCAGAAGGCCAAGGACGGCCGCTACTTCCCCGGTGAGTACGTCCTCACCGGGAAGATCGACGCCATCACCAACGCCGGTGAGATCGAGCCGTTCAAGATCACCGACATGATCGCGCTCGCCTCGGTCGTCGGCGGACTCTTCGGCGGTGGCGGGGGCGGCGAGGTCCAGGCCGCGCTCTCGCTGCTCTCCGCGCAGCAGAAGTACGGCGTCACCGAGGGCAGCAAGGTCTGGGAGTCCTTCCGGGAGCGCAACGACCCGGAGGCGACCCTCACCGTCCACGACGGCACCAGCTTCCCCTACGCGGAGAAGCCGGCCGACCCGAAGGGCACGGCCATGCCGGACCCGGGCTCGGTCAAGTCCGAACCGCTGATCTACGACCAGGTGGGCGGCGCCAAGACCGACGCCAAGACCCCGGTGAACGCCCCGAAGAAGCTCAAGCCGGTCCAGGGCATGTACGACGACGGAGTGCTGCCCGCCCATCTGTTCAGCAGCAAGAAGGGCATGTCCAACGCCCTCGTGGTCTCCGGTCAGCACACCGCGAGCGGGAACCCCATCGCCGTGTTCGGCCCGCAGACCGGGTACTTCCTGCCGCAGCTGCTGATGCTCCAGGAGATCCAGGGTCCCGGGATCAGTGCCCGCGGTGCCTCGTTCGCCGGTGTCGGCATGTACGTCCAGCTGGGCCGCGGCCAGGACTACGCCTGGAGCGCCACCTCGGCGGGCCAGGACATCACCGACACCTTCGCCGTCGAGCTGTGCCAGGACGACACCCACTACCTCTACCACGGCGTCTGCACGCCGATGGAGAAGATGGAGCGGACCAACTCCTGGTCGCCCACGGTCGCCGACTCCACGGCGGCGGGCTCGTACCGGATGCAGGTCTACCGGACCAAGTACGGCATCGTGACGCACCGGGCCACCGTGGGCGGCAAACCCGTCGCCTACACCTCGCTGCGCAGCACGTACCAGCACGAGGCCGACTCGGTCGTCGGCTTCCAGATGATGAACGACCCGTCGTACGTGAAGGACGCGAAGACCTTCCAGGAGGCCGCCGACCACGTCGGCTACACCTTCAACTGGTTCTACGCGGACTCCCGTCAGGCCGCGTACTTCAACAGCGGCATGAACCCGGTGCGCGCCGCCGGTGTGGACGCCTCGCTGCCCGTGCTGGCCGAACCGGCCTACGAGTGGAAGGGTTTCGACCCCGACAAGCACACCACCGACGTGACCCCGGCCGCCGAGCACCCGCAGTCCGTCGGCCAGGACTACTACGTCTCCTGGAACAACAAGCAGGCCAAGGACTTCACGTCCGCCGGGTTCGGCAACGGCTCGGTGCACCGGGTCGACCTGCTCGGTGACCGGGTGGCGAAACTCGTCGCCAAGGGCGGCGTGACCCGTGCCGATCTGACCCGCGCCATGGGTACGGCGGCCGTCACCGATCTGCGCGGCGAGGACGTCCTGCCCGAACTGCTGGACGTCGTACGGAGCAAGCCGGTCACCGACCCGGCGCAGGCCAAGGCCGTCGAGCAGCTGGAAGCCTGGGTGTCCGACGGCAGTCAGCGCAAGGAGAACGCCCAGAGTTCGCACGTCTACACCCACCCGGACGCGGTGCGGATCATGGACGCCTGGTGGCCGCTGCTCGTCGAGGCCGAGTTCAAGCCGGGCCTCGGTGACGATCTCTACTCGGCGCTCACCGCCAACCTCAGCACCGACGAGTCCCCCTCGGCCGGACACGGGCCCACCGGGGCGCACGCCGGATCGGCCTTCCAGTACGGCTGGTGGAGCTATGTCGACAAGGACATCCGCACGGTGCTGGGCCGTCCGGTCAAGGGCGGACTGGCCAAGACGTACTGCGGGGGAGGCGACCTGAGCGGGTGCCGCGACATCCTGCTCGACACCCTCACCCAGGCCGCGGCCAAGACCCCGGCCCAGGTCTACCCCGGCGACGCCAGTTGCTCCGCCGGTGACCAGTGGTGCTCGGACGCGATCATCCAGCGTCCGCTGGGCGGGCTCCAGTTCTGGCCGATCACCTGGCAGAACCGGCCCACGTACCAGCAGGTCGTGGAGTTCCCCTCGCACCGCTAGGGGAGTCCGGGAACAGTAGTCCGCGGGCCGGGCCGGGAACTCCGGTCCGGCCCGCGGCAGTTCGCCGGTGTGGGGGGCCGGTCAGCGGTACGTCAGGTACCTCTTCCGTACGGCGCGGAAGGCGGCCAGCTCGCCCTGCCAGGCTCCCACCACCTCGTCGGTGGACGCGCCCGCGTCGATCATCGTGCGGACCGCGGTGGAGCCCGTGAGGGTGTCGATCCAGTTGTCGGGCCGCCAGGCGAACCCGTCCCAGACCTTCTTCGCCGTCACCAGCAGGCCGATCGCCGTACGCACCGGGTCGAACAACTCGCGGTCCTGCACGTGGAGTTGGACGCCACCGACGGTCTTGCCCGCGAACTTCGAGAACGTCGGCGCGAAGTACGCCTCACGGAAGGTGACCCCGGGCAGCTCCAGCGCCCGCGCCGCCTCCGCCCACCGGCGGTCGATGCCCTCGGCGCCCAGCAGTTCGAACGGCCGGGTGGTACCCCGCCCCTCGGAGAGGTTCGTGCCCTCGAAGAGACAGGTCCCCGAGTACACCAGGGCGGTGTCGGGTGTCGGCATGTTGGGGCTCGGCGGCACCCAGGGCAGTCCCGTCGCGTCGAAGAAGTCGCCGCGCCGCCAGCCCGACATGGACACGGTCTCCAGCCGCACCGGCTCGGCCAGGAACTCACCGTTGAACAGCCGGGCCAGCTCCGTCACCGTCATGCCGTGGGCCTGGGAGATGGGCTTGCGCCCGACGAACGTCGCGAACTCCTTGTGCAGCACGGGGCCGAGGGCCGCCCGGCCGGTGACCGGGTTCGGACGGTCGAGCACCACGAACCGCTTGCCCGCGAGCGCCGCCGCCTCCATGCAGTCGTACAGCGTCCAGATGTACGTGTAGAAGCGGGCGCCCGCGTCCTGGATGTCGAAGACGACCGTGTCCACGCCCGACGCGGTGAAGATGTCCGCGAGGGCGCTGCCGCTCCTGGTGTACGTGTCGTAGACCGGCAAGCCGGTCGCCGGGTCGTCGTAGCGCCCCTCGGAGCCGCCGGCCTGGGCCGTGCCGCGGAACCCGTGCTCCGGACCGAAGACGGCGGTCAGCTTCACCCGCTTGTCGGCGTGCATGACATCGACGATGTGCCGGACGTCGTGGGTGATCCCGGTCGGGTTGGTGACGATGCCGACCCGCTGCCCGTCGAGCAGGCCGTAGCCGTCGGCGGCCAGCCGGTCGAAACCGGTACGCACCCGGCCGCGCGCGGGGTCGGCCGAGGCCGCCCCCGGCGTGGCCGCCACCATCCCCACGGCGCCGCCCGCGGCCAGCAGTCCCCGCCTGGACAAGTTCATCGCGCTACCTCCATGATCTCGCCGACTGTCATGGGCACGCAGGCTAGCCCGCACCCCTTCCCCTGTGACATACCGACTGGTTAGTCTGCTGGTGCATTCAACGGAGAGGCAGGTCCCGATGGGTACGGTCGACGGCGCGGGTGTCGTGGTGACGGGAGCGGGCGGCGGTATCGGCGCCGCGCTGGCCCGCAGATTCACCGCGGAGGGAGCCAGGGTCGTGGTCAACGACCTGGACGCCGGGAAGGCCGCAGCGGTGGCCGCCGAACTCGGCGCCACGGCCGTTCCCGGCGATGCCTCGACGGTGGTGGAGGCCGCCCGTGCCGCACTCGGCGGCCGGGTCGACATCTACTGCGCCAACGCGGGCCTCGGCTCACCCGGCGACCCCTTCGCCGACGAGTCCGTGTGGGCCTCGGCCTGGGACGTCAATGTCATGGCCCATGTCCGGGCAGCCCGCGCGCTGTTGCCCGACTGGCTGGAGCGCGGTGAGGGCCGGTTCGTCTCCACGGTGTCCGCCGCCGGGCTGCTGACGATGATCGGGGCGGCCCCGTACAGCGTCACCAAGCACGGCGCGCTCGCCTTCGCCGAATGGCTCTCCCTCACCTACCGCCACCGCGGTCTGAAGGTCCACGCGATCTGCCCGCAGGGGGTGCGCACCGACATGCTGACCTCGGCCGGATCGGCGGGCGAACTGGTGCTGGCGCCGACGGCGATCGAGCCCGCCGAGGTCGCCGACGCGCTCTTCGACGCCATCGCCGAGGACCGCTTCCTGGTACTGCCGCACCCCGAGGTCGCCGAGTACTACCAGGCGCGGGCCGCCGACCCCGACCGGTGGATCGGCGGGATGAACCACCTCCAGCAGAAGTGGGAGGCCGGGCAGTGAACGCCTCCGGGTACGCGGCCAGACCCTGGCTCGCGCAGCTCAGCGAGGCCCAGCGGCGCCCCGTGCACCCGGCGGCCAGTGTGGTGCACGCCTTCCGCGCCAGTGCGGCCCGCGCGCCGGGCCACCCGGCCCTCGCCTACTTCGACGGACGGCTGACCTACCGCGAGACCGACCGGCTCTCCGACTCGGTCGCCGGGCATCTCGTGGCGAAGGGCCTGCGCCGCGGCGACCGGGTCGCGATCATGCTGCAGAACACCCCGCACTTCGTGCTCGCGCTGCTCGGCGCCTGGAAGGCCGGCGCGGTCGTCGTCCCGCTCAACCCGATGTACAAGTCCGGCGAGGTCGCTCACGTCCTGCGGGACGCCGGGGTCACCGCGCTGATCTGCTCCGACCGCGCCTGGGAGGGGTACCTCAGGGAGACCGCGGCGGCCTCCGCGCTCCGGTTCGCGCTCACCGCCTGCGAGCGCGACCTGCAGACCCGCGACGACGAACGTGTCCTGGGCTTCGAGCGGCTGCCGCGGCCCGCGGACACCGACGACCTGGTGGCGGTCGCCCGCGCCGGCGCCGCGGCCCCCGCCGACCGCGATCCGCTCACCACCGACACCGCGCTGATCAGCTACACCTCGGGTACCAGCGGCGCCCCCAAGGGCGCCATGAACACCCACGCCAACATCATGGTCAACGCCGAGCGCCAGCGCACCGGCCACCCCGTCGCGGAGGGCTCGGCCTACTTCGCGCTCGCGCCGCTCTTCCACATCACCGGCATGGTCTGCGAACTCGCCGCGTGCCTCACCAACGCGGGCACCCTGGTCCTCGCCTACCGCTTCCACCCCGGCGTGGTGCTCGACGCCTTCGCCGAACACCGGCCCGCGTACACGGTCGGCCCGTCGACGGCCTTCATGGCGCTCGCCGCCGACCCGGCGGCCACCCCTGACCACTTCGCCTCCTTCGCCGTCATCTCGTCGGGCGGCGCCCCGCTGCCGCCCGCGCTGGTGGAGAAGTTCCGCGCGCGCTTCGGCCCGTACCTCCGCAACGGCTACGGACTCACCGAGTGCACCGCCCCCTGCGCCTCGGTCCCGCCCGAGAAGGAGGCCCCGGTCGACCCGGTCTCCGGCACCCTGTCGGTGGGTGTCCCCGGACCGGACACGGTCGTACGGATCGTCGACGCGCAGGGCGGCGAGGTCCCCTTCGGCGAGCAGGGCGAGATCGTGGTGCGCGGCCCGCAGGTGGTCCCCGGCTACTGGGGCCGCCCCGAGGCCACCGCCGAGGCGTTCCCGGACGGGGAACTGCGCACCGGCGACATCGGTTTCATGGACGGCGACGGCTGGCTCTACGTCGTGGACCGCAAGAAGGACATGATCAACGCATCCGGCTTCAAGGTCTGGCCGCGCGAGGTCGAGGACGTGCTCTACACGCACCCGGCCGTGCGCGAGGCGGCCGTCGTGGGCGTCCCCGACGCCTACCGCGGGGAATCGGTCAAGGCCTACGTGAGCCTGCGGCCGGGCGCGACCGTGGCGCCCGAGGACCTCGGCGCGTACTGCGAGGAGCGGCTCGCCGCGTACAAGTACCCCCGGGAGGTCGAGATCCTGCCGGAGCTGCCGAAGACCACGAGTGGGAAGATCCTCAGGCGGGAACTGCGTTCCCGGCACTGACGAGGCTCACGGTCGCGCGGGGCTCACCGCACGACCAGCACCAGCACAGGCACGACAGCACAGGCACAGAAGGAAGGTGGCGGCCATGGCAGCCAGGACGACCGACGGGAACGGCACCCCCGTCCCCCAGAGGCTGCTGGCCGCCGCCACCCGGCTCTTCGCCGAGCGCGGGTACGACCGGACGTCCGTCCAGGAGATCGTGGAGGCAGCCGGCGTCACCAAGGGCGCCCTCTACCACTACTTCGGCTCCAAGGAGGACCTGCTCCAGGAGGTCTACGCCCGGGTGCTGCGGCTCCAGCAGGAGCGGCTCGACGCCTTCGCCGACGCGGACGCCCCGGTCGAGCAGCGGCTGCGCGAAGCGGCGGCCGACGTCGTCGTGACGACCATCGACAACCTGGACGACGCGGCGATCTTCTTCCGCTCGATGCACCATCTGAGCCCGGAGAAGAACAAGCAGGTCCGGGTGGAACGGCGCCGCTACCACGAGCGGTTCCGCGCGCTGGTCGAAGAGGGCCAGCGCACCGGGGTCTTCTCGACCGGTATCTCCGCGGACCTGGTCGTGGACTACCACTTCGGGTCGGTCCACCACCTGTCGACGTGGTACCGGCCGGACGGGCCGCTCACGCCGCAGCAGCTGGCGGACCAGCTGGCCGATCTGCTGCTGCGGGCGCTGCGGCCGTGACGCGCGGGGGCACCCGGCCGTAGCGCCCCCGCCGCGCCGCTACAGGTACTTCTTGAGTTCCCGCCGGGCCAGCGAGCGCTGGTGCACCTCGTCGGGGCCGTCCGCCAGCCTCAACGTCCGTGCTCCCGCCCACAGTTCGGCCAGCGGGAAGTCCTGGCTCACGCCGCCCGCCCCGTACAGCTGTACCGCGTTGTCGATGATGTCGATGACCGCCCGCGGTGTGGCGATCTTGATGGACTGGATCTCGGTGTGCGCGCCGCGGTTGCCCACGGTGTCCATCAGCCAGGCCGTCTTCAGCACCAGGAGGCGCAGCTGCTCGACCGTGACGCGCGCGTCCGCGATCCAGTTCTGCACGACGCCCTGCTGGGCCAGCGGCTTGCCGAACGCCGTACGGGACACCGCGCGGCGGCACATCAGCTCGATGGCCCGCTCGGCCATGCCGATCAGCCGCATGCAGTGGTGGATCCGGCCGGGGCCCAGCCGGGCCTGGGCGATGGCGAAGCCGCCGCCCTCCTCGCCGATCAGATGCGACGCGGGGACCCGTACGTCGTGGAGGACCACCTCGGCATGGCCGCCGTGGGAGTGGTCCTCGTAGCCGTACACCTGCATGGCGCGGCGGACTTCGAGCCCCGGGGTGTCGCGCGGCACCAGGATCATCGACTGCTGACGGCGGACGTCCGCGCTGTCCGGGTCGGTCTTGCCCATCACGATGAAGATCTTGCAGTCCGGGTTCATCGCCCCGGAGATGTACCACTTGCGGCCGTTGATGACGTAGTCGTCGCCGTCCCGCACGATGCGCGTCTCGATGTTCGTCGCGTCCGACGAGGCCACCTCGGGCTCGGTCATCGCGAAGGCCGAACGGATCTCACCGGCCAGCAGCGGTTCCAGCCACTGCTTCTTCTGCTGCTCGGTGGCGAACTGGGCCAGCACCTCCATGTTGCCGGTGTCGGGGGCCGCGCAGTTCAGCGCGGTGGGCGCCAAGTGCGGGGAGCGGCCGGTGATTTCGGCGAGCGGGGCGTACTGGAGGTTGGTGAGCCCCGCGCCGTACCGCTCGTCCGGCAGGAAGAGGTTCCACAGGCCCTGCCTGCGCGCCTCCGCCTTCAACTCCTCCACCACGGCCGGGGTGTCCCAGGGCGACGTGAGGAGCTGCCGCTGCTCGTGGGCGACGGCCTCGGCGGGCAGGACGTGCTCGTCCATGAAGGCGAGGAGCCTGGCGCGCAGCTCTTCGGTGCGCGCGTCGAATGCGAAGTCCATGGGGTGTTCAGCCTTCCTGGAGGGTGATGAGGCCGTGCTGGATGAAGGCCGGGACCAGGTCGCCGATCCGGTCGAAGCCGGCGCCGACGGTCTGCCCGAGGGTGTACCGGTAGTGGATGCCCTCCAGGATCACGGCGAGCTTGAACCAGGCGAACGCCGTGTACCAGGCGATGGCGGAGGTGTCCCGGCCGGAGCGGGCCGCGTAGCGCTCGACGAGCTCGGCGGGGGAGGGGTGGCCGGGGGCGCCACTCGTGGTGGAGACGGGGGAATCCGGGATGCCCAGGTCGGAGCTGTACATCACCAGCAGGCCGAGGTCGGTGAGCGGATCGCCGAGCGTCGACATCTCCCAGTCCAGGATCGCGTTGATCCGGTCGTCGTCACCGAGCAGGACGTTGTCCAGCCGGTAGTCGCCGTGCACCACGGTGGGGGCGGGGGAGCGCGGCAGGTCGCGTCCGAGCGCGGCGTGCAGCTCGTCGATGCCCGCGAGTTCACGGTTGCGCGAGGCGTCGAGCTGCTTGCCCCAGCGGCGCAGCTGCCGGTCGAGGAAGCCGTCGGGGCGGCCGAAGTCGCCCAGGCCCACGGCCCGGGGATCGACGGCGTGCAGATCGACGAGCGTGTCGACCAGTCCGAGGACCGCCGCCCGGGTGCGCTCGGCGCCGAGGGGGGCGAGCTGGTCGGCGCTGCGGTACGGGGTTCCTTCGACGAACTCCATGACGTAGAACGGCGATCCGATGACCGACTCGTCCTCGCACAGCAGCACCGGCTCGGGCACCGGCACACCGGTCGGGTGCAGCGCGCTGATCACCCGGTGCTCGCGCCGCATGTCGTGGGCGGTGGCCAGTACGTGCCCCAGCGGCGGCCTGCGCACCACCCAGCGGCCGGAACCGTCCGTGACCGCATAGGTCAGATTGGACCGGCCGCCCTCGATCAGCCGGGCACTGAGCGGTCCGCGCACCAGTCCGGGCCGCTCGCGGTCGAGGTGACCGCGCAGCGCCTCGGGGTCGATTCCTGGTGGGTGGACTGTGCTCATGGTGCACCTCCGTGCGTAGGGGCGGAACGGCCCGCGCGACCGTTCGCCGAACCGTCCCGCCCCATCATGCCGACCAGTCGGTATGTCGTCCACCCCCGGGTCGGTCCTATGCGTGGCAGGCCACCGGCACACCGCCGTTCATCGCCGTCATGTCACCGAAGACGAGCAGCGGGTCGAGCGGCGAACCCTCGGGCAGTCCGTCCAGCTCGGCGTAGGCGCGGTGCAGATTCGCGACCAGTCGCTCGCGCTCCCGCAGCCCCGCGAACTCCCCCAGATCCGTCTGCCGGGCGGTCTCCAGCGGGCTGATCCCCTTGGCGTGTCCCTCCTCGGCGATCCCGGAGACGAAACGCAGATACCGCTCCGTCGCGTCGAAGGCGGACGGATCGGTGACCGGGCCGTGGCCGGGGACGACCGTCTCCGCGCCGAGACCGCGCAGCACGTCCAGGGCGCGCAGCGAACCGCTGACCGAGCCCATCGCGAGGAACGGCGTGCCGCCCTGGAAGATCAGGTCGCCGGTGAAGACGATCCGCTGCCCGGGAAGGTGCACGATCGTGTCCCCGATGGTGTGCGCCACCCCCGGATGGATCAGCCGGACCTCGACCCCGCCCACCTGGACGGTCAGCCGGTCGCCGTAGGTCAGCTCGGGCGGGGTGATCTCGACCTCGCCGAAATCGGTCCCCGGCCACACCACGTGCAACTGGCGCCCGGCGGCGAGCACTTCACTGCGGCAGGCGTCGTGCCCGATCAGCACGGCGTCCGGCCGGAAGACACTGTTGCCGTAGGTGTGGTCCCCGTGATGGTGGGTGTTGACGACGGTACGGGGGAGCGGCGCCCCGGCCGCGAGCACGGCCGCGCGCAGCGCGTGCGCCCGCGGCAGCGTCGCCGCCGTGTCGACGAGGAGGGTGGAGTCGCCGTCGGTGACGAACCCCGCGTTGTTCAGGCACCAGCCGCCGTCCGGCTGGACGTAGGCGTGGACGCCCGGCGCGAGCCGGACGGTGTACGGATCGGTGGCGGTCATGCAGGCCCCCAGGGTCTTTCGTCGTGGAGATCAGGCCGGGCTCGCGGAGTCTGGCACGACACTTCGCCGGTCGGAGGGACCCGGGGGGAAAACCGGTCCGTGGACGTCCCGGTTCCGATGGCCGCCGACCCGGTTGCGGTCCCGCTGCTGTCCCCGCTGCCGTCCCGGTTGCGCGAGGACAGGCCCGGCCAGAGGCTCGTAGGTATGAAGGCGATCAGCTACAGCCGTTACGGCGGCCCCGAGGTCCTGCAGTACGGCGACCGGCCCGACCCCAAGCTGGGGCCCGACTCCGTCCTGGTGAAGGTGCGGGCCGCGGCCGTCAACCCCGTCGATGTGCTCGCCCGCGAGGGCCACCTCGACAGCGCCCTGGACGTGGTCTTCCCGGTCGTGCCCGGCTGGGACGTCTCCGGGGTCGTCGTGCAGCCGGGTGCCGCGGTGACGGAGTTCGCGGTGGGCGACGAGGTGATGGGGTACGTACGCGAGGACTTCCTCTCGCGCGGCACCTTCGCCGAGTACGTGGCCGCGCCGGTCCGTACGCTCGCCCGCAAGCCGCTGCGGCTGAGCTTCGAGGAGGCCGCCGGACTGCCGCTGGCCGGACTCACCGCGTACCAGGTGCTCAGGGCGCTGGAGATCCGCTCCGACGACACGGTTCTCGTCCACGCGGCGGCGGGCGGGGTCGGCTCGATGGCCGTCCAGCTCGCCCTGCACTCCGGTGCGCGGGTCATCGGTACCGCGAGCGAACGCAACCACGCCCATCTGCGGGCGCTGGGTGCGGAGCCGGTGGCGTACGGGGACGGGCTCGCCGACCGCGTCAGGGCGCTGGCCCCCGAGGGCGTCGACGCGGTCTTCGACACCGTCGGCGGTGACACCCTGAAGATGTCGGCGAATCTCCTCGCCCCCGAGGGGCGGCTCGCGTCCATCGTCGACGGCGAGGTCATCGAGCTCGGTGGCCGCTATGTCTACGTACGGCCCGACGCGCTCGATCTGCACGTGCTCGGTGAGCTGGCCGACCAGGGGGTCGTCTCCGTCCACGTGGACCGGGTCCTGCCGCTGGAACAGGCCGCGGAGGCGCAGCGGCTGTGCGCGGAACGGCACACCCGGGGCAAGATCGTGGTCACCGTCGCCTGGGATCCCGTACCGCCGATCGACGCGCCGCTCTAGTGCCGCGACGGGGCAAAGCTTGCCGGGAACGGCACTAGCAAGTCGATCACCGCCGGGCGGTAGCGTCCGGCGGTGATCGCCCGCCTCACCGACTACAGCGGCCGGCGCGCGGTCAGCCTGCGGTACGCGGCGAGCCCGTCCGGCACCCACTCCCACTCGGTGAGGCGCCGCTCCAGTTCGCCGGGGGTGAGGAAGTCGTGCCAGGCGACCTCCTCCACCTGCGGGTTCACCGGCAGTTCGCAGCGCACCTCGTACACCCTGGACCACCAGCCCTGCCCCGCGCCCTCGTACAGGAACGTGAACAGCGGTACGGGCGCGGGCAGTCCCGGGACACCCAGCTCCTCCTCGGCCTCCCGCAGCGCGGCGGCGTCGTAGGACTCGCCGGAGCCGACCACGCCGCCGACGAACATGTCGTACAGCGAGGGGAAGACCAGCTTCACCGGGGTGCGCCGGTGGACGAAGATCCGGTCCTCGGCGTCGCGGGCGAGCACGAAGACGCAGCGGTGCAGCAGCCCCTTCGCGTACACCTCGCCCCGGCGCGCCCGGCCGATCACCTGGTCGGACGCGTCGACGACATCGAGCATCTCGTCGGCCGGGGAAGCCGTAGAAGCCGTAGAAGCCGGGGAATCCGCAGAATCCGGGACGTCGGGGGAGGCCGGGGAGCGTGGGGTGCCGGGGGTCGGAGCGGTCATGCGGCCATCTTCTCGCGGGTCGCTCGCGCCGTCCCCGGCGGCATCGCCGGATGTCGTCCCAGCAGTACGATCCCCAGCACGACCGCCGCCAGACCCGCCGCCTCCCAGGCCAGGGCCCCGGTGTCGGTGCGCAGTTGGTCCCCCAGGAAGCCGACGCCGCAGACGATGCCCGCGAGCGGCTGCGCGGCCGTCAGCGCCGGGAGGGACATCCGCAGCGGCGCCGTCTCGAAGGCGCTCTGCACGAGGACCAGACCGCTCACCCCGATCACCACCACGACGTACGGCTGCCACGTGGCGGCGAGCCCCGCCAAGCCGCTGTGCCCCAGCACCTGCCCGCTGACCCGGGTCAGGGCGTCCTGGAGTCCGTACAGCAGACCGGCCGCGAGCGCGAGGAGCGCGGGGCCGATGCTCAGCCTGGTGCGCTTGGCGCAGACCGTGACGAGCAGCGCCGTACCCGCGACCACGCCGATGATCAGCCAGTGCCGCAGCGGATTCACCGAGGCCGCGCCGGGATGCGGCTGGCCCGCCAGGATGAAGGTGGCGACGCCGCCCGCGAGCAGTGCGAGGCCGCCCCAGCCCTGTCGGCCCAGTGGCTGTCCGGTCTGGCGGCGCGACAGCGCCATGGCGAAGAGCAGGTTCGTCGCGAGCAGCGGCTCGACCAGTGAGATCTCGCCATGACCGAGCGCGAGCGCGCCCAGCACCATCCCGCACACCATCAGCGCGATGCCGCCGAGCCAGCGCGGCACCCGCACGAGGTCGAGCAGCAGTCGCAGGGAGAGGAAGTCGCCCAGCGGGGCGTGCTGGGCGGCGTTCTGCTGGAGCACGAAACCGAAGCCGAGACAGCAGGCCGCACTCACCGAGAGCGCGAGGACCAGTACCGACACGTGATCTACCTCAAGACCGGCCAGAAGGGGCGGGTTCCACGCGACGATAACGCCTGTGCGGGTACCCGCACCCGTCGAGTGAACCGAACGGGACGGTTGACGCGGCATCGGTACGAACTGAAGATGTGACCGACAAGTAACCTGGCAGGGGACGGAGCCCATGGCGGACGACGCTGACGTGATCGTGATCGGGGCCGGGCTCGCGGGCCTGGTGGCCACCGCCGAGCTGGTCGACGCGGGGAAGAAGGTGATCCTCGTCGACCAGGAGCCCGAGCAGTCGATCGGCGGTCAGGCGCACTGGTCCTTCGGCGGACTCTTCTTCGTCGACTCGCCGGAACAGCGGCGCTTCCGGATCAAGGACAGCCACGCGCTGGCGATGCAGGACTGGCTGGGTACGGCCGGTTTCGACCGCCCGGAGGACCACTGGCCGCGCCGGTGGGCCGAGGCGTACGTCGACTTCGCGTCGGGCGAGAAGCGGGCCTGGCTGCACGCGCAGGGGATGCGGTTCTTCCCGGTCGTCGGCTGGGCGGAGCGCGGCGGGTACGACGCCACCGGGCACGGCAACTCCGTACCCCGCTTCCACATCACCTGGGGCACCGGTCCGGGCGTCGTCGCGCCCTTCGAGCGGCGGGTGCGGGCGGGTGTCGCGCGCGGGCTGGTGCAGCTGCGGTTCCGCCACCGGGTCACGGGGCTCTCCCGCAGCGGTGGCGCCGTGGACACCGTGACGGGCGAGGTACTGGCGCCGAGCGGCGCCGAGCGGGGCACCGCCAGCAGCCGTGAGGTCGCCGGGGAGTTCTCCCTCAAGGCGCAGGCGGTGATCGTCACCTCCGGCGGCATCGGCGGCAACCACGATCTCGTCCGGGCCCAGTGGCCGGAGCGCCTGGGAACCCCGCCCGCCCATCTGCTCTCCGGCGTCCCCGCGCACGTGGACGGGCTGATGCTGGGCGTCGCGGAAGCGGCGGGCGCGCATCAGATCAACAGTGACCGGATGTGGCACTACACCGAAGGCATCCAGAACTGGAACCCGATCTGGGCGAAGCACGCCATCCGCATCCTGCCGGGCCCTTCGTCGCTCTGGTTCGACGCGCGCGGCAAACGGCTGCCCGTGCCGCTCTTCCCCGGCTTCGACACCCTCGGCACCCTCGACCACATCATGAAGTCCGGGTACGACTACACCTGGTTCGTCCTCGATCAGCGCATCATCGGCAAGGAGTTCGCGCTGTCGGGCTCGGAACAGAACCCGGACCTGACGGGAAAGTCGGTCCGGGGCGTGATCGGGCGGGCGCGCGCCGACGTTCCGGCGCCGGTGAAGGCGTTCATGGACAACGGCGCGGACTTCGTCGTCGAGAAGGATCTGGCCTCGCTGGTGCGCGGAATGAACGCGCTCACCGAGGAGCCGCTGATCGACGAGGCGGAACTGCGCCGCGAGATCGTCGCCCGCGACCGGGAGATCGACAACCCCTTCACCAAGGACCTCCAGGTGATGTCGATCCGCGGCGCCCGCAACTACCTCGGGGACAAGCTCATCCGGACGGCGGCCCCGCACCGGATCCTGGACCCGGCGGCGGGCCCGCTGATCGCGGTGAAACTGCACATCCTGACCCGCAAGTCGCTGGGCGGTCTGGAGACCGATCTCTCCGCGCGGGTCCTCGCCGAGGGCGGCGACCCGGCGCCGGACTCCGGTTCGCCCAGGGGGAACCCCGTCCCGGGGCTGTACGCGGCGGGCGAGGCGGCGGGCTTCGGGGGTGGCGGGGTGCACGGGTACCGGTCGCTGGAGGGGACGTTCCTCGGCGGGTGCATCTTCTCCGGGCGTACGGCGGGCCGGGCGGCGGCCCAAGCGGTGGATTAGGGTCCTTCGTCCGGGCCGGGCGGGCCGGGTGGGCCGGGCGCCGGACCAGGTGGTTCGAACCGGACGCTTCCCGGGCGGGCGGCGGGCGGCAGTTCGAGGACAGGCCCTACAGCCGCTCGACGACCCGGAACCTCTCGGCGACGATCATCGTCTCGTCGTCGACCGTGAAGTCCTCGTCGCCCAGCGCCTCCCGCATCTCCTCCCCGTTCCAGTACCGCTCGTGCCCCGCGCGCCATTCCGCGACCGATGTGTACCCCTCACCCTCGTCCAGCGCGTGCTGAAGGTCGACATCCCCCAGCCGCAGTACCCGAACCTCCGTCACCTCGATCACCGCGACCTCGCGCCCGTCCGAATCGATCAGGGCCGAACGCTCGCCGACGGGCGGGAGTTCCTCCTTCTCGGCTTCGAACTCGGCGAGAAGCCCGCTGGTCGAGACCTTTTCGCCGCGGAGAACGGCCTGCACCAGCTGGTCGCGCAGCGGGCCGGGAAACGCGAGCAGATACGGCTTCAGAGGTTCACGGTTCGTCATCCGGCCAGCCTACGCACCCGGTAAAACTAGGCGGTGCAAGGGGAGTTGAGGGCGCCGTGCGGACCGTCCGGCCTTGACGGGGAGCCGTCACTACCGCTTTGCTGTGCGTGATCATTGCCCCCGGCGCCCTTGAGGAACCCCGCGGATGCCCCCTCTCCTCGGCCGCTCCCGAAGACGGGGCGGCCCGCTCGCCGACCCGGCTCTCGACGACGTCGAACTCTCCGAAGTACGGACGCAGTTGGCGCAGGGGCGCTGGGTCAGAGTCAGCTCGCTGCTGGCCGCCACCGCCGACGACTGGGACCGCCGCGGTCACCGGCTCGTCGTGCTCGCAGAGGGCTCCGGATCGGCCGCGTGGGCGCGGGACTGGCTGCTCGCCGAGCCGGAGAGCGCGGACGCCGCGACCCTGCTGGCCTGTGCCACGGTCCTGCGCGCGCTGCGCGGCAAGGATCCGGAGGACCAGGCCCGTGAGGCGTGCCGCGCCGCTGCCCGGATGGCGCCCTCGGACCCGACTCCCTGGCTCGGCCTGCTGATCCTCGCCCGCTCCCGCGGCACCGAGGAGGAGGTCAGCCGGCTCTTCGACGAGGTCCGTTCGCGCCACCCCGAGCACCACCACGCCCACCATCTGATGGCGGCGCGGCTCGCGGAACGCCACCCGGACGCGGGCCAGGACCCGCTCCACGAGGTGTACGACTTCGCGGCCTGGGCCGCCGAACAGGCCCCCGCCGACTCGCCGCTCGCGGTACTGCCGGTGGTCGCCCACGCCGAGCGCTACCGGGTCCTCGCCACCGCCGGGAGCGAGCCGGACGACCCCGCGCTCTCCACGCACTGGACGGGCCGCCGCGCCCGCCAGGTGATGAAGGCCGCCTTCGACTGGTGGCTGGAGTGGGAGCGGGAGGACCATCCGCGCAACCGCATCGACCTCAACTTCCTGGCTCACGCGAAGTTCTGCGAGGGCCGTCCGGCCGAGGCCGCCGCGCTCTTCCACCGCATCGGTGAGCATGTCACCGCAGCTCCCTGGTCCTACCCGGACCGGGACCCGTACCGGGCATTCAAGGCCGCGCGCGGCGCCGCGCTCGGCACCGTGTAACTCCTCACCGAAAGGACCGACCCGCCATGCCGTCGGGCAGTTCGAGCACGAGCGAGATCAACGAGATCAGAACGTTCAAGGGCCAGGACCAGGCACTGCGGGCCGGCCGGCTGGGGACGGCGGGGCTGCTGCTCTCCGTACTCGCGGCGAGCGCCCCCCTGATGGTGGTCGCAGGTGTCATGCCCACGATCTTCGGGCTGATGGGGATCGTCGGCCAGCCGCTGATCTACGTCATCCTGGCCGTCGTGCTGGCGCTCTTCAGCGTCGGGTACGCGGAGATGAGCAGGCACGTCCACAACGCCGGAGCGTTCTACGCGTACATCGCCCGCGGCCTCGGCGCCACCGCGGGGGCCGGCGCCTCCTTCGTCGCCCTGGTCGCCTACAGCGCCATGCAGGTCGGCATCTACGGCATCTTCGGCTTCGAGGTGTCCGGCCTCTTCTCCACCTACCTGGACATCGAACTGGTCTGGTGGGTACCGGCGTTGGCGGCCGTCCTGATCGTCGGTGTGCTGTCCTGGCTGAAGATCGACCTCAATGCCAAGGTGCTCGGCGTCCTGCTGCTCATCGAGTGCGCGCTCGTGGTGATCTTCGATGTGGCCGCCGTCGCGAACCCGGCGAAGGAAGGCCTCTCGCTGCACGCCTTCAACCCTGACACCCTGACCGGTGCGGGCTTCGGCACCGCGCTCTGCTTCTGCATCGCGGCGTTCGTCGGCTTCGAACAGGCGCCGGTGTACGCCGAGGAGACCAGCCGCCCGCAGGTCGTCGTGCGCCGGGTGATGTTCCTCGCCGTCGGGTTCGTCGCGCTCTTCTTCGCCGTCAGCTCCTGGGCGCTGACCGTCGCCGCGGGACCGTCGACGATCGCCTCCCAGGCCGGGAAGCTCGGCCCCGGGCTCCTCTTCGGCCTCAGCGAGGGAACACTGGGCAAGTCCTTCACCGACGTCCTGCACGTGCTCTTCGTCACCGGAATGTTCGCCGCGATGCTCAGCTTCCACAACGTGGTCGCCCGCTACGCGTTCGCGATGGGCCGCGAGGGCCTGCTGCCCGCCACCTTCGGCCGTACGAACAAGAGCAGCGGCGCACCCGGCATCGGTTCCCTGCTGCAGACCGTGATCTCCCTGGTCGTCGTCATCGCCTTCGCGGTGACCGACAGCAAGCCCACCGGTGACCCGACGGCTCCCGTCCTGCATCTCTTCACCTGGATGGGGAACATCGGCGCGCTCGGCATCATCCTGCTGATGGCCGCCGCCTCCGTCGCCGTCATCGCCTTCTTCGTGCAGCGCGGCGCGGCCGGAGCGCAGATCTGGCGGCTGGTGGCCGCCGGGCTGGCCTGCCTGGCCCTGCTGGCCATCGCGTTCATGACGGTCAAGGACTTCGACGTACTGGTCAGTGCCGGTCCCGGTTCCGTACTGAGCTGGCTGCTCCCCGCCATCATCGGCCTGGCGCTGGCCGGAGGTCTTGTCTACGGCCTGGTGCTCCGCTCGCGGAAGCCGGAGGTGCACGCCCGCATCGGGCTCGGCAACGAGGCGTTCCAGCTCGACAAGGTGGCGGAGGCGGAAGCCGCCCACGTCTGACCGGCGGCTGACGCACGACGTACGCGCGACCGCCGGCTTCCGGCAGTCGCGCGTACGTCCTCGAACCCCGTTCTCGAACCCTTCGGGGCCTCCTCAGGCTCCGAAGTCCACCAGCACCTTGCACGACCGGCTGCGGTCCGCCGCGAGCGCGAACGCCTCCGCCGCCTGCTCCACCGGAACGACCGCACTCACCAGCGCGTCGAACGACGCCTCCCGCGCCAGCAGCGCGATCGCCTCGTCGAACTCCGTGTCGAAGCGGAACGCCCCGCGGAGCTCGATCTCCCGGCTCACCACCAGGTTCCCGGCGAACGGGCTCATCCCCGGCGGGAGCATCCCCAGCTGTACGACGGTGCCGCCCCGCCGCACCCGCCGCAGACAGGTGTCCAGACCGGCCGCCACCCCGGACGCCTCGATCGCCGTGTCCACCTCGTCGGGCCAGCCGGGATCGGCCGGATCGTCGGCCCGCACCAGGGTCGTCGCGCCCGCGGCGGCGGCGAACTCCAGGGCGCGCGGCAGGAGATCGGTGACCGTGACGGCCGCCGCACCGGCGGCCTTCAGCGCCGCGACCACCAGGCAGCCGATCGGCCCGGCGCCGGTGACCAGGACGTGTTTGCCCTCGACCGACCCCGCCCGGCGCACCGCGTGCAGCGCCACCGACAGCGGCTCGGCCAGTACGGCCCTGCGCAGTCCGAGACCGTCGGGCAGCGCCCGCAACTGGTCCGCGGGCACCACGACCAGGGCCGCGAACCCGCCCTGCACATGCGGCATGCGGGCCGCGCTGCCCAGGTAGCGGGTGTCCCGGCAGACATGGGCCCGGCCGTCCAGGCACTCGGGGCACGCCCCGCACGGGGTCGCCGGGTGCACGGCGACGGCCGTACCGACCGCGGGGCTCCCGACCGCCGGGACGCCCTCGCCGTACGCGACCACGGTGCCGACGACCTCGTGACCGAGCACCATCGGCTCGCGGAGCAGGAAGTCACCGACGCCGCCGTGGCGCCAGTAGTGCAGATCGGAGCCGCACACCCCGCCGTACCGCACCGCGACGACCGCCTGGCCGGGTCCGGCCACCGGCTCGGGCAGCTCGTCGACCCGGAGGTCACCGGCCCCGTGGATCACACATCCGCGCATCACAGCACACTCGTCATTCCGCCGTCGACGTACAGGATCTGGCCGCTGACGAAGTCCGCGGCCGGGGAGGCCAGGTAGAGCACCCCGCCCACCAGGTCCTCGGTCCGTCCCCAGCGCCCCGCCGGGGTCCGGCCGCGCACCCAGGAGCTGAACTCCTCGTCGTCGACCAGCGGCCGGGTCAGCTCGGTCTCGATGTAGCCGGGGCCGAGACCGTTGACCTGGATGCCGTACGGGCCCCAGTCGGCGCACATGCCCTTGGTGAGCATCTTCAGCGCGCCCTTGGTGGCGGCGTACGGCGCGATACCGGGGCGGACCACCTCGCTCTGCAGCGAGCAGACGTTGATGATCTTTCCGTAGCCGCGCTCCGTCATCCGCCGGGCCGCCTCGCGGCCCACCAGGAAGGCGCTGGTGAGGTTGGTGTCCACGATGCGGTGCCAGTCGGAGTCGGTGAACTCCAGCAGGGGTGCGCGCAGTTGCATGCCCGCGTTGTTGACCAGGATGTCGAGCGGTCCGGCCTGCTCCTCGATCCCGGCGATCCCGGCCGCGACCGAGGGGCCGTCGGTGACGTCGAAGGCGGCGGTGAGCACCGTGCCCCCGGTGTCCGAGAGCTCCTCTGCCGCGGCCTTCAGCCGGTCCTCGTCCCGGCCGTTGATCACCACGGTGCAGCCCGCTTCGAGCAGCCCACGGGCGAGTGCGTGGCCGATGCCCCGGCTCGACCCGGTGACCAGGGCGGTACGGCCGCTGATCTCGAACAGTGGATGTGCCATGACGTGTCTTTCCTCCGGAGTGCGGCAGGCGTACGGGGTGTCGCGCTCCGCGCTAGATGACGATCGAAAGCAGCAGGACGAAGATCAGCGAGACCACCGAGATGAGGGTCTCCATCACCGACCAGGTCTTGACCGTCTGGCCGACGTCCATGCCGAAGTACTCCTTCACCAGCCAGAAGCCCGCATCGTTGACATGGCTGAAGAAGAGCGAACCCGCACCGATCGCGAGCACCAGCAGCGACACGTGCGCGCTGGACATGTCGGCGGCGAGCGGGGCGATCAGCCCCGCGGCGGAGACGGTCGCGACCGTCGCGGAGCCGGTCGCCAGGCGGATCACCACGGCGATCAGCCAGGCCAGCAGCAGCGCCGGGATCGACCAGTCCTTGGAGATGTCCAGGACCATCTGCCCCACACCGGAGTCGATCAGGGTCTGCTTGAACCCACCGCCCGCGCCCACGATCAGCACCACACCGGCGATCGGGGCGAGCGACTTCTCGACGGTCGTCGAGAGCCGGTCCCGGGTGAATCCGGCCGCGCGGCCCAGCGTGAACATGGCCACGAGCACCGCGGCCAGCAGGGCGATCAGCGGCGAACCGGCGACGTCGAAGACGCGCTGGACGGTGTTCGCGGGGTCGTCGATCACGATGTCGACGAGCGCCTTGGCGAGCATCAGGACGACGGGCAGCAGCACGGTGCACACCGTGGCGCCGAAGCTCGGCAGCTTCTTGACGTCGGCCGAGGGGCGCTCGGGAACCATGCCGTCCGGCACCTGGATGTCGACCCAGCGGGCCGCGTAGCGGGAGAACACCGGACCCGCGATGATCACGGTCGGGATGGCGACGACCACCCCGAGTGCGAGCGTGAGACCCAGGTTGGCGTGCACGGCGTCCACGGCCACCAGCGGGCCGGGGTGCGGCGGAATGAGGCCGTGCATCACGGACAGACCGGCCAGCGCCGGGATGCCGATGCGCATCAGGGAGAAGTTGCCACGCTTGGCGACCAGCAGCACCACCGGGATCAGCAGCACGATGCCGATCTCGAAGAAGAGCGGCAGACCGACTATGGCCGCGATGAGCACCATCGCCCAGGGCATGCTGCGCCTGCTCGCCTTCGCGAGGATGGTGTCGACGATCTGGTCGGCGCCGCCGGAGTCCGCGAGGAGCTTGCCGAGGATGGCACCGAGCGCGATCAGCACACCGACGCTCGCGGTCGTGGAGCCGAGCCCCCCGGTGAAGCTGAGGATGACCTTGTCGAGCGGGGCGCCCGCGACCGCTCCCAGCACGAGCGAGCCGATGGTCAGCGACAGGAACGCGTGGAGCTTGAACTTCGTGATGAGCAGAACGATGACGGCGATGCCCGCGAGGACGGCTATCCCCAACTGGGCGTGACCGGCCGAGGATATCGGCGCTACGTCCGCTGCCAGCATCTCGACGCTGAGACTGGACACGTGGATTCCTTCGAGTTCGTACGGTGGGTAGAGGGTGCTACTGACCGAGGCGGCGCAGCGCTGCCACGGCCCGCTCGGTGATGTCCTCAGGCGTGCCTGAGATGTCGACGGCGACGCCGGTCTCGTCCGGCTCCAGCGGCTGGAGCGCGGCGAACTGCGAGTCCAGGAGCGCGGTGGGCATGAAGTGGCCCTTGCGCTCCGCCATCCGCTCCTCGATCAGGGCGCGGTCGCCGGTCAGATGCAGGAAGACGATGCCCGGCGCCTCGGCGCGCAGGCGGTCCCGGTAGGAACGCTTGAGCGCCGAGCTGCTGACCACCCCGCCGAGCCCCGCCCGGCCGTGTGCCCACTGGCCTATCGCATCGAGCCAGGGCCACCGGTCCGCGTCCTGGAGGGGTGTGCCGGCGGCCATCTTGGCGATGTTCGCCGGCGGGTGGAAGTCGTCGCCCTCGGCGTACGGAACGCCCAGTGCGGCGGAGAGCAGCGGACCGATCGTGGTCTTGCCGGTCCCTGCCACGCCCATCAGGACGACGACTTTCGGGGTGCTCATCGGTGGTGCCTCGTCTTCTTCGACATGGGTCCGTCGCGATACTGAAACCCATTAGGTACGACTTATTCAAGAGGTTGTGACCTAAAAGTCATACGTAATGTGAACGCGATGCGCATCGTAGGGTGAGCCCATGACCAATCAGGGCCCGGGGCTGCACGCCCATGTGCTGGGCAATCTCGGTCCCTCGATCACCTCGGGGGAGTACCCGCCGGGCAGCGTGCTGCGGACCGACGAGCTCGCCCAGCGCTTCGAGGTCTCCCGCACGGTGATCCGCGAGGCGGTCCGCGTCCTGGAGTCGATGCGGCTCGTGGAGTCCCGGCGCCGGGTCGGGGTGACCGTCCGGCCCACCGAGGAGTGGAACGTCTACGACCCGCAGGTCATCCGGTGGCGGCTGGCCGGGGCCGACCGGCCGCGCCAGCTCCGCTCGCTGACCGTCCTGCGGTACTCCGTGGAACCGGTCGCGGCCGGGCTCGCCGCCCGGCACGCCACACCGGAGCAGTGCGCCGCCCTGACCGAGCAGGCGCTCGGCATGGTCGCCACCTCCCGCGGCCAGCAGCTGCCCGCGTACCTCGTCCACGACATCGCCTTCCACCGCCTGGTGCTGCACGGTTCGGGCAACGAGATGTTCGCGCGGCTCGGTGACGTGGTCGCCGAGGTCCTCGCCGGACGCACCGAGCACCAGGTGATGTTCGACGACCCCGACCCCGCCGCGGTGACCCTGCACGTACAGGTCGCGGAGGCGGTACGGGAGGGCGACGCGGACCGCGCCGAGGACCTCACGAGAGAGATCGCGGTCGGCGCCCTGAAGGAACTCGACGTCCTGGCGCCCTGACCGCGCGCGGTTTCAAACATTCTGTGAAAAAGACGGCAATCGGTTCCCGGGCCACGGACGGCCCTTCTACGCTGACGCCCTGATCAGCCGGTCCTCCCCCATCACACCGGCAGTCCAGTCCCCCCACGTAAGGCGACGCACCACATGAGTGACCGCACCATCACCGCGGAAGCAGTCGTTCCCTCTCCGCACGTCGATGCCGGAGACGAGGGCTACAGCAAAGACCTGAAGTCCCGCCACATCAACATGATCGCCATCGGTGGCGCCATCGGCACCGGTCTCTTCCTCGGCGCGGGCGGCCGGATGGCAGGCGCGGGCCCCTCGCTGGCCATCGCCTACGCGATCTGCGGCGCGTTCGCCTTCTTCGTCGTACGGGCGCTCGGCGAGCTCGTGCTCTACCGTCCGTCCTCCGGCGCGTTCGTCAGCTACGCCCGTGAGTTCATGGGCGAGAAGGGTGCCTACACCGCGGGCTGGCTGTACTTCCTCAACTGGTCGACCACCGCGGTCGCCGACATCACGGCCGCCGCGACCTACGCCCACTTCTGGGCGATGTTCAGCTCGGTCCCGCAGTGGGTCTGCGCCCTGGTCGCGCTGGCCGTGGTGCTCACCGCCAACCTCATCTCGGTCCGCTACTTCGGCGAGATGGAGTTCTGGTTCGCGATCATCAAGGTCGCGGCGCTGGTCGCCTTCATGTGCATCGGCATCTACCTGGTGGTCACCCAGCACCAGGTCGACGGGCACACCCCCGGGATCGCCACCATCGGCGACAACGGGGGCATCTTCCCCAAGGGCATGATGCCGATGCTGCTGGTCATCCAGGGCGTCGTCTTCGCCTACGCCTCCGTCGAACTGTGCGGCGTGGCCGCGGGCGAGACGGAGAACCCCGCGAAGATCATCCCCAAGGCCATCAACTCGATCATGTGGCGGGTCGGCATCTTCTACGTCGGCTCCGTGGTGCTCCTGGCGCTGCTGCTCCCGTACACCGCGTACTCCGACGGCGAGAGCCCCTTCGTGACCGTGCTCGCCAAGATCGGCGTACCGGGGGCGGCCGGGGTGATGAACCTGGTCGTGCTGACCGCCGCGCTCTCCAGCCTCAACTCCGGCCTGTACTCCACCGGCCGCATCCTGCGCTCGATGGCGCTCGCCGGGTCCGCGCCCCGGTTCACCGGCCGGATGAACAAGGGGCAGGTGCCCTACGGCGGCATCCTGCTCACCGCGGGCTTCGGTGTGCTGGGTGTCGTGCTCAACTACCTCGTCCCCGGCAAGGCGTTCGAGATCGTCCTCAACTTCGCCTCGATCGGCATCCTGGGCACCTGGGGCATGGTCATGCTCTGCTCGCTGCTCTTCTGGCAGCGTTCGCGGGAGGGCCGGGTCAGCCGTCCGGCGTACCGGCTGCCGTGGGCCCCGTACACCCAGATCGTCACCCTCTGCTTCCTGGTCGTCGTGGCGTTCCTGATGTGGTGGGGCGGGGGAGTGGGCCGTACGACCGTGGAGTGCCTGCCGCTGATCGCCGCGGCGCTGGTCGGCGGCTGGTTCCTGGTGCGCGGCCGGGTCGCCGCCGTCGCCGCGGAGCGTCAGGGCCTGGGAGACTGAACCGACATACCGCTCGGTGACACGGAAGGCTGTTGACGGCATGACGCAGCAGGTCCAAGGGGTTGTGGCCCCAGGCAAGAACGAACCTCTCCGCGTGGAGACGATCCTGGTCCCGGACCCGGGCCCCGGCGAGGCCGTGGTCAAGGTCCAGGCCTGCGGCGTCTGCCACACGGACCTCCACTACCAGCAGGGCGGGATCAACGACGACTTCCCGTTCCTGCTCGGGCACGAGGCGGCGGGGATCGTCGAGTCGGTGGGCGCGGGCGTCACCGACGTGGCCCCCGGCGACTTCGTGATCCTCAACTGGCGCGCGGTGTGCGGCCAGTGCCGGGCCTGTCTGCGCGGCCGGCCGCAGTACTGCTTCGACACGCACAACGCGAAGCAGAAGATGACCCTCACCGACGGAACGGTGCTCACCCCGGCGCTGGGCATCGGCGCCTTCGCCGAGAAGACGCTCGTCGCGTCCGGCCAGTGCACCAAGGTCGACCCGGCCGTGTCCCCGGCCGTCGCCGGGCTCCTCGGCTGCGGGGTGATGGCCGGCATCGGCGCCGCCATCAACACCGGACAGGTCGGACGCGGCGACTCGGTGGCGGTCATCGGCTGCGGCGGCGTCGGTGACGCGGCCGTCGTCGGCGCCCGGCTCGCCGGAGCGGCCCGGATCATCGCCGTCGACATCGACGACAAGAAGCTCGCGACCGCCGTGAAGATGGGGGCCACGCACACCGTCAACTCCCGTACGACGGACCCGGTCGAGGCGATCCGCGAACTCACCGGCGGCTTCGGCGCGGACGTCGTGATCGAGGCGGTCGGCCGCCCCGAGACGTACCAGCAGGCCTTCTACGCCCGTGACCTGGCGGGGACGGTCGTCCTGGTGGGCGTCCCGACGCCGGAGATGCGGCTGGAACTCCCGCTCATCGACGTCTTCGGACGCGGCGGCGCGCTCAAGTCCTCCTGGTACGGGGACTGCCTGCCGTCCCGTGACTTCCCGATGCTCGTCGACCTGCACCAGCAGGGCCGGATCGACCTCGGCGCCTTCGTCACCGAGACCATCCGGCTCGACGAGGTGGAGAACGCCTTCGCGCGGATGCACGAGGGCGATGTGCTGCGCTCGGTGGTGGAGTTCTGATGGCGGCCCGCATCGACCGTCTCGTCACCTCCGGGACCTTCTCGCTCGACGGCGGCACCTGGGACGTCGACAACAACGTCTGGATCGTCGGCGACGACCGGGAGGCGGTCGTCATCGACGCCGCCCACGACGCCGCCGCCATCGAGGACGCGCTCGGCGGCCGTACGCTGCGCGCCATCATCTGCACGCACGCGCACAACGACCACATCGACGCGGCGCCCGCACTCGCCGCCGCGACCGGGGCACCGATCCTGCTGCACCCGGACGATCTGCCGCTGTGGAAGATGACGCACCCGGACCGGCTCCCCGACGGTGAACTCACCGACGGACAGACCCTCTCCGTCGCGGGCACCGGGCTGACGGTGCTGCACACACCGGGTCACGCGCCGGGTGCGGTCTGTCTGTACGCCCCCGAGCTGGCCACCGTCTTCACCGGGGACACGCTCTTCCAGGGCGGGCCCGGCGCGACGGGACGTTCGTTCTCGGACTACCCGACGATCGTCGCGTCCATCCGCGACCGGCTGCTGGCACTGGACGGCGACACGGTGGTGTGCACCGGCCACGGTGACTCCACCACGATCGGCGCGGAGGCCCCGAGCCTGCCGGAATGGCTGGCGCGGGGCCACTGAGAAGGTGCCGGACGGCCTCTGAGGCTGCGGGAAGCCCGGCAGGTCAGCGCTTGCGGGCGACGCCCACCCAACCGGGGATCGGGTCGTCGCCCGCGACCGGCACGGGCTCACCGAGCTCCGGCCGCCACTCGGCGGCCAGCGAGACCCCCGGCTCGATCAGCTCGAAGTCCGCGAAGAACCGGGCCGTCTCCTCGCGCGAACGGGGCCGCAGGGTCAGGCCCCTGGCGCGGTACATCGCCGCGGCCTTCGCCGAACCCTCCGGGTCGAAGTCCCCCGTGACGTGCGAGAGCACGAGACAACTGCCGGACGCCAGCGGCTCCATCAGCCGGTTCACCAGGTCGTACGCGTCCTCGTCGGCCACGAAGTGCAGCAGGGCCACCAGGGAGAGCGCGATCGGCCGGTCGAAGTCGAGGATCTTCCCGGCCGCTTCGATGATGGTGGCGGGTTCACGCGCGTCCGCCTGGATGTAGTCGGTCGCCCCCTCGGGGGAGGAGTGCAGCAGCGCCGCGGCGTGCGCCAGCACGATCGGGTCGTTGTCGCAGTAGACGATCCGGGCGTCCGGCGCGGACCGCTGGGCGATCTGGTGGAGATTGGGCTCGGTCGGTATGCCGGTGCCGACGTCCAGGAACTGACGCATGCCGCTCTCCGCGAGACAGCGGGTCGCGCGGTGCATGAACGCCCGGTTGACCCGCGCCATCTCCCTGCCCCGCGAATCCAGGGCGAGCAGTTGCTCGGCCATCTCCTGATCGACCGGGTAGTTGTCCTTGCCGCCCAGGAACCAGTCGTACATCCGCGCGGGATGGGGCTTGCTGGTGTCGATGTGGACGGATGCGGGCTCTGCTCCGGTCATGTGACGCTCCAGAAGTGGAAGGCGATACGGACAAAAGGTGCAGTAGTCAGGTGAGGAGGAAGTCGGCCTGGCCGGACTTGGCCCCCTGGATGAACGCGGCGATCTCGCCGGTGGAGTAGATGAGCGCGGGGCCTTCAGGGTCGGTCGACTGGCGTACGGCGACCCTGCCGTCGGCCAGCTTCATGGCCTCCACGCAGTTGCCGCCGTTGCCGCCGCTCCATGGCTTGTGCCAGCCCTCGGCACCGAGGTCCGCGGCGGGCATGCCGTTGTATATGCGATCCATTACAGCTCCTTGCGGAAATCCTTGAGGATCTCCTTCGTGCGTTGTGCAGTCGCGGCCTGAGCCGCCATGCGGTCCATGACCTCCAGGTGGGCCGCCACCTCCGGACGTGAGTCGAGGTAGACGGCGCCGGTCAGGTACTCGCTGTAGACCATGTCGGGCAGTTCGGGAACGGCGAACCGGAACAGCACGAAGGGGCCGTAGGTCCCCGGGTGGTGTCCGCTCGCGAATTCCGCGATCTGCAGGGTGACATGAGGCAGTTCGGCGACCTGCAGCAGCTTGTCGACCTGCCCCCGCATGACGTCGGGGCCGCCCGCGTGACGCCGGAGCACCGTTTCGTCCATCACGACCCACAGTGTCGGAGCATCCGGCCGCGTCAGCAGCGACTGCCGCTCCATGCGCAGCGCGACGTGCCGCTCGATGTCCTCCGGCCGGGTCTCGCCGACCGCGCCGCTCATCATGACGGCGCGCGCGTACCCCTCCGTCTGGAGCAGGCCGGGAACGAAGTGCGGCTCGTACTGCCTGATGAGCGCCGCGGCGCCCTCCAGGCTGACGTACATGCTGAACCAGTCGGGCAGGATCCCGTGGAACCTCTGCCACCAGCCGGGCTGGTTGGCCTCTTCGGCGAGCTCGACGAACGCGTCGGTCTCGGCCTCGTTGTTCCCGTACGCCTTCAGCAGTAACTGCACATAGGGGATCTTCAGCGCCACCTCGGCGGTCTCCATCCGACGGATGGTGGCCGGGGCGACCCGGAGTACCTTGGCAGCCTGTTCGCGACTCAAGTCGGCTTGCTCGCGCAGTACTTGCAGGCGCTTGCCGAGCACGACCTGGCCGACGGTCGGGGCGGACCGCGGCTCACTCAACTGAGACCTCCACATGGGCAGTTGTCCAGCAGTCTGCCATGCCCGTCCCGTCCATGAAACGCCACTCTGAACATTTCAAAGTGCCTCTTGCCAAGGTGTCCGATACGGAGGAGAGTAGACGGGCGAAGCAGTTCACGCGACTGGCGTGCGCCCATGGGGGATGGCGCGGCAGTCGCGGTACCCCCCACCGTGAGGATTTCGGCTGTGGCTCCAGGCACCGCGCTCATCCCCCAGCTCATCGACCGGTGCCCCGGGAGTGACGTACGGCGCTACGCATTCGAATTACCAGCACGTACCGACTCCGTCGCCCGCGCCCGTCGCCTGGCACGGAATCGGCTCGCCTGCTGGGACTTCTCCGAGGATGCCAGCGATACCGCGCTGTTGATCATCTCGGAACTGGTCACCAACGCGGTCGTGCACACGGCGGGTGATCACATCGCCTGTGAACTCCGTGACAACGGCGGCCAGTTGCGCATCGCGATACAGGACCAGGGGCACGCCTCCGCCGGTCCGCAGCTCTGCCGCACCCCCGAGGGGGAGCACGGCAGGGGTCTGCTGCTGGTCGACGCCGTGAGCAGCTCCTGGGGGGTGCGCGAGGCGGTGCACGGCCCCGGCAGGCTGGTCTGGGCGGAGCTGGAGCGCGACGCGGGGCGGCCGTGCTGAGGAACGCGCTCGCGCGCGTCCCGGCGCTCTCCACCCCGCTCGGCTGCGACGCGGTGGGCGTGCCCGACCACCACGGATTCCGGCTGCTGGCGCGGCTTCCCAACCCGGGCTGCGTGTTCGCCGACGACGACTGGTGGTGGTGGATCGTCCCCGCCGGGTCCGACCTCGAACTCGCCTGGCCTTCGCAGGTGCGCTACGCCCCCGGCGCCTACGCCCCGGCGTCACGTCCCCGCCTGCTCCACTGGCCGGAGGACTCCCTGCCCTACACGCCGCCGATCCCGCTCTACCTCATGGTGTGCCAGCTCGTGGGCGCGGTGCCCGACTGGGGCGGACCACTGACACCCGCCTGACCGGCCGGGTCCGGCGCGGGCGGGCGGACCGGCCCCGCCGGGTTGCCCTCGGGGCTGTCCGGCTCGCCATCCGCTGCCTTCCTTCCTGTTTCACCCGACCCCGTACACCCATGGATTCAAACATGGGATGTTAGGTTGATGGGAGTTATTCAATCTGGAGGTGGACATGCCGCTGCGCGCGACGGAGCGCTCCAGCCTGGTCGGACGGGTGATCGACCAGCTGCAGACCCTGATCGAATCCCGGGAGTGGCCGGTCGGTACGAAGATTCCCGCCGAGCCGGTCCTGGTGGAACTGCTCGGTGTCGGGCGCAACACCGTGCGCGAGGCCGTACGCGCACTCGTCCACAGCGGCATGCTGGAGCCGCGCCAGGGGGACGGGACCTATGTACGCGCCGCCGACGATCTCGGTGCCGCGCTGCTGCGGCGGCTGCGCCGGGCGAGCCATCTGGAGGCGCTGGAGGTCCGTGCCGGACTGGAGCGCGACGCCGCCCGGCTGGCGGCCGAACGCCGTACCCCCGAGGACGTGACCGCGCTGCGTGCCGCCCTGCGCCGGCGTGACGAGGCCCGGCAGGACCCCGATACCGGGAGGTTCGTCGACGCGGACGTCACCTTCCACCAGGCGGTCGTCGCCGCCGCGCACAACGGCATGCTCGCCGATCTGTACGGCCATCTCACCGAGGGGCTGCGCGCCGCGGTCACCTCCGTCGCCCATGCCCCGCTGCCGGACGGGCCGCGCTTCCAACTGGACTCGCACGCCGCCCTCGTGGACGCGATCGAAGCGGGCGACGCCGACCGGGCCATCGGCTGTGTCGAGAACTACATCAACGAGACCATCGCCTCCGTACGGACCCTGCAGGACGCGGATCCGCTGCCCGGCGAGAACACCGGAGCCGGCTCATGAAGAATGCCCGCACGCAGCAGGCCGCGACGCACCGGCAGCAGGAGCGCATACCGTCCGCACCGGCCTCCGGCGTACGGCCCGGCGGGCTCCTCGCCTTCGGCGTGATCGTCCTGGCCCTGAATCTGCGCCCGGCCCTGGTCGCCGCCTCCCCGCTGCTCGACACCATCCGCACCGACACCGGCATGTCCGCCACCGCCGTCGGGCTGCTGACCACCCTGCCGCTGCTCTGCTTCGGACTGCTGGCCCCCTTCGCACCACGGCTGGGACGCAGGTTCGGCATGGAACCCGCCCTCCTCGGCACCATGGTGCTGATCTGCGCCGGAACCGCGCTGCGGCTGATCCCGTCGATGGCCGCGCTGCTCGGCGGCACCGTGATCGTCGGTGCGGGCATCGCCGTCGCCAACGTCCTGCTGCCCGGAGTCATCAAGCGCGACTTCCCCGACCGGGTCGGCCTGATGACGGGCCTCTACTCGATGTCGCTGTTCGGCGGAGCCGCACTGGCGGCCGGCATCACCGTTCCCGTCGAGCACGCCGCCCACCTGGACTGGCGCACCACGCTCGCCCTGTGGGGGCTGCTGGCGGTACTGGCGGTGCTCGTCTGGGCCCCGCAGCTCCGGCGCCACAGCCGCCCCACCGCGGCCGAGGCGAGCGGCGCCGCGCACCCGGTCCGGGGGCTCTGGCGCCACCCGGTCGCCTGGCTGGTCGCGGGCTACATGGGCCTGCAGTCCCTCTCGTACTACGCCGCCGCCGCATGGCTGCCGACCATTCTGAGCAGTGCGGGAATGGCGGAGGGCACCGCCGGGTGGATGCTCTCCTTCTCCAGCTTGCTGGGGATCGCCGGGGCGTTCTTCACCCCGGTCCTCGCCTCGCGCGGGGTGCGTCCCGGACTGCTGGCCACGGTCGGCGCCGTGCTGACCGTGGCCGGTTTCGCCGGGCTGATCGTCGCTCCGGTGGGCGCGGCGTACCTCTGGATGGTGCTGCTCGGGCTCGGCCAGGGCGCGGCCATCTCGCTGGCCATGCTGTTCATCGTGGAGCGGGCACCGGACGGCCGGCACGCCGCCCAGCTGTCGAGCATGGCGCAGTGCTGCGGCTATCTGCTGGCCGCGGCCGGGCCGCTCGCCCTGGGCGCCGTGCACCAGGTGAGCGACAGCTGGACGGTGCCGCTGGTGCTGCTCATCGTGCTGCTGGTGCCGCAGGCGGTCATCGGTGTCGGCGCCGCCCGCGACCGGCACGCGGCGCCGGACCAGGGACCGCGGACACAGGACTGACGAACCGGGTCCGGCGGGCGCGGGCCCGCCGGACCCGGGCTCACTGCTGTGACGCGGACTTCAGCAGGATGTCGTGGTGCATCTCGCCCGCCGCGAGCTCCACCGTGAGGAACTCGGCGCGCGGGGCGTGCGACGAACCGGCGGCGATGAGCGTGTAGGTGCCGGGCTCCAGACCGGTGATCCGGTAGCGCCCGGCGACCGCGCGTACCCCTGCCCGGCGCTTGCCGCGGGCGCCGACCACCGTGATCCACGCGTCGCAGTCGGCGGGGTGGTCCGGGCACCGCAGGGAACCGCTGACCGTGACCGGACCTCCTGCGCCGCGCGTCCGTTCCCGTCCGGCGTTCTCCGTACGCGCGATGGCCACCGCGCCCGGTCCGGCATCCGGCGAAGAGACCAATGTGTCCGTCGCCACCGGGGGCGCGGCGTCGGCCGCGCCCGGTCCGCGGGCTTCCGGCGCCCGGTCCGGCTTCCGCTCGTCGGCCCGCCGGGTGTGTACCGCCCAGGCCGCCAGGACCTCCTGGGTACGGCGTTCCTGCGGCGTGGCGGCCGGTACCCGGGGAACTTCGGCGGGTGCCGGCCGCCGGTCGGCGGACGCGGCGACGGCCCGCAGCCCGAGGCCCTCGGCGAATCCCGCCAGCACCTCGTCCAGCGCCGCCAGTTCCCTGAGCGCGGTGTGCAGCCGGTCGGCGCGCGGCCCGGCCGGGGCCCGCAGTTGCGCTTCGAGCTCCCGCACCAGCGGGCTCACCCGCACCCAGGTGCCGCCCGGTTCACCGGTCGAGAAGTGCCGGTCGAGCGCGTGCAGGGACTCCAGGAAGGTCCGGGTGATCCGTTCGGCGTGACCGGTGAGCCGGGGCCCGAGGTCGATGTCGACGTCGGCCGCCGCGGCGAGCGCCCGCGCGTGCGCGGTGGCCGTGGCGAGGAGCGCGAGCCGGTTCTCGGCACCACGCCCCCGTACGCCCAGCGGCATCCGGACCAGCGGCCGGGCCACACCGCGGACCTGGAACAGCGCCGCGTCGACCCCGCGGGCCGCGCCGCGCAGCCGGACCGGGGCCTCCGGGTCCGCCCACCGCTGCTGGATCTGGGACACCAGGTGCTCCAGCGCCGCGACATAGCCCCGGTCGGCCTCCTGGGCGATCTTCCGGGTGCTGAGCGGGAAGATCAGCGCCGCGCAGGCGGTGGCGACGAGGATGCCGAGCCCGTTGTCCAGCAGACGCTCGGCCAGCAGGTGGTCCATGCCGCTGTACGGGGTGGACATGCCGTACAGCTGGACGAGAGCCGTGACGAGCCCCACGACCCAGTAGGCGTACTGGCGTTGCATGCCCCAGGCGCCGAGGGTCAGCCCCGCCACGATGACCAGCAGCGTCCAGTAGAGGTGTCCGGGGCCGATCAGCCGGAGCAGCCAGATGCCGATCACCGCGCCGGCCACCGTGCCGGCCATCCGGTGGGCGAGCTTGCGCAGGCGTTCGTGCGTGGTGTTGGTGCCGAACAGCGTGATCATGACGCCGACCAGGCCCCAGTAGAAGCGCCGGGGGTCGATGGCGTCGGTGATCGGGCAGACGATGGCGCAGGCCACCGCCGCGTGCAGCGGCACCCGTACGTACGGGACGACTCGTTGCCATCCCGTCAGTTCCTGGGCCGCCGCGATCCGCCGGGCGACGGCGCCGGTTCCGGCCGGGCGGTTCTGTTCCAGCGCGACCGTGGGCCGGAAGGGGACCTTCGCCCGCGCCCGCGGCGCGTTCCAGCCGAGGTCGAGCCAGTGCGCGAGGGCGTCGGCGAGTGAATCCAGCAGATGGCCGACGCGACGGGCCAGTACCGCGGCCTCGGCGTCCTCGGGGCCGCAGTCCGGATCGGCGAGGACGTCACCGGCCTGCTGCTGGATGAGCCGGGCCGCCGGGTGCAGCGCGTCGGCCCGGCCGAGCGGGGTGTCGCGGGCGACGACCAGTGCCACGACCAGCGCCTCGCGCAGATGCGGGGGGACGGACAGCCGGGCCAGCCGCTGCACCGCCTGGCCGATGCCCTGCAGGGCGAGTTCGGCGTCGAAGAGGTACTGGTGGAGCAGTTCGGCGGTGTGCGGGTCGGCGGCGACCTCGGGCTGGGCGAGGCGGCCGTCGATGGTGACGGTGGTGATGTTGAGACGGCGCAGGCTCCGCCGCATCCGCTTGACCGCGGCGTCCGGGGCGGCGGGGCCGGCGTCGGGGTCCAGCGCGGCGATGGCCGCGTCGCCCACCCTGCGGGCCTCGACGACGAACGCGCGCTGGGTACGGAGCAGATCCTCCCGCGGCATCGGACAGCAGAGCAGCAGCCGGGCGGCGAGGACGGCCGCCGAGGTCACCAGGGCCACGACGAAGAGCTTCCCGCACAGGTTCAGCGGGATGTCCGCCATCACGCCGACCATGAAGGAGTTGAAGAGCATCATGCCGGTGAGCAGCGCCAGCGACCCGAACCGCGCGAGGAAGAAGGTCAGCGCGAGCGCCACCACCATCAGGGTGAGTTCCAGCGCACGGTCGTCGTGCAGCCACGCGGTGAGCGGCAGCACGGCGGAGTAGGGGAACGGCATCCACAGGATGGAGCGGGTCAGCCGGAGCGGGGTGTTCTCGGCTATGGCGAACGCGCTCATCAGCCCCATCATGCCGCCGACCATCATGCCGAGCATGGCCGGCAGGGTCAGCAGGACGGACATCCCGTACCCGACCGCGAGGCCGGTGGTGATCGAGACCAACGAGCGCCAGCCGGCCTGCAGTTGGCCCAGACCGGGGTCGGCTGCCAGTACCCCGTCCCACCAGCGTCTCGGCCCGCCGACCCGGCGGGGTGCGACGGCACCTCCCGTACGGGGTGGGCGGCCCGCCTCCTGTCCGGTGGCGGGGTCCAGGGCTTCGGTGGCTGAGGTGGTCAACTGACCTCCGGTTCGACGGCGTGCAGAAGGGTGGACACCGCATCCCGGGCCAGGCCCACGGACCGCTCCGGATCGTCGACGGCAGCGGATGACCGCAGCCCTTCGAGGAGGGCGGCGGCCATCCGCTGCCGCGCCCGCTCCAGCAGCTCTGCGCCCGCGGGCGTGAGCGACGCCTCCACGACGCGCCGGTCCCGGGAGCAGCGCTCCCGCTCGATGAGCCCGCGCTCCTCCAGCTCCTGGAGGACGACGGTCACCCGGGGCTGGGCGATGCCGGTGTAGGCGGCGATCCCGGTGACCCGGCGCGCCTCCGGCTCCAGGGCGTCGAGTACGGCGACATGGCTGCGCGGCAGCCCGAACTCCCCGGACCGGAAGAGCGCTTGGGAGAGCCGCCCGATGCCTCGCAGGAGCCCTCGGGCGGCGTCCTCGATCCGCTGCTCGTCGGGGACCGGAGATAGATGCATAGCGCAATTATATGTTGCCGCCGTACCGCCCGGTGCACCGCCTCCCTCAGGGCGGCGCACCGGGTCACCGCCGGTCCCGCACACGTCACGGCCGCAGCGTGACCTCCCGGCCCGCCTTCAGCTGGACCGTGCGGTGCCAGCTCCCGGCCCGCACCTCGGTGGTCGTGCTCACCGAACTGCGCAGGACGGCCTGGGTGACCTTCCCCGCGCTCCACTGCAGATCCACGGTGATCCCGCCACGGGCACCGACACCGGTGATCCGGCCCGCCGCGGCCCAGGCGTCGGGCAGCGCGGGAAGCAGCTCGACCACCCCGGGCCGGGAGTAGACCAGCATCTCGATCATCGCGGTCGGGGCGCCGAAGTTCGCGTCGATCTGGAGGGTGGCCCGGGAGCCGAGGTCGTACATGTCGAAGAGGTTCGGCGAGGTGCCGTTGCTGCCGCCGGTGGACGGCTTCATGACCGTACGCACCAGCTGGTACGCCTTGTCCGCGTCCTTGAGCCGCGCCCAGCTGGCCGCGCGCCAGGCGCAGCCCCAGCCGAAGCTCTCCATCCCGCGCGCCGTGAGCAGATTGCGTACGCCGGTGACCAGCGCCGCCGGGCTGTCCTGGGGGGTGATCCGGTCCCCGGGGAACAGCCCGATCAGCGGCGAGAGGTGGCGGTGCGCCGTCTCACCGAGGTTCGCCGGGGTCATCCACTCCTCCAGCCAGCCGGTCTCCGGGCTGACCTGCGGCATGTACAGCTGGGACTGGAGAGTGGCGATGGTCTTCGCGTAGGCGGCGTCCTTGGAGAGCAGCCCGGCCGCGGTGCGGTAGCTCGCGAAGAGGTCACGGACCAGTTCCTGGGCGTAGGTGATGCCCTTGGCGTCGGTCGGGCCCTGCTCCGGCGACCAGTCGCTGTCGTCGATGAGGACCTGGCGGGAGGCGCCGGTGTCCGGGTCGGTGACGGTCGTGGTGATCAGCCGCGCCTCCCAGAACTCGCAGGCGCCCTTGAGCAGGGGGTAGATCTTCTTGAGTTCCTCGCGGTCCTGGGTGTACTCGTAGTGCTGCCAGAGCGAGTTGCACAGCCAGGCGTTCCCGGCCGGGTGCCACCACCAGCCCATGCCGCCGTAGACATTGGTGGAGATGGCGGTCGTCCAGCCGGCGATCTTCCCGCTGGAGTTGCGGAACCCGTTGCGCGGGTCGTTGAACGTCTTCTGCGTGGTCACCGTCCAGGACGGCACCTGGGTGACGCAGTAGTCGAGGAACGCGTCGAAACAGTCGGACAGGCCCGCGCGGTCGGCCAGCCAGTAGTTCATCTGGACATTGATGTCCGTGTGGTAGTCGCCCATCCAGTCCGGGTCCGTGCGGTCGATCCACAGCCCCTGGAGGTTGAGCGGCACGCTGTCGCGCGAGCCGCTGATCATCAGATAGCGGCCGAACTGCAGGTAGGCGGCCTCCAGTTCCGGGTCGGCGGGCGCGCCGGTGGCGCCCAGCGCGCTGAGCCGGGCCGCGGTGTCGAGGGAGCGCTGCGCATCGGTGGAGGTACCCAGGTCGACCGTCATCCGGTTGAACAGCGGCTGGTAGTCGGCGAGATGCGTGCGCAGCAGCGCGGGGCCACCGGCCTTCGCGGCGGCCCGCAGCCTGCTCGCGGCGATGGCTCCCGGGTCGGCCGCCGGGTCCTTGTGGCCGGTGGAGGCGTCGCGGGAGTAGTTCGTGCCGCCGGTGAGGAGGACGAGTACCTCGTCGCAGCCGGTGAAGGTGACCCGGGCGCCGTCCACGGCCACCGTGCCGGTCGCGCTCGTGGCGCTCGCCGTCGCCGCGTAGGCCAGGCCGTTGGCGAACTTGCCGGTGAACGACGCGGCCTTCCCGGCGGCGTCACCCGTGGTCGTCTCGCCGTGCCACCCGCCGAGGGTGAGCGACCCCGTGTACGTGCCCCCGCCGCTCTGCGTCAGGCGGACGACGACGACGTCGTCGGGGTGGCTCGCGTACACCTCGCGCCGGTAGTCGACACCGCCCAGCGTGTAGGTGACCGTACTGAGGCCGTTGCTGAGATCGAGGGTGCGGCGGTAGCCGGTGACCTTGGACAGGTCATGGCCGGGCAGCTGGAGCGTGGCCTTGGCCAGCAGCGTGAAACTGCCGAAGTTGTCGGCGTCGTACGGGAACTGGCCGTCGCCCTGGAGGCTGTCGTTCAGCCCGCCGGTCCACAGGGTGGCATCGGTCAGGTAGAGCACGTCGTTCGCGGGGTCGCCGGTCAGCAGCGCGCCGATCCGGCCGTTCCCGATCGGCAGCCCCTGCTGGATGATCACGTTCTCGGCCGCGGGCGCCGGGTAACGCAGCACGGTGGCGGCGGCTTCGGCCACCAGGTGTGCTCCGTGGCCGGCGTGCCCGGCGTGGTGGCGGGGCGTGGCGGCGGCAGCGGTGAACGGCCGGAGACCGCCGAGCGCGAAGCCCGCCGCGAGAGTGCCGCCCGCCACCCCCAGAACGCTGCGACGCGAGGGGGCTGGCCGGTCCGGGGTGTTGCTCATCTGTCGGTCCCTTCGATGGGGTGGGTGGATCCGGGGTGTCGAAAGCTGCGGGCGGTCAGGTCCGCGCGGCGCTGCCCCGCGCCGCGGGCTGCGTGGGGGCGGAAGCGGTGACGCTTCCGCCGCGGGTCACCACCGTCAGCCGCGACGGGGGGACACCGGCGGGTGCGGTGGCGACCAGGAAGCCGGGCGAGAGCACGGTGACCTTCGTGGCGGGGACGTCCCCGAAGCTCACGCGGGCGTGCGCGTCGAAGCCGGTGCCCGCCACGAGTACGTCGGTGGGGGCGGAAGCGGATCCGCCCGGCGTGCTCTGCAGGTATCCGACGGTCGGCGCTTCCGTGGCGGCCGGATGCTGGAGGCGGCCGGCCGGTCCGGCCGAGGCCAGGGTGTCGAGCGGCAGGTCGGCGGGGCCGGGACGGGCCGGGAGCGTGCGGTTGTCGGCGAACCGGGTGTCGACCGGCGCGGGCGGCGAGCAGGCGAACTGGCCGATCGGATCGGCGGAGGCGTTACCGGTGTAGTCGAGGTGCCCGGTGGTCTCGCAGCCGCCCTGGCCGAGGGCGCCGCCCCATTCGACATTGCCGGTCCAGGCCAGCCACTGGGCGCCCGCGTCGTCGTACCAGGTGAAGTTGGAGTTGCCCTGGTCGTAGGCGACGTTGTCGGCGACCGTGAGCCCGTGCGCGATGCTCGCGGCCCGGTCGACGGAGCCGTCGGCGGCGGTGAGCGTCTGCCCCTGGTGGCCTTCCACGTACACCGCGCCGCCGTCCTTGAGGACCTGCATGAAGCGGTGGATCAGGTTGTGGCTGATGGTGTTGTCGCTGTTGATGTTGGTGGAGTTCTCCGGGTGCGCGGCATTGTCGACATGGCCCTGGATCACTCCGGCGGTGATGGCGGTGTACGGCAGGTCCCGCAGTTCGTTGTGCACGACGCTCGTGTGCTGGGTGAAGAACAGGGTGATTCCCGCCGCACTGGGGTAGTCGGCGCCGACGTGGTGGATCAGATTGCCGACGACGGTGTTGTACGCGCTGATCTCCCGGTCGTCGGCGCCCACGTCGGACGGGTGCGGATCCGTGGTGTCGCCGAGAATGATCCCGTTCCCGGAGATGTCCGCGAAGGTATTGCCCTCGACGGTGTTGTCCCGGCTCCCGTACTCCAGGACCAGCCCCGCGGCGCCGAGATGGCTGAAGGTGTTGCCCGCGAAGGTGATGCCGTGCGCGGCGGTGAACCCGACATTGCCCGGCTCCCGGGTCAGCGCCCCGAACGGGCAGGTGCCGGGCGGGGTGCCGAAGGTACAGGTGGCCTGCGGGTGGGCCGGATCGTCACCGGTCAGGCGGAGGTTGTCCTGCACATCGGCGAATCCGGCGCGGCTGCTCGGGTCCAGCCAGGTGGCGTACGAGAACTGGAGGCCGGAGAAGGTGATGTTCCGCACCGGCCGGTCCGGGGTACCGGTGCCCGTCACCAGCGAGCTGAGGCGCGGGACCTCGACATCGGTGGCCGACAGGTCCTGGCCCGCGGCGGGAACGTAGTCGAGGACGGCGCGCTCGCGGTCCAGGAACCACTGCCCGGTGTGCAGGAACGGATAGGCGTTCTCGATCCGGGTGGGCGCGGTGCCCGCCGCCATCGACGGCAGGCCGCCCGACGCCTGGGTGAAGACCGGGCGTTTGATGACATTGCCCCAACAGGGCTGCTGCATGAGGACGTTCGGACCGTCGGTGGGGGCGATCCGGCAACGCGACTGGGTCCAGGGGCCGTTACCACCCTGGTAGACGAACTCCACCCCGGACAGCGCGGCCGTACCGATCCGGCTCCGCAGGTCCTGGCCCCAGGACGCCGGGGTGGTGGTGTAGCCGCCGTCGGCAGCGGCGAAGGTGAGCTTCTGCTCGGCGGGCGTCGTCTGCGCGATCGGCGCCCGCACCCCGTCGACGTACACCTGCCGGGTGTCCAGGCCCTTCGGCACCGGAGCCTCCCAGATGCCCCGGTCCGCGTCGTGCAGCTTCCAGCCGGTGACTCGTACGGCTCCGCTCAGCACGGGATGCGCCCCCGGAGCGGCCGTCCAGTTCACCCGGTGCCCGCCGCGGCCGGAGTCCTGGGGGCCGAACCGCAGCGGCTTCGAGAGCCGGTACGTGCCGTCGCTCAGCTCGACGGACAGGTCCGCCGACCTTCCCGCTCCGGCGCCGAGCAGCTGTGCGACCCGCTGTTGGGCACCGGGGAGGGAGCACGGCCGGTGCTCCGTGCACGCGCTGCCGGTGCCGTCCGGAGCGGCGTGGAGGACCTTCGCCGGAGGCCCGGCGTGCGCGACGGCGGCCGGCGCCGCCTCACGTGCGCTGCCGGCCGCCGCTGGGGGAGCGGCAACTGCCGTACCCGGTAACGAGGAACCACCGGCCGCCGTGGCGACGACGACCATGGAGACGACCCATCGTCCGACTGCGCGAAACACCCGCCCACCCCCGAAATTGCTGGTTTAGACCACTTCGGATGGCAGCGGACTCTACTGGCGCCCAGCGGTCGGCGCCAGAGTTCGCGCACGCTGAATCGCCTTATAGATCCGATCAATTGAGTCGAGCGGCCTGGAAGAACCGGTGGAGTGTCACGGTATCGACCGGTTCGGTGACTGGCGGTGCGGATACATGGGACGTTAGCCGGGTCGGAGAGGCGGAGCCCGAAACGAACGAAGCCCGCTCCTGGCCAAAGCCGGGAACGGGCATCGAAAGCTGCTGGCGAAAAGAGCCAACGTGTATGAAAAGTGTCCGAGGGGGGACTTGAACCCCCACGCCCGATAAAGGGCACTAGCACCTCAAGCTAGCGCGTCTGCCATTCCGCCACCCGGACAAGGTGTCTGTCTCGCGGCCCTGGGCCGTTCCGACGTGGAAAACCATAGCAAACATTGGGAGGTGCTCGATCACCCGCCGGCCGGCGTGAACCCCGTATGACAACGGGCGGCCGGGCTTGGGTACGAGAGGGCGGCGCGGGAGGATGGGACGGCGGACCACCAGCAGTGACAGTGGGAGGAAACAGCGTGAGCGAGTCGAACAGGATGGACAAGGCGCAGCCCGTCTCCGGCGAGGACGAGGTCGTGGACCTCTGTCGCGATCTGATCCGGATCGACACCAGCAACTACGGCGACCACTCGGGGCCGGGGGAACGTGCCGCCGCGGAGTACGTGGCGGAGAAGCTCGCCGAGGTCGGTCTCGAACCGCAGATCTTCGAGTCCCACCCCGGACGCGCCTCGACCGTGGCCCGGATCGAGGGTGAGGACCGGTCGAGGCCCGCGCTCCTCATCCACGGCCACACCGATGTCGTACCGGCCAACGCCCAGGACTGGCAGCACCACCCCTTCGCCGGGGAGGTCGCGGACGACTGCGTGTGGGGCCGGGGCGCGGTCGACATGAAGGACATGGACGCGATGACCCTCGCGGTCGTCCGCGACCGGATGCGCAGCGGCCGTAAGCCCCCGCGCGACATCGTCCTGGCCTTCCTCGCCGACGAGGAGGCGGGCGGTACGTACGGCGCGCGGTACCTCGTGGACAAGCACCCGGGTCTCTTCGAGGGCGTGACCGAGGCCATCGGTGAGGTCGGCGGCTTCTCCTTCACCGTGAACGAGAACCTCCGGCTGTACCTCGTGGAGACCGCGCAGAAGGGCATGCACTGGATGCGGCTCACCGTCGACGGCACCGCGGGCCACGGTTCGATGACCAACAACGACAACGCCATCACCGAACTGTGCGAGGCGGTGGGGCGGCTCGGCCGGCACGAGTGGCCGGTGCGGGTCACCAAGACCGTGCGGTCCTTCCTCGACGAGCTGTCCGACGCGCTCGGCACGCCGCTCGACCCCGAGGACATGCAGGCCACGCTCGCCAAGCTCGGCGGCATCGCGAAGATGGTGGGCGCCACCCTGCGCAACTCCGCGGCGCCCACCATGCTCGGCTCCGGCTACAAGGTGAACGTCATCCCCGGACAGGCGACCGCCCACGTCGACGGCCGGTTCCTGCCCGGCTACGAGGAGGAGTTCCTGGCCGACCTCGACAAGCTGCTCGGTCCGCGGGTGCGGCGCGAGGACGTCCACGGCGACAAGGCGCTGGAGACCACCTTCGACGGCGATCTGGTGGATGCCATGCAGGTGGCGCTCAAGGCCGAGGACCCGATCGCGCGGGCCGTGCCGTACATGCTCTCCGGCGGCACCGACGCCAAGTCCTTCGACGACCTGGGAATCCGCTGCTTCGGCTTCGCGCCGCTGAAGCTGCCCCCCGAGCTGGACTTCGCCGGGATGTTCCACGGTGTCGACGAGCGGGTGCCGGTCGACGGCCTGAAGTTCGGTGTGCGCGTGCTCGACCGGTTCCTGGACAAGTGCTGAACCGGTTCCTGGGCAAGTGCTGAACCCGTTTCTGGGCAAGCGCTGAACTTGTCGTCTTCGACCGGGGAGGGGCACCGAATAATCGGCTGTACGTGCGCAACAGACCGGAAAGAGTGAATGGTCCGACCGGGTCGTAGCCCCGCCGGATTCTCCTCGTTACAGGTGATGCGGTCCGCAGTCTGGGGCCGCATTGCCAACTAGGAGGAAAACCAATGATCAAGAAGGTCGTCGCCGTTGCGGCTGCCACCGGTGGTCTGGTGCTCGCAGGTGCGGGCATGGCCATCGCGGACTCGGGCGCTCAGGGTGCTGCCGTGCACTCCCCCGGCGTGATCTCGGGCAACGTCGTCCAGGTACCGATTCACATTCCGGTGAACCTGTGCGGCAACACGATCTCCGTGATCGGGCTGCTCAACCCCGCCTTCGGCAACACGTGTGTCAACGCCTGACGTTGTTCCTCCGACCCGCAAGGGTCTGAGCCTCACCGGCCTCGGAGCGCGCGCCATGCGCTCCGGGGCCGGAGAGGCATTCGGCCCCTGGGCAATGAAGTCCGCGGGCTTTTCCGGAAGGTAGAAGGCAGGAAACGAAACCTATGCGACAGGTCACGAAGAAAGGCCTGATCACGGTGGCGGCTGCAGGCGGGGTGCTCGCCATGACTGGCGGCTACGCGCACGCCGACTCCGCGGCTGACGGCAGTGTCTCGAATTCGCCCGGTGTGCTGTCGGGCAACTCGATCCAGGCCCCGGTGAACGTGCCGGTGAACGTCTGTGGCAACACCGTCGATGTCATCGGACTGCTCAACCCGGCGTTCGGCAACAAGTGCGTCAACGCGTCGTCGGCCACGCCCGGCCCTGGGAAGTCCCACACCGGGAACCAGAACGCCGGGGGTCAGAACGCCGGTGGCCAGAACCAGGGCAGCGGCCACCACCGCACCCCCGCCCACGGCACCAGCGGCCACGGCGGCGGAGCGACGGCCGTGGGTCACACCAGTGGCTCGCCCGGCGTTCTCTCCGGCAACAGCGTGCAGCTGCCGGTCGACGTCCCCGTGAACGCCTGCGGCAACAGCGTCTCCGTCGTCGGACTGCTCAACCCGGCGTTCGGCAACGACTGCGCCAACCACGAGAGCGTCGCGCCGCCGGTCGGTGTTCCGCATCACCCCACCGAGCCGGGCACCCCGCGCGGCCACGGGCCGCACACCCCGCCGAAGCCCGCGACGCCGCACGCGCCGGTCACTCAGACGGTCTCGGTGCCCGAGGGCCCCGCGCAGCTCGCGCACACCGGATCCGCCCCGCTCGGGCTGATCATCCCGGCGAGTGCCGGAATGATGCTCGGGGGGATCATCCTGTACCGGCGCTCCAGGGCAGCCGCGTAACAGATCGCTGAACCGCTCGCGTACGTACGGAAAGGAGCGGGTCCCGCAGCCGCGGGGCCCGCTCCTTCTTCACCATGTGGCGCGTATCTGGCGAATGATCCGCCGGCGCAACCGCACTCTGCGGCTGCCGTCCCGGTGCAGACTCAGTCGGTCCAACTCCCAGTGTCCGTACTCGGCATGGTCGGTGAGCAGACGTGTCGTATCCGTGCGGGAGACCCCGCGCGGTACGTACACGTCGACAAATTCGTATTCCGGCATCGCATCTATTGTGCGGGCAGAGGCTCTGTACGGATAGCGTCTGCTCTATGTCTGATGCTGCGCAGCCCACGGCTGCCGAGGTACGCGCCGCCGCCGAGGCGGTCAAAGCCGCGCTGGACCGTCACCTCGACGCGGTCGAAGCCCGTACGGGAGAGGACGACCCGGCCGTCTACAACGCGTTCAACGCGCTGGCCGCCGCCGCCGAGGCCTACGACGAGAAGCTCTACGACCGCTACGACGAGGTCACTCCCTTCGAGATTCCCGGTGCGGACGACTCGCTGCCGCCGTACGCGGGTCCCGACGAGCCCCATGCGCTGAGTGTGCTGATCCGCCGTGACTACGCGGTGGTCGAGCCGCAGCGGCTGCTCGCTCAGGCACAGCGCATCGTGGACCTCGACCCGGAGGCGGACTCCGGCAGTGGGGTCAACGCGGTCGTCGGCAGCAGTGTGCATGCTGCTCTGGGGGTGCTGTTCGGCGAGTACGAACCGGACGAGGTCGCCTCGCGGCACCAGGAGTTCGGTCTGGAGGAGGGGGACTCCACGCTCTGGGTCTCCGCTTCGGACGAACTGCCCGAGCCGGGGGAGTGGCTGGAAGCGCCCTTCGACGGCGCCGACCCGCAGCAGATCGTGTGCCGCTTCGACGTCAGCTCCGTCTTCGACGACGAGGACCTGCTCGACGACGGGGACGACGAAGGCGACGAGGCGGACAGCGAGCTGGACGCCGAGCTGGAGGACGACCGGGCCTGACCTCGTTCGTCTACGTCGATGGCCGGGACCCCGGGTCCCGGCCATCGGCTGTGTCCGTGTCTACCCGGCCGCGGGCCGCAGCAGCGTACGCAGCCGGGTGGTGCGCTCCTGGGCGGGGACCTCCGCCACCGCCCGCGGCAACGCCTGGTCCACTCCGTGCACCACCGACAGATGACGCTCGCCGCGGCTGAAGGCGGTGTACACCCAGGGGCGGCTCAGCCCCTGGGCCGCGTCGCCCGGCAGCACGACCACCACGGCCGGCCAGCGCAGCCCGGCGGCCTGGTGCGCGGTGACCGCCCAGCCGTGCCGCACCGACCGGTCCACCTGGTCCTTCGGTACGACGACAGGCGCACCCGCACAGTCCAGACGCAGCCCGTCCCCGTCCGCCGAGACGACCGTGCCGGTCACTGTCCTGCCGGGTACCGGCGCATACGCGACCCGGTCGCCGGGGTCGAAGCCGCCGAAGCGCCCGGGGCCGGGGTTGAGGCGCTCCTTGAGCGCCGCGTTGAGCGCACGGGTGCCCGCCGAGCCGCCGTGGCCCGGCGTGATGACCTGGGTGTCGGCCGGCGGCACACCGATGGCCCTGGGCACCGAGTCGGCCACCAGCTGAACGGTCCGGTGCACCGCCTCCCCGGCGTCCCGCACGGGAACGATCACCACTTCCTTGCCGGGCGCCGCCACCTGGTTCAGCTCGCCCACCCCGATGCCCGACACCAGCTCGCCGATGGGCCCGGGGTCCGGGGTCCGGGAGACGACCTGGGGGCACGCGCGGGCGGCCAGTACATCGGCGAACACCTGCCCGGCGCCCGCCGAGCAGAGCACCCCCGGATCTCCGCCGAGGACCAGCCGAGTGCCGTCGGCGAGCGATTCGATCAGCGCCGCCGCGCTCTCGACGTCCAGCTGCGGCGCATCCGGCACGGCCAGCAGATCGAGCGCCAGAGCCCCCTCGGCATCCCTTCCCGGCCCTTCCGAACCGGTGAGCAGCCCGGAGACGGTGACGGCCGCCGACGGGTCGTCGAGCACTGCCGCCAGCCTGCGCCGGCCGTCGGGGGTGTGGGCCGCCGCGTAGGCCCGCAGCCCGAGCGCGCGAGCCGCCGTGACCAGCGCGGCCGGTTCGCCGCGGGCGGCCTCGCCGCCGGTGTGGGTCACCAGTCCGTGGGCCGCGGCTGCCCGGATCAGCTCGGCGGCCGACGGGGACGCCGCGTCCGTGGCGGCCGATTCCCAGTCGGGCTCCCCGTCGGCCGGGGCGAGGGCGCTCGCGTTCACCAGCCGGGCGAGGCCGTCGGCCAGGCTCTCCTCCGCGAGTGCGTACCGGTCCAGGCCCAACAGGACCCGTACGGGCTGCTCCTCGCCCTCGTCGTCCTCCCCGTCCGGGGCGGGTACGGGCGCAGTCGCGGGGCCGGTCTCCAACGCGTCCTGGAAGACCAGCACCACGCCCTCCGCGATCGCGCTCTGCAGCGCCTCGTCCGGGTCGGGGACGGAACGCCGGGCGAGCTCGGCCCGGACGGTGTCGGACTCCATCGCCGTGTGCCCCTGGAGCGCGGCCCGCTCCAGCAGCCAGCCGACCAGGGCGGCGGCCCGTCGCTCGTCGCCAGGCCCGCACTCCGCGCCGAGCAGGGCGCGGGCGAAGCCGTCGGCCTGCTCGGGCCGCACCCCGGGCACGGACAGCAGCTGCCAGGGGTCCGCACGCAGCGCGTCCGCCGCCTGCTCGCCCAGCGTCTCGGCGGCCCGGACCGCCAGCGCCTCCGGCGCACCGCCCTCGGTGAGGACGGCCCGCACCGCCGATACGGTCCCGGGCGCGGCCCCGGCAGCCGGTGGCGCCGCCCGGAGTGCCGCGGCCACCGGCGTGGTGACAGCGGCCGGTGCGGGACGGCGCGGCTCGGCGGGCGGCGGGAGGAAGGAGGCGGTGGACGGCTTCTCGCCGCTCTCCACCGCCCGTACCGCGGCGAGGAGATCGGCGGCCCGTCCGCTCAGCTTGGTGCCGGCCTCGACGGGGCCGTCCTTCTCGGCCTTGCGCTGCTCGATCCTGGCCCGCAGTTCGCGTTGCGCGGCCAGCTCGGCCTCGGCCTCCGACAGGGCGGGAGCCGCCTCGGGCGTCGCCGCGTCCCCGGCCGTCTCCGCCCGGCTCTCCGCCTCCTTCCCCGCCTCGTCCGCCGCGTCAGGTGCCGCGGCCGACTCCGTGCTCCCGCCGTCCTCGGGGATGCCGGCGGCCACGGTGTCCCCACCGGCCCCGGCGGTCCCGGATGCGGTCCCGGGAACGGCTTCGGCGTCGGCCTCGGTGCTGGCCTCGGTGGCGAGGCGGTCCGTACTCACAGCTCGGTCCAGTCCTGATCGGGATATCGGTGAACGGGCGCCGACACATCGTCGAGCGCCCGGCAGATCTCGTCAGGAAGACTAAGCGTCTCCACTGACAATGCCGCCGTGAGCTGCTGCGCGTTGCGCGCCCCGATGATCGGGGCGACCACTCCGGGCCGGTCGCGGACCCAGGCGAGCGCCACCTCCAGGGGTGTGGTGGCCAGCCCGTCGGCGGCCGTGGCCACCGCGTCGACGATGCGGCTCGCCGCCTCGTCCAGATACGGCGCGACGAAGGGCGCCAGCTGCTCCGAGGCCCCGCGCGAACCCGCCGGTGTGGCTCGGCGGTACTTGGCGGTGAGCACCCCGCGGCCGAGCGGTGACGAGGGCAGCAGCCCGACACCCAGGTCCACGGCGGCCGGCAGCACCTCCCGCTCCACGCCGCGCTGGAGCAGCGAGTACTCCATCTGCGTGCTGGCGATCCGGGTGCGGACGCCGGGAGCGGCCAGCTGCCAGGTCGCCGCCTTGGCGAGCTGCCAGCCGGAGAAGTTGGACAGTCCCGCATAGCGGGCCCGGCCGCTGGCGACCGCGATGTCCAGGGCCTGCAGCGTCTCGTCCAGCGGCGTCTCCGGGTCGAAGGCGTGCACCTGCCACAGATCCACGTAGTCGGTCCCGAGCCGCTCCAGGGAGGCGTCCAGCGCGTCCAGCAGGTGCCCCCGGGAGCCGTCGAAGCGGCGGTAGGGGTCGGGCACGCTGCCCGCCTTGGTCGCGATGACCAGGTCACGGCGCGGCACGAGCCGTTCGCAGAGCTGCCCGAGCAGGTATTCGGCGTCCCCGTCACCGTAGACGTCCGCCGTGTCGACGAGTGTGCCGCCCGCCTCCCAGAAGCCCTTCAACAGATCCGCGGCGTCGTGCTCATCGGTGCTCCTTCCCCAGGTGAGCGTGCCGAGCCCGATCCGGGATACGCGCAGGCCCGTGCGGCCGAGATGCCTCTGCTCCATGGGCGCTGAGGGTACTGGGCACAGGGCCACCCGGTGTGAGCCTGTGGACAACACGGTCCTGACGGATCCCGCCGAGCGCGCTAGAGTCCCCCGGAACAGAGACGTTACTCATCGGTAAGGGAGCGGTCATGCGGCTCGGAATCAACCTCGGCTACTGGGGCGCGGGGATGGACGGCGACAACCTCGCCGTCGCGCAGGAGGCCGACCGGCTCGGCTACGACGTCTGCTGGGCGGCCGAGGCGTACGGCTCCGACGGACCCACCGTGCTCTCCTGGGTCGCCGCCCAGACCGAACGCATCGACGTCGGCTCCGCGATCTTCCAGATCCCGGCCCGTACGCCCGCGATGACGGCGATGACCGCGGCCACCCTCGACTCGCTCTCGGGCGGCCGGTTCCGGCTGGGTCTCGGGGTCTCGGGCCCGCAGGTCTCCGAAGGCTGGTACGGAGTCAAGTTCGACAAGCCGCTCTCCCGCACCCGCGAGTACGTCGACATCGTCCGCAAGGCGATGTCCCGTGAGCGGCTCTCCTACGAAGGGCAGCACTGGACGCTCCCGCTTCCCGGCGGTCCGGGCAAGCCGATCAAGCTCACCGTGCACCCGCAGCGTGAACACATCCCGCTCTACATCGCGGCGATCGGCCCCAAGAACCTGGAGCAGACCGGTGAGATCGCCGACGGGGCGCTGCTGATCTTCCCGTCCGCCGATCACCTGGAGGACACCGCGCTCCGTCACCTGCGCGCGGGCCGGGCGAAGGCGGGGCTGACGATGGACGGCTTCGACGTCTGCCCGACGGTGCCGCTCGCCCTCGGCGACGACGTGAACGCGCTGGCCGACATGTTCCGTCCGTACACCGCGCTGTACGTCGGCGGCATGGGCAGCCGCAAGCAGAACTTCTACAACCAGCTCGCCCAGCGCATGGGGTACGAGAAGGAAGCGGCCGAGATCCAGGACAAGTACCTGGCGGGCGACAAGGCCGGCGCGGCCGGTGCCGTACCGCACCAGCTGATCGACCAGACGACGCTGCTGGGGTCGGTGGACCGGATCGCCGAGGGGATGCAGCGGTACGCGTCGGCCGGGGTCACCACGCTGACGCTGGCTCCCGCGGGGTTCACGCTCGACGAGCGGGTGGCCGCGCTGCGGGCGGGCACGGAGGCGCTGGAGCGGGCCGGGCTGGCCTGACGGGCGGACGCGTCGGTGGCGGGGAGAGGTCCGCGGCCGTGGTGGGGGCTCGGGGGTCTTCCCCGCCACGGCCGTCGCGCTGAACAACGTCCCCGCCGCGACCCGGTTACGCGTCGGCGGCGGCCGGGCGCCCCGCTCCTTTCGGCGGAACTGCCCCGCGTACGTATTGCCGGTCACCTGATATCGCATTTGACTCAGTTGTGTCAGATGTCCGTATGGAGGTGGCAGTGGTGCTTTCGGCCCGAAGTATTTTCCAGGAGATCATCGAGAACGACGATGCCTTCCGGCTGTTCTGCTCCATCGCCGCTGCCGGGGAGAGCCAGGGCGGCTGGGAGAACGGACGCATCGCCGCGCTCGTCCCCGGGAGCATGAGCGACCTCGCCCCCAAGATCGCCCGGCACGGCGCCGACGAGGACAAACACGGCAGGATCTTCAACGCGCTGCTCAAGAAGCGCGGCCTCGAACCCGTCGGCGTACCGCCGGAGTGCGACTACACGATGCTGCTGGAACAGCGCGGTATCGGCCTGAGCCACGAGAAGCTGCGCGGCAGTGCGCCGCTGACCGAGCGGGACGTCGTCGTCTATCTCGCGCACAGCAGGGTCACCGAGCAGCGGGCCGCCGAGCAGATGAACACCCTGGTCCGGTACGTCGGGGAGCAGGCCGGGATCGGCCGGGCCGTGCGGATGATCTGCCACGACGAGGACAACCACCTGGCCTACTGCCACGAGGAACTGCTGCGGCTCGCCGCGCAGGGGCACGCCCGCACCATCCACGCCGTGCTGCGGGAGAGCGCGCTGGCGGAGATCCGGGTGTACCGGGAGGTGGGTCTCGCCGTGCTGGGCCACATGGGCCGCCTCCTGCACTGGCCGAAGGCGAAGACGTCCCTGCTGGCCGCCGGGGCCAACGGCCTCCACGGGTACGAACGGCTGGGCGGCTGGCACCGCATGGTGAGCCTGAGCATGCCCGAACGGCGCAACGCACTCGGCGGACCCGCGCCCGCCGCGGCCGAATACGCCTGAACCCGGCCGGCCGGGCCGCCCGGCGGCAGCAGCTCAGAGCCAGCCGCGCCGTTTGAACTGCCGGTAGAGCCCGAAGACGACCCCGGCCATCAGCGCGATCACCGCCGGGTAGGCCCAGACCCACTTCAGCTCCGGCATGTGCTCGAAGTTCATCCCGTAGATGCCCGCGACCATGGTCGGTACCGCGGCCATCGCCGCCCAGGCGGAGATCTTCCGCATGTCGTCGTTCTGCCGCACGCCCATCTGCGCCAGATGCGCGGCCAGGATGTCGGACAGCAGCCTGTCCAGCCCCTCCACCTGCTCGTTGGCGCGGGTGAGGTGGTCGCTGACGTCCCGGAAGAACGGCCGCGAATGTTCCCGCACGAACGGCACCGCCGCCCCCGAGAGCCGGTTCATGGGATCCTTCAACGGCCCGCCGGCCCGCCGGAATTCGAGGACCTGGCGCTTGAAGGTGTAGATCCGTGACGCGGTGTTCTTCGACGCGCTGCCGTCGGGCGCGAAGACCTCGGCCTCCAGCTCCTCCAGGTCGGTCTGGAGCTCGGCGGCCACGCTGATGTAGTGGTCGACGACCGCGTCACTGACCGCGTACAGAACAGCGGTGGGGCCGTGCTTGAGGACGTCGTGCTCCTCCTCCAGCCGCTTGCGCACGGCGGCGAGCGGGGCGCCCTGTCCGTGCCGCACCGTCACCACGAAGGAGTCACCGACGAAGATCATCAGCTCGTCCGTGGTCACGGAGTCGCTGTCCGTGTCGTACACCACCGGCTTCAGCACCATGAAGAGCGAGTCGTCGTACACCTCCAGCTTCGGTCGCTGATGGGCCCGCAGGGAGTCCTCCACCGCCAGCGAGTGCAACCCGAAGTCACTGCTGACCAGGTCGAACTCCTCCCGCGACGGCTCGTGCAGCCCGACCCAGAGGAAGGCGTCCCCGTCGGCCCGTGCCTCGGCGAGGGCCGCGGAGAAGTCCGAAGGTCCCTCGATGCGGCAGCCGTCCCGGTAAATGGCGCAATCGACAATCACGGCGCGCATTCTTCCCTGACCGGCTCCGGAGCGCATGCCTGGGGGTGGCGGGACACGTTTCGGCACGGCTTAGGCTTCCAGCCATGGCCACGCTGATTCTCGTACGGCACGGACGTTCCACCGCCAACACCTCCGGCGTGCTCGCGGGGCGGACGCCGGGTGTCTCCCTCGACGAGCGCGGTGCCGCCCAGGCCGCCGCGCTGCCCGACCGGCTGGCCGGGCTGCCGCTGGCCGCCGTCGTCACCAGTCCGCTGCAGCGCTGCCGGGAGACGCTCGAACCGCTGCTGGCGGCCCGGCCCGGACTGGTGCCGCAGGCCGAGGACCGGATCAGCGAGTGCGACTACGGCGACTGGTCGGGACGCAAGCTCGCCGAGCTCGGCGAAGAGCCGCTGATGAAGGTCGTGCAGCAGCACCCCTCGTCCGCCGCGTTCCCCGGCGGCGAGTCGATGCGCGCGATGCAGGCCCGCGCGGTGGACGCGGTGCGCGACTGGAACGCGCGCATCGACGCCGAGCACGGTGGTGACGCGGTCTACCTGATGTGTTCGCACGGCGACATCATCAAGTCCGTGATCGCCGACGCACTCGGGATGCACCTCGACCTCTTCCAGCGGATCCACGTCGACCCGTGTTCCCTCACGGCCATCCGCTACACCGAGGTGCGGCCGTTCGTCCTGCGGCTCGGCGACACCGGGGAGTTCGGCTCGCTGGCGCCGCACGGGAGCGGTTCCGGATCGGACGCCGCAGTCGGTGGTGGCGCGGGCGCACCGTGATCGCTCCGCGCAGTAGGGTGGGCGGGCCGTAATCCGGCCCACACCGCAGCCGAACCCCCATGGAGATCTGGACGTGTCCCGACAGGTGTACTTCTACGACCCGCCGGACCGCTTCGTTGCCGGTACGGTCGGGCTGCCTGGGCGCCGTACGTTCTTCCTCCAGGCCTCGTCCGGGCCCCGTGTCACCAGCGTGGCGCTGGAGAAGACCCAGGTGGCCGCGCTCGCCGAGCGCATCGACGAACTGCTCGACGAGGTGGTGCGCAGGACCGGGGGCAATTCCCCGGTCCCGGCCGTCGCTCCCACCGAGGCCGGTGACACCGCGCCGCTGGACGCCCCCGTCGAGGAGGAGTTCCGCGTCGGCACGATGGCCCTGGCGTGGGACGGCGACGAACAACGCATGATCATCGAGGCCCAGGCGCTGGTCGAGCTGGACGCGGACAACGACGAAGATCTCGCGGAGGCCGAGGAACGGCTCCTCCAGGACGACGAGAACGGCCCGCCGATGCTCCGCGTCCGGCTGACCGGGGCACAGGCCAGGGCCTTCGCCAAGCGCGCCCTCGACGTCGTCAACGCGGGCCGCCCGCCGTGCCCGCTGTGCAGTCTGCCGCTCGATCCGGAGGGACACGTATGCCCGCGCCAGAACGGATACCGCAGGGGAGCGTGACGGCCACCGAACTCCTCCTGAAGGGGGAGCTGACGGTACGCGGCCGGGTGCGTGAGGCGTCCAACGCGGTGCTGTACTGCTCGGTCTCGTACGAGGGGCGCGAAGCGGCCTGTGTGTACAAGCCCGTCGCCGGTGAGCGCCCGCTGTGGGACTTCCCTGACGGGACGCTCGCCCGGCGCGAGGTCGCCGCGTACGAGATCTCCGAGGCGACCGGCTGGGGATTCGTCCCGCCGACCGTGCTGCGCGAGGGTCCGTACGGCGAGGGCATGTGCCAGCTGTGGATCGAGTCCGCCGCCGAGCCGTCGCTGCTGGCCCTCGTCGAGGAGGAGGAACCGGGCGAGGGCTGGAAGGCCATCGCCTTCGCCGAGGTGGGCGAGGGGCGCACGGCGCTGCTGGTGCACGCCGACGACGAGCGGCTGCGGCGGCTGTCGGTGCTGGACGCGGTGATCAACAACGGCGACCGCAAGGGCGGCCACCTGCTGCCGACGGACGAGGGGCGGCTGTACGGCATCGACCACGGCGTCACCTTCAACGCCGAGGACAAGCTGCGGACCCTGCTGTGGGGGTGGGCCGGTGAGCCGCTGACGGCCGAGGCCGTGACGGTACTGGACCGGCTGGCCGGTGACCTGGCCGCGGGCACCGCACTGGCCGCCCGGCTGGGTGAACTGATCACCGGGGCCGAGGTGGAGGCGCTGCGCGGCCGGGTGGCGGCGCTGAGGGCCGGCGGGCGGCATCCGGAGCCGAGCGGGGACTGGCCGGCGATTCCCTGGCCGCCGGTGTAGCGGGAGCGGAGGCGGGCGGCTCCGCCGCGATCCGCGTACGCGGCCTCCGCACGCCGTCCGCACACAGGATCCGGACAAGCGCAAGAGTGCCGATTCGGCCATTGTCCCCACTCCGGTTCGTTCCTTGAACTGGCGTCCGGTTACGCTCAAGACATGCATGCCTGGCCCGCTTCTGAGGTTCCCGCCCTGCCCGGTGAGGGCGCCGACCTCCAGATCCACGACACAGCGACCGGCGGTCGGATCACTCTCGACCCCGGTCCCGTCGCCCGTATCTACGTCTGCGGCATCACGCCGTACGACGCGACCCACATCGGTCACGCGGCGACCTACAACGCGTTCGACCTCGTGCAGCGCGTGTGGCTCGACACCAAGCGGCAGGTTCACTATGTCCAGAACGTCACCGACGTGGACGATCCGCTGCTGGAGCGGGCCGTGCGCGACGGCGAGGACTGGACCGCGCTCGCGGAGCGCGAGACAGCACTCTTCCGCGAGGACATGACCGCGCTCCGGATGCTCCCGCCGAAGCACTACGTCGGTGCCGTCGAGGCCATACCCGGCATCGTGCCGCTCGTCGAGCGGCTCCGGGACTCGGGTGCGGCGTACGACCTCGACGGCGACGTGTACTTCTCCGTGGAGAGCGACGCGCACTTCGGCGAGGTGTCCCACCTGGACGCCGAGGCGATGCGGCTGCTCTCGGCCGAGCGCGGCGGTGACCCCGACCGCCCCGGCAAGAAGAACCCCCTGGACCCGATGCTCTGGATGGCCGCCCGTGAGGGCGAGCCGAGCTGGGACGGCGGCTCCCTGGGCCGTGGCCGGCCCGGCTGGCACATCGAGTGCGTGGCCATCGCCCTCGACCACCTCGGGATGGGCTTCGACGTCCAGGGCGGCGGGTCCGACCTCGCCTTCCCGCACCACGAGATGGGCGCCTCGCACGCCCAGGTGCTCACCGGTGAGCACCCCTTCGCCCAGGCGTACGTCCACGCCGGGATGGTCGCGCTGGACGGCGAGAAGATGTCCAAGTCCAAGGGCAATCTGGTCTTCGTGTCCAAGCTGCGCCACGACGGTGTGGACCCGGCCGCGATCCGGCTCGCCCTGCTCGCGCACCACTACCGCTCCGACTGGGAGTGGACGGACCAGGTCCTCCAGGACGCCGTCGAGCGGCTCGGCCGCTGGCGGGCGGCCGTCTCCCGGCCCGACGGACCGTCCGCGGACGCCCTCGTGACGGAGATCAGGCAGGCGCTCGCCGACGATCTCGACGCGCCCGCAGCGCTGCTCGCCGTCGACCGCTGGGCCGCGCTCCAGCAGTCCGGCGGCGGTACGGACGAGGGCGCGCCGGGCCTGGTCTCGCGCGCGGCCGACGCGCTGCTCGGCGTCGCCCTGTAGGGCCGGTCCGGGGCGGCCCGGCCGTCCCGCTCTCCCTTCTGCCCCTTCCGTCCCTTCCGCCCCCGGACTCGCATCAGAGTCCGGGGGCGGATTTCGTATTTCCCCTAGCCCCGTGCTCGTTTCTGCGCTAAATACGCTCTATGCAATCAACAATACGCATGAGAGCGGCGGCAGTTGGCGCACTGCTCGGCCTTGCCGCGGTCTTCGCGGGGTCGGGCAGCGCACAGGCCGGACCGCCGGGCGCCACCGCGGGCGACAGCGCGGCAGCCGACACGACCGTCGGCAACGTCACCGGCTTCTCCGCGGACGGGTCCGTCTACCACCTGAACGCGGGAGCGGCCGAGGCCCGCGTCAGTTTTGTTTCCACCGAGACCTTCCGCATCGAGCTGGCGCCGGACGGGAAGTTCACCGACCCGACGGGCAGCGACATCGTCCTGCCGCAGGGCAAGGCACCCAAGACCCACTGGAAGGAGAAGAGCGACCGCTACGAGCTGAGCACCGGCAAGGTCACCCTGCGCGCGTACAAGGCCCCGCTGCGCTTCGCGCTGTACGGCGCGGACGGGCATCGCATCTGGTCCGAGACCCGCGGGATCAGCTGGACCGGTGACACCACCACCCAGACCCTGGCCCGCGGCGCCGACGAGCAGTACTACGGCGCCGGTATGCAGAACGGCCGGGGCAACACCTCGCACCGCGGCCAGACCGTCGAGGTCGGCGTCGACGGCAACTGGGACGACGGCGGTCACCCCAACTCCGTCCCGTTCTACCTCTCTTCGGCCGGGTACGGCGTCTACCGCAACACCTACGCCCCCAACACCTACGCGTTCGACGACCCGGTGACGGCCAGCGCCAAGGAACAGCGCTTCGACGCCTACTACTTCGCGGGCAGCGGCGCCAAGGATGTCATCGGGCAGTACACCAAGCTCACCGGCAAGCCCTTCATGCCGCCGATCTACGGCCTGGAGAACGGCGACGCCGACTGTTATCTGCACAACGCCAACCGCGGCGAGCGGCACACTCTCGACGCCCTCAAGGTCGCCGACGGTTTCGTGGCGAACGACATGCCCAACGGCTGGATGCTCGTCAACGACGGCTACGGCTGCGGCTACGAGAACCTCGCGGAGACCGCCAAGGGCCTCCAGGCACACGACACCCAGCTGGGTCTGTGGACCCAGGACGGCATCGCCGACCTCGCCCAGCAGGTCAAGGACGGCCAGCGGGTCGCCAAGCTGGACGTGGCCTGGGTCGGCGCCGGGTACAAGTTCGCGCTCGACGGCTGCAAGGACGCCTACAAGGGCATCGAGGACAACAGCGACGCCCGCGGCCTGACCTGGGCGCCGGAGAGCTGGGCCGGTGCGCAGCGCTGCGGCGTGCAGTGGTCCGGCGACCAGACCGGCAGCTGGGACTTCATCCGCTGGCAGATCCCGACGTACGCCGGGGCCACCATGTCCGGACTCGCCTACACGACGAGCGACGTGGACGGCATCTTCGGCGGCAGCCCCCAGACGTACACCCGTGACCTGGAGTGGAAGTCCTTCCTGCCCGCGATGATCACGATGGACGGGTGGGCGGCGAGCGACAAGCAGCCCTTCCGCCAGGGCGAGCCGTACACCTCCATCAACCGTAAGTACCTCAAGCTCAAGGAGTCGCTGCTGCCGTACATGTACTCGTACGCGCACGAGGCGAACGAGACCGGTGTGGGCCCCGTCAGGCCGCTCGCGCTGGAGTACCCGGACGACCCGGAGGCGGCCACCGACGCCGCCAAGTACGAGTTCCTGACCGGCGAGGACTTCCTGGTCGCACCGGTCTACAAGGACACCGGCACCCGGGACGGGATCTACCTCCCGAAGGGCACCTGGACCGACTACTGGACCGGCCGCACCTACCAGGGCCCGACCACGGTCAACGGGTACAGCGCCCCGCTCGACACCCTGCCGCTGTTCGTCAAGGGCGGTGCCGCCGTGCCGATGTGGCCGGGCATCAGGTCGTACGCCGACCGGAAGTCCGACTCCCCGCTGGCCTGGGACATCTACCCGCAGGGCAAGTCGTCCTTCGACCTGTACGAGGACGACGGCGTCACCCGGCAGAACCGCGCCGGGAAGTACGCCACCCAGCGCGCCGAGGTCGACGCGCCGCGTGCGGGCGGCGGCGACGTGTCCGTGCACATCGGCGCGAGCAAGGGCGAGTTCAAGGGCAAGCAGACCTCGCGTCCGTACCAGTTCACCCTGCACACCGGTGACGCGCCGAGCGATGTCCAGCTGTCCGGTCACAAGCTGCCGCAGCTGACGTCGGCCGCCGCGTACGCCAAGGCCGCCCAGGGCTGGTGGTACGACCGCGACGACCGCGGCGGTGTGGTCAAGGTCAAGACGGCCTCGCTCCGCACCGACAAGGCGTTCTCGCTGAAGCTGAAGAACACCAGCGCGATCGGCGGCGCCCGGCCGGGCGCCACGGCCGTGGTCGCCGCGGCACCGGGCCAGGAGCTCGGCGCGGGCGCAGCGGGCAAGGTCACCGTCGACGTGACGGCGGGCAACCAGGACGCCACGGGCGTCACCGTCGGCGTGGACGCTCCGGCGGGCTGGAAGACCACCACGGCGACGACGGTCGCCAGGATCCCGGCGGGCACCACCAGGCACGTCGAGGTGGCCGTCACCCCGGCCGGGGACACCAAGGCGGGCGCCACCACGCTCACCGCCACCGCGCGTTACGGTTCGGCGGGCCAGGACCGTACAGCCGTGCAGCCGTTCGGGGTCTCGGTCATGCCGGCGCCACCGGGCGGTGACGTCTGGGCGAGCGACATGGAGTGGCTGACGTCCACCAACGGGTACGGACCGGCCGAACGCGACCGCAGCAACGGCGAGTCGGGCGCGGACGACGGGCACACCCTGACGCTGGACGGCAAGACGTACGAGAAGGGAATCGGTACCCACGCCGACTCCGACATCGAGGTCTACCTCGGCGGGCAGTGCTCGAAGCTCACCGCCGACGTGGGCATCGACGACGAGATCAACGGCTACGGCGAGGTGGCCTTCTCGGTCGAGGCGGACGGCAAGGTCCTCTGGACCTCGCCGAAGGTGACGGGGGCCTCGGCCACCGTGCCGGTGGACGTCGACCTCTCCGGTGCGCGCCATGTGCACCTGAAGGCGACCGCCACCAGCAACACCCACACCGGTGACCACGCGGACTGGGCCGCCGCGCACTTCACCTGTACCTGATCCCGCACGGCGGAGAGGGGCGGTGCGTGCTGCACCGCCCCTCTCCGCCGGACCGGGTGTCACTCCCCGGAGGACTCCTCCGGGCCGTTGTCCTCGTCGCTCGGCCCGCCGGAGTCCGGGTCGGGCCGCTGCGGCTTCGGCGGTCTGGTCCGGCCGCCGGAGGTGTCCCGCAGATAGCTGCTCGCGTCGCCGCCGTCCGTGGCATGGCCGCCGGGCTGCCCCGGCCCGCCGTCGCGCCGCCGCAGATACCGCTCGAACTCGCGGGCGATGGCTTCGCCGGACGCCTCGGGGAGCTCCGCGGTGTCGCGTGCCTCCTCCAGCGTCTGGACGTACTCGGCCACTTCGCTGTCCTCGGCGGCCAGTTGATCGACACCGACCTGCCAGGCCCGTGCGTCCTCGGGCAGTTCACCCAGCGGGATGCGCAGATCGATGAGGTCTTCCAGCCGGTTCAGCAGAGCCAGTGTCGCCTTCGGGTTGGGCGGCTGCGACACGTAGTGCGGCACCGCGGCCCACAGACTCACCGCGGGCACCCCCGCGTGCGTGCACGCCTCCTGGAGGATGCCGACGATGCCCGTGGGGCCCTCGTAGCGCGTCTCCTCCAGATCCATCGTGCGCGCCAGATCGGCGTCCGAGGTGACTCCGCTCACCGGGACCGGCCGGGTGTGCGGGGTGTCGCCGAGCAGCGCGCCCAGGATCACCACCATCTCGACGCCGAGTTCATGGGCGAAGCCGAGTATCTCGTTGCAGAACGAGCGCCAGCGCATGGAGGGTTCGATCCCGCGGACCAGCACCAGGTCGCGGGGTTTGTCACCGCCGATGCGGACCACCGAGAGCCGGGTCGTGGGCCAGGTGACCTTGCGCACCCCGTCGTCCAGCCACACCGTGGGCCGGTTGACCTGGAAGTCGTAGTAGTCCTCGGCGTCGAGCGCGGCGAAGACCTCACCCTTCCACTCCCGGTCCAGGTGGGCGACCGCGGTGGAGGCTGCGTCGCCGGCGTCGTTCCAGCCCTCGAACGCGGCCACCATGACCGGGTCGATCAGCTCGGGAACTCCCTCGAGCTCGATCACCCAGTGCCTCCTTCCGAAGTTCTTCCCGTACGGACCAACCTTACGGCTTCCCGGGGTGCCGGCCGCAGGCCTCGTACGGGCCAGGACAGGCCCGTACGGACTCGGCGGCACGGGGAAGCCGTTCAAGCAGCCTTCCCATATCGCACCGATTCATCCGAGCTGTACAGGCAAATTTCGTTCCACCCCTGGACGCGTAGGCATGTCCGGCGCTATACATCGGATGACCAATTAAAGGTCCGATGTTCTTACCGACGTCTTACCAGGGAGTGTGGATGAGTCCGACCGTCACGGGGTTCGAGGTCTACGACATCCGATTCCCCACCTCGGAACAGCTCGACGGCTCGGACGCCATGAACCCGGATCCCGACTACTCGGCGGCCTATGTGGTGCTCAGCACCGACATGCCGGGTGGGGTCGCGGGACATGGCTTCTGTTTCACCATCGGGCGCGGCAACGACGTCACCGCTGCCGCCATCGAAGCGCTGCGGCCCTACGTGGTGGGGCGGCCCGCTCCGCTCACCCCGGAGGGGCTCGCGGCGCTCCACCACGATCTCACCCACGACTCGCAGTTGCGCTGGCTCGGTCCGGAGAAGGGGGTGATGCACATGGCCGCGGGCGCGGTCGTCAACGCCGCCTGGGACCTGGCGGCGACCGTCGCGGGCAAACCCGTGTGGGAGTTCCTGGCGGACATGTCGCCCGAGGAGCTCGTCTCGCTCGTCGACTTCCGTTATCTCAGCGACGCCCTCACCCCGGACGAGGCCCTTGCCATCCTGCGGGCCGCGGAGCCCGGCCGCGCCGAACGCGCCGCCCGGCTGCGCGCCGAGGGATACCCCGCGTACACCACGTCGCCCGGCTGGCTCGGTTACTCCGACGAGAAGCTGGTCCGGCTGGCCCACGAGGCCGTCGACGCGGGTTTCGCCCAGATCAAGCTCAAGGTCGGCGCCGATCTCGACGACGACGTCCGCAGGATGAAGCTCGCGCGCGCGGCCGTCGGCCCCGGCATCCGGATCGCCGTGGACGCCAACCAGCGCTGGGACGTGGCGGACGCGGTGCGCTGGATGGAGGCGCTGGCCCCCTACGATCCGCACTGGATCGAGGAGCCGACCAGCCCGGACGACATCCTCGGCCACGCGGCCGTGCGCGCCGGGCAGCCCGTGAAGGTCGCCACCGGCGAGCACGTCGCCAACCGCGTCGTCTTCAAGCAGCTGCTCCAGGCGGGCGCCGTCGACTTCGTGCAGATCGACGCCGCGCGGGTCGCGGGGGTCAACGAGAACCTCGCCATCCTGCTGCTCGCCGCCAAGTTCGGCGTGCCCGTCTGCCCGCACGCGGGCGGTGTGGGCCTGTGTGAACTCGTCCAGCATCTGGCCATGTTCGACTTCGTGGCCGTCTCGGGCAGCGTGGAGGACCGCGTCATCGAGTACGTGGACCACCTCCACGAGCACTTCACCGACCCCGTGGTGATCGAGCGGGGCCGTTACCTGGCACCTTCGGCGCCGGGCTTCTCCGCCCGTATGCTTCCCGCTTCGATCGCCGACCACCGTTATCCCGACGGCCCTGTCTGGCAGGCCCGCCGCACCACCGAGGAGATCAACTCGTGACCACTGCAAGCGATTTCGAAGGCCTCTCCGCCCTGGTCACCGGCGGTGCCTCCGGCATCGGGGCGGCCATCGCCACCGAACTGCTCGCACGCGGCGCCCGCGTCGCCGTGCTCGACCGGGAGACCGCGGGGGCACCGGAGGGCAGCTTCGCGGTCAAGGCCGACGTCACCGACGACGCGGCGGTACGCGCGGCGGTCGACGCCGCTGCCGCCGAACTCGGCGGCCTGCACACGGTGGTGTCCAACGCGGGCATCGGCGCCGTCGGCACGGTCGCCGACAACCCGGACGACGAGTGGCAGCGCGTCCTGGACATCAATGTCCTCGGCATGGTCCGCACCGCCCGTCACGCGCTGCCGCACCTGCGGCGCGCGGCGGAGGAGCGCCCCGGCTGCGTGTCGATCACCCACACCTGCTCGATCGCCGCGACCGCCGGTCTGCCGCAGCGCGCCCTCTACAGCGCGAGCAAGGGCGCGGTACTCTCCCTGACCCTCGCCATGGCGGCCGATCACGTCCGCGAGGGGATCCGGGTCAACTGCGTCAACCCCGGTACCGCGGACACCCCGTGGGTCGGGCGCCTCCTCGGCCAGGCCGACGACCCGTCGGCCGAGCGCGCCGCGCTCAACGCCCGCCAGCCCACCGGGCGGCTGGTCACCGCCGAAGAGGTGGCGGCAGCGGTCGTCTACCTCGCGAGCCCCGCCGCGGCTGCCGTGACAGGGACGGCACTCGCGGTCGACGGCGGTATGCAGGGCCTGCGCCTGCGCCCCGCCGCCGACTAGTCGCCGCGACCGACCCGTTGCCGCGACCGGCAACAGACGGACGTACATCCGGCCGCCCCGGCCGACAGAGCATCAAGCGCCACTCGAACAAGGACGGGACACCAATGAGAGTGCGTACAACGAGTGCTGCGGCCTGCGTCGTACTGCTGGCCGTGACCGCGCTCGCGGGCTGCAACCGTGACTCGGGCAGCAGCTCCGACGACAAGAAGGTCGGCATCGACCTGCCGCGCAGCGACAGCGACTTCTGGAACTCCTACCAGCAGTACATCAAGAAGGGCGTGGACGCCGGGGAGGTCAAGGCGCTGCCCTTGACCAATTCGCAGAACGACATCGGCAAGCTCGTCGCCAACGTCCAGACGTTCAGCGACCAGGGAGCCAAGGCCGTCGTCATGGCCCCCCAGGACACCGGCGCCATCGCCTCGACGCTGGCGAACCTGAACCAGAAGAAGATCCCGGTCATCAGCGTCGACACCCGGCCCGACAAGGGCGATGTCTACATGGTGGTGCGCGCCGACAACCGCGCGTACGGCGAGAACGCCTGCAAGTACCTCGGCCAGCAGCTCAAGGGCCAGGGCAAGGTCGTCGAGTTCCAGGGCGACCTCTCCTCGATCAACGGCCGGGACCGCTCCCAGGCGTTCAAGTCGTGCATGACGAAGGAGTTCCCGAAGATCAAGGTGTTCGAGCTGGCCACCGACTGGAAGGGCGACGTCGCGTCGGCCAAGCTCCAGTCCACGCTGGCCGCGAACCCCGACATCAACGGCATCTACATGCAGGCGGGCGGCGTCTTCCTGCAGCCCACGCTCGCGCTCCTGGAGCAGAAGAAGCTGCTGAAGCCGGCCGGTACCAAGGGCCACATCACGATCATCTCCAACGACGGCATACCGGAGGAGTTCGACGCGATCAAGGCCGGGAAGATCGACGCGACCATCTCCCAGCCCGCCGACCTCTACGCGAAGTACGCGCTGTACTACGCCAAGGCGGCCGTCGACGGCAAGACGTTCAAGGTGGGCCCGACCGACCACGACTCGCACATCATCAAGATCCCGAACGGCTACGAGGACCAGCTCCCCGCGCCGCTCGTGACCAAGGCCAATGTGAACGACCCGAAGCTGTGGGCCAATCAGCTGGGGAAGAAGAACTGACCATGCCCGATGCACCAGCGGTTCATGCGGAAGGCATCGTCAAGCGCTTCGGTCCCACCGTCGCGCTCGACGATGTCCGCCTGACAGTCCAGCCCGGTGAGTCGCACGCCCTCGTCGGGCGCAACGGCGCCGGAAAGTCCACGCTCGTCAGCGTCATCACCGGGCTCCACAAGCCGGACGCCGGCACGGTCGCCTTCAACGGCGAGCCCGCGCCGGCCTTCGGGGACACCATGGCCTGGCAGTCCAGGGTCGCCTGTGTCTACCAGAAGTCCATGGCCGTGCCCGATCTCACCGTGGCCGAGAACCTCTTCCTGAACAACTACGGACTCGACCGCGGGGAGAAGGGTGGCCGCTGGATCAGCTGGGGACGGCTGCGCAAGCGGGCCGAGGCGCTGCTCGCCGAGTACGGGGTCAATGTCGACCCCAACACCCGGGCGAAGGACCTCTCCGTCGAGCAGGTCCAGTTCGTGGAGATCGCACGGGCGCTGTCGTTCGGCGCCCGTCTGATCATCCTGGACGAGCCGACCGCCCAGCTCGACGCACGCGGTATCCAGAGCCTCTTCACCAAGCTGCGGGACCTGCAGAGCCAGGGGGTGGCGTTCCTCTTCATCTCGCACCACCTCCAGGAGGTGTACGAACTGTGCACCGCCGTCACGGTCTACCGGGACGCCCGGCACGTCCTCACGGCGCCCGTCGCCGAGCTGGACAAGGCGGATCTGGTCGCGGCGATGACCGGCGAGACCGCGACCGGGCCGGTGGCCTGGCACGCGGCTCCCGGTACACCGCGGGCCGGATCCGCGGGCACCGGCCGGGCCGAGCCCGTGCTGCGGACCGAAGGGCTCAGCCTGGAGGGCGAGTTCGAACCGCTGGACATCGAGGTCAGGCCCGGTGAGGTGCTCGGTATCGCGGGCGCCGCGGCCAGCGGCAACACGGCGCTGGGCGAAACCCTGGTCGGCATGCGCAAGGCCACCGCGGGGCGCGTCTCGGTCCGCGGCCGGGACGTCAAGCCCGGCAGTGTGCCGCACGCCCTGGACGCGGGTATCGGGTACATCCCGGAGGACCGCCACCGGCAGGGGCTGGTCCTGGAGCGCAGCATCGCGGAGAACGCCACGCTCACGGTCGCCGACCAGCTCGGGCCGTGGGGGACCGTACTGCCCTCCCGCACCCGGGAGTTCGCGCGGAACATGATCTCCTCGCTGGACATCAAGACGACCGGGCCCGAGCAGAAGGTCTCCGGGCTCTCCGGAGGCAATCAGCAGAAGGTCGTGGTCGCCCGCGCGCTCGCCCGTAAGCCGAGCACGCTGGTGGCGGTGCGGCCGACGGCGGGTGTGGACATCAAGTCCAAGGACTCGCTCCTGGGCGTGGTCAGGCGGGTTGCCGAGGAGGGCAACGCCGCTGTGATCATCTCCGACGAACTCGACGACCTGCGGGTGTGCGACCGGGTGGTCGCGCTCTTCCACGGACGGGTCGTCGCCGAATACGACAGTGGGTGGACGGACGGGGAACTGGTCGCCGCCATGGAAGGTGTGGGGGAGCGGTCATGACCGACACGATCGGGCCGGTGGCGGCCGAGGAGACGAAGGTACAGGTCAGCCCGTTGCGGGGCAGGCTGGCGCTGATCCGCTGGAGCGACTTCTCGCTCGTGCCGGTGATCCTGGTGCTGATGGTGATCGGGTTCATCGTCTCGCCGGTGTTCCTGACGTCCGAGAATCTGATCAACGTCATCCAGCAGTCGTCCGAACTCAGTCTGCTGGTGCTCGCCCAGGCCTTCATCCTGATCTGCGGACGGATGGACCTGTCGCTGGAGTCGACGATCGGCATCGCGCCGGTCCTCGCGCTCTGGCTGGTCCTGCCGTCGGAGGGCGACCGGTTCACCGGGCTCGGGCTGTTCCCGTCCTGGATGGCGATCCCGCTCTGCCTGCTGGCCGGGCTCGCGATCGGTGCGTTCAACGGCTTCCTGATGCTGAAGCTGAGGGTCAACGGCTTCATCGCGACCCTCGGCATGCTGATGATGCTCCGCGGGCTCCACATCGGGATCACCGAGGGCAAGTCGATCATCGAGGTGCCGGCTTCCTTCAGCTACCTGGGACGGGCCTCCTGGCTCGGCGCCCCGGCCGCCGTCTGGATCTGCCTGGCACTGTTCGCCGTCGGCGGGGCCGCGCTGGCCTGGACCCGGCACGGGCGCTCGCTGTACGCGATCGGCGGCAACCCGGAGGCGGCGCGGGCCGCAGGTATCCGCGTCGACCGGGTCACCTGGATCGTCCTGGCCATCGGCGGGCTGCTCGCGGCCTTCGCCGGAATCCTCTACACCGGCCACTACGGATCGGTCGGTGCCGCACAGGGCAAGGACATGATCTTCCAGGTCATGGCCGCCGCGGTGATCGGCGGGATCGGGCTGAAGGGCGGCCGGGGCACCATCTTCGGCGCGCTCACCGGTGTGCTCGCCCTTCAGCTGGTGGTGAATGTGATGACGCTCGCCGGGGTGCCCGGACAGTGGGAGACCTTCCTCAACGGCGCCATCATCATCATCGCCCTGATCGCCTCGCGCTTCGCCAGCGGTGAGGAGCAGGACTGACCGCTCCCCCCGCCGGCCGCACTCAGAGCGTCGAACGCAGCCACTGCTCGACGCTGGCGATGTGCACCGTCGCCCAGGACCGGGCCGCTTCGGCGTCCCGGTCCCTGAGCGCTGTCAGGATGGCGCGGTGCTCGTGGAGCGTACGGCTGACCGCGTCCTCCTGGGTCAGCCCGCGCCACACCCGCGCCCTGGTGGTCGGCCCGGAGAGGCTGTCCAGCAGTGAGCAGAGCACCGAGTTGCCCGAACTCTGCACGATGCCCCGGTGGAACTCCAGGTCGCCGGCGACGAGTTCCTCCACCGAGGGCTGCGGGCCCAGCGCGTCCAGCTGGGCGCTGAGCGCCTCCAACTCCTCCTGGCTGATCCGGTGCGCGGCCATCGCGGTCGCGGCCGGCTCCAGGATGCGCCGTACGGCCAGGAATTCCAGCACCGTGTCGTCCCGGTGGAAGTCCACGACGAAGCTCATCGCTTCGAGCAGCAACTGGGGATCGAGACTGGTGACGTAGGTGCCGTCGCCCTGGCGCACATCGAGGATGCGGATCAGCGACAGCGCGCGCACCGCCTCGCGCAGCGAGTTGCGGGACAGGCCGAGTTCGGCGGCGAGTTCACTCTCCTTGGGCAGCCGGTCACCTGGCCGCAGTGCACCCGAGACGATCATTTCCTTGATCTTCTCGATGGCCTCGTCGGTCACAGCCATGGGGAACCTCGCCTCAGCAGACATCCGATGTATCTCCCGATTATGGCTCCTGTTCGAGCGCTCGCGCACACAGTCCCCGGAACTGCACGGGATCGGCTGTCGGGACACCCCCGGAGGGGCGTCCGGAGACGGCGCTGCGGAGCCGCCCCGAAGGGGTCCCGCCATGACAACACGCCACGAGCGACCGCGCCGTCCGGCCACGGGCCACGGGACACGGGACACGGGACACGGGACACGGGTGAGGGGCGGCCCCGGCCGGGAGCCGCCCCTCACCCGAACTGTCCCTACTTCCGACCGCCGCTGCTTCTCACTGTCCCTGCTTCTTGCCGAGGACGTCCTCGACCTTCGCCACGACGTCGTCCGTCGCCAGGCCCCGGATCGTCAGCGTCGTACGGCGGCGCAGCACGTCGTCCGCGGTCTCGGCCCACTCGTGGTCGCGGGCGTACACGACCTGCGCCCAGATCTCCGGGGCGTCCGGGTGGACCCGCTCGGCCAGCGACGGGTCCTCGTTCGCCAGCCGGGCGATGTCGAAGGAGAGCGAGCCGTAGTGCGTGGCCAGATGGCGAGCGGTGTCCGCCGCCATCCGCGGACCGGGCGTACCGCCGTCCACCAGCAGCCGGTGCGCGACCGCGTTCGGGTTGGCCATCCCGGGCAGCGGCTGCTTCTTCGGCAGCCGCGAGACCGGCTCCATGTCCTCACCGAGGGGGTGCCCCGGCAGATCGGCCAGCTTGTTCATGACCGTCCGGCCGATGTGCCGGAAGGTCGTCCACTTCCCGCCGGCCACCGAGAGCATCCCGCCGCGTCCCTCGGTGACGACCGTCTCCCGCTTGGCCTTCGAGGTGTCGCCGGGGCCACCGGGCAGCACCCGCAGGCCCGCGAAGGAGTAGGTGATCAGATCACGCGACAGCTGCTGGTCACGGACCGAGAAGGCGGCCTCGTCCAGGATCTGCGCGATGTCCTTCTCGGTGACCCGTACATCGGCGGGGTCGCCCTCGTACTCCTCGTCGGTCGTACCGAGCAGCAGCTGGTCCTCCCACGGGAGGGCGAAGGTGATCCGGTACTTGTCGATCGGCGTCGCCAGCGCGGCGCGCCACGGCGAGGTGCGCTTGAGCACCAGGTGGGCGCCCTTGGACAGCCGGATGGACGGGGCCGCGTTCGGGTCCTCCAGCTTGCGCAGGTGGTCGACCCAGGGGCCGGTGGCGTTCAGTACGAGCCGGGCACCGACGCCGAACTCGCTGCCGTCGAGGCTGTCCCGCAGCTCCGCGCCCGTCACCCGGCCCCGGGTGAAGCGCAGCCCGGTGACCTCGGCGTGGTTGAGCACGGTGGCGCCGGCCTCGACCGCCGCGCGCACCGTCATCAGGGCCATGCGCGAGTCGTTCATCTGGTCGTCGCCGTAGACCGCGACGGCCTTGAGGTTGTCCGTACGCAGCTCCGGCACGTCCCGCTGGGCCCGCGCCGGGGAGATCACGTGCCCGACACCGTCGCCGAAGGCGGAGAGCGCCGAGTAGGCGAAGACCCCGGCCCCGAGCTTGGCGGCGCCGTGCGGGCCGCCCTTGTAGACGGGCAGGTAGAACGTCAGCGGGTTCGCCAGGTGGGGCGCGACGTCGCGGGAGACGGCCCGGCGCTCGAAGTGGTTCTCGGCGACCAGCTTCACGGCCCCGGTCTGGAGGTAACGGAGTCCGCCGTGGAGCAGTTTGGAGGAGGCGGACGATGTGGCGCCGGCGAAGTCACCGGCGTCCACCAGGGCCACCCGCAGCCCGGACTGCGCGGCGTGCCAGGCGGTGGAGATGCCCAGGATTCCGCCGCCGATCACCAGGAGGTCGTACGTTGCCTTGGAAAGCTGCTCCCGAGTCTCGGCGCGGCTCGGAAGGGAGCCGGAGGCCGGGTGCGTCCCGAGTGCGGGGACGCTCTGCAGGGTGGTCATATCTGGTTACTCCTCGTCTTCGAGCCAGCCCATGGTCCGCTGGACGGCCTTGAGCCAGTTCTTGTACTCGCGGTCACGGGTGGCCGCGTCCATGCGGGGTGTCCACTCGGCGGCCCTGCGCCAGTTGGCGCGCAGCGCGTCGGTGTCCGGCCAGAAGCCGACGGCGAGACCGGCGGCGTAGGCGGCGCCGAGGCAGGTCGTCTCGGCGACCATCGGGCGCACCACCGGTGCGTCCAGGAAGTCAGAGAGCGTCTGCATCAGCAGGTTGTTGGAGGTCATTCCGCCGTCGACCTTGAGCGCGGCCAGTTCGACGCCGGAGTCCTTGGTCATGGCGTCGCTGATCTCGCGGGTCTGCCAGGCGGTGGCTTCGAGCACGGCGCGCGCGATGTGCGCCTTGGTGACGTAGCGGGTCAGGCCGGTGATCACGCCGCGCGCGTCGGGGCGCCAGTACGGGGCGAACAGGCCGGAGAACGCGGGCACGATGTACGCGCCGCCGTTGTCGTCGACCGAGGAGGCCAGGGTCTCTACCTCGGCCGCGCTGTTGATCATCCCCATCTGGTCGCGCAGCCACTGCACGAGCGAACCGGTGACGGCGATCGAACCTTCGAGGGCGTACACCGCCTTCTGGTCGCCGATCCGGTATCCGACGGTCGTCAGCAGGCCGTTGTACGAATTGACGGGCGTCTCACCGGTGTTCATCAGCATGAAGGTGCCGGTGCCGTACGTCGACTTCGCCTCGCCCTCGGCGAAACAGGTCTGGCCGAACAGCGCCGCCTGCTGGTCGCCGAGCGCGGAGGCGACGGGGACACCGGCCAGGGCGCCGCCCTTGGCGGTTCCGTACACCTCGGCGGAGGAGCGGATCTCCGGCAGCACGGCCGCCGGGATGCCGATGGAGGCGAGGATCTTCGGGTCCCACTCCATCCGGTGCAGGTTCATGAGGAGCGTGCGGGACGCGTTGGTGACGTCGGTGACGTGGACGCCGCCGTTCACCCCGCCCGTCAGGTTCCAGATGACCCAGGAGTCCATGGTGCCGAAGAGGATGTCGCCGGCCTCGGCGCGCTCGCGCAGGCCGTCGACGTTGTCCAGCAGCCAGCGGATCTTCGGGCCGGCGAAGTACGAGGCGAGCGGCAGCCCGGTCTCGCGGCGGAAGCGGTCCTGGCCGACGTTGCGGCCGAGCTCCCGGCAGAGTGCGTCGGTGCGGGTGTCCTGCCAGACGATGGCGTTGTGGACGGGCTCACCGGTGTTCTTGTCCCAGAGCAGCGTGGTCTCGCGCTGGTTGGTGATGCCGATGGCCTTGACGTCGGCGGCGGTGATCCCGGCCTTGTGGACGGCGCTGGCCACGACTTCCTGGACGTTCGTCCAGATCTCGGCGGCGTCGTGCTCGACCCAGCCCGGCTTCGGGAAGATCTGCTCGTGTTCCTTCTGGTCGACGGCGACGATCCGGCCGTCCTTGTCGAAGACGATGCAGCGGCTGGAGGTGGTGCCCTGGTCGATGGCCGCGATGAACGGTCCGGTGGTGTGAGCGTCAGTGGTCACGGTGTGCTCCGAAAGTCCGAAGGGGGTGGTCGTCAGTACCGGGGGCTCACGCGAAGGCGAGGTTGTAGAGACCGCCTGCGAGAGCGCCGCCTATGAGCGGTCCGACGACGGGTATCCATGCGTACGTCCAGTCGGAGCTGCCCTTGTTGGGCAGCGGCAGCAGCGCGTGGACGATGCGCGGGCCGAGGTCGCGGACCGGGTTGATGGCATATCCGGTCGGGCCGCCGAGCGAGAGGCCGATGGAGACCACGACGAGTGCGGTGATGAGCGCGCCGAGGGTGCCCAGCCCGTTGCCGTTGTTGTTCAGCCCCTGGGTGAGGATCGCCAGGACCAGCACCACGGTGCCGATGATCTCGGTCGCCAGGTTCTGTACGACGTGACGGATCTCCGGTGCGGTGAAGAAGACACCGCCCACGGGGCCGGGTCCGGGCTCCGCCTTCGTGACGCGCTTCGCCTGCGCGGCGATCTCGGGGTCCCGCAGGTGCGCCTGGAAGTGTCCGTAGTACGCGACCCAGACGAGCACCGCGCCGATCATGGCGCCGAGCAGCTGCGAGCCGAGGTACAGCGGCACATCGCTCCACTTGGTGCCGCCCTCGATGGCGAGGCCGATGGTGACCGCCGGGTTGAGGTGGGCACCGGAGACGCCGCCGGCCAGGTAGGCGCCGGTCAGTACGGCGAAGCCCCAGCCGAACGTGATGGCGAGCCAGCCAGCGTCCTTGGCCTTCGAGCGCTTGAGCGTGACCGCGGCGCACACACCGGCGCCGAGCAGTATGAGTACGGCGGTACCGATGGTCTCGCCGATGAAGATGTCGGAGCTGGACACCCGCGACTCCTTTGTCCTTCGTCCAGGGGAAGCCGGACACCGGTTTCCTCCGGTCGTCCGCGCCCTCAGGTGAGGGCGTTGCCGGCCCTTGGCGCTGTCACACCTTAACGCGTATTTCCGGTAAGTGTTCGACAATGCCGACCGATGAACGGCAGTTTTCTCCTCCGAGTCGACAAAGGTCAAGAGGTTGTGACGGGAAACTCGAACACAGCTCCGGAAAGGTTCCTCCGGTACGCCGAGGGGGGAGCGCTCAGAAGCGGCTGGCGCCCAGATCGCGGGAGACGGAGCGGGCGCAGTCGCGCACCGCGGCGATGAGTTCGGGGCGCAGTTCCCCGTCGGTGCAGACCCGCTCGACGGCGCCGGTGACGGCTATGGCGCCGACCGGCATCCTGCGCCGGTCGTGGATGGGGGCGGCCACCGAGGCCACGCCCTCCCAGGTCTCCTCGATGTCGGATCCCCAGCCGCGTGCTCTCGTCAGGTCCAGTACGGACTCGAACTCCGTGAGGTCGCTGACGGTCCGTGGGGTGAAGCTCTTGCGTTCGGTCTCCAGGACCTCGCTGTGTGCCACCGGGTCGAACGCCGAGAGCACCTTGCCCAGCGCGCTGGAGTGCAGCGGCTGCATGGCCCCGACCTCCAGGACCTGGCGGCTGTCGTCGGGGCGGAAGACGTGGTGGACGATGAGGACGCCGTGCTGGTGCAGCACGCCCAGGTAGACGCTCTCGCCGCTGGAGCGGGCCAGGTCGTCGGTCCATACGAGCGCGCGGGCCCGCAGCTCGTGCACATCCAGATAGCTGTTGCCCAGCCGCAGCAGCTCGGCCCCCAGCTGGTAGCGGCCGGACGCCGCGTCCTGCTCCACGAAGCCCTCGTGCTGGAGTGTGCGCAGGATGCCGTGGGCGGTGCCCTTGGCGAGATCGAGCGAGGAGGCGATGTCGGACAGGCCGAGTCTCCGCTCGCCGCCGGCGAGCAGCCTCAGCATCGCAGCCGCCCGCTCCAGGGACTGAATGTTCTTCGCCATTGCTCGGCCACCCTCCACACTGTTCGGCAATGCTGAACACTATCGGTCGATGTCGACCCAGTGTCACCCGGAGCAGGGCCGACCGGTAGCTGACCGGTTCCGCGCTACCCGGGCGGGGGAAGCCGTCCGCCCCGTGGGACACCGCACCGGCCGAGCGCGGTCCCCGTTACCCTGGCCAGGTGCGCCATCCTGCCGGAGGGCGCAAAGCCGACAGCCGTCGCATCCCAGGGAGTACATTCCATGGCCTCGTTGCCGACCCCTTCCGCTGACAGCCGGACCCGGGCAGACGCCCTCCGTGAGGCACTCGCCACCCGTGTGGTGGTGGCGGACGGTGCCATGGGCACCATGCTCCAGGCACAGGATCCCACCCTTGAGGATTTCCAGGATCTGGAAGGCTGCAACGAGATCCTCAACGTGACCAGGCCGGACATCGTCCGCTCGGTCCACGAGGAGTACTTCGCGGTCGGCGTGGACTGCGTGGAGACGAACACCTTCGGCGCGAACCACTCGGCGGCGAACGAGTACGAGATCGCCGACCGGATCGTCGAGCTGTCCGAGGCGGGCGCCCGCATCGCCCGCGAGGTCGCCGACGAGTTCGGTGCCAAGGACGGCCGGCAGCGCTGGGTCCTCGGCTCGGTCGGCCCCGGCACCAAGCTCCCGTCGCTCGGGCACATCACGTACGACGTGCTGCGGGACGGTTACCAGCAGAACGCCGAGGGCCTCCTCGCCGGTGGCGCGGACGCCCTGATCGTGGAGACCACACAGGACCTGCTGCAGACCAAGTCCAGCCTCATCGGAGCACGCCGGGCGATGGACGCCCTGGGCATCGACGTGCCGCTGATCTGCTCGCTCGCCTTCGAGACGACCGGCGTGATGCTGCTCGGCTCCGAGATCGGCGCCGCGCTGACCGCCCTGGAGCCGCTGGGCATCGACCTGATCGGCCTGAACTGCTCGACAGGACCGGCCGAGATGAGCGAGCACCTGCGCTATCTGGCCCGCCACTCGCGTACGCCGCTGATGTGCATGCCGAACGCCGGCCTGCCCGTGCTGACCAAGGACGGCGCACACTTCCCCCTCGGCCCCGAGGGCCTGGCGGACGCGCAGGAAGCGTTCGTGACCGACTACGGCCTGTCCCTGATCGGCGGCTGCTGCGGTACGACGCCCGAGCACCTGCGCCAGGTCGTCGAGCGGGCCCGCGCGCTGACCCCCACCCCCCGCGACCCGCGTCCCGAGCCGGGCGCCGCCTCCCTCTACCAGACCGTGCCGTTCCGTCAGGACACGGCGTACATGGCCATCGGTGAGCGCACCAACGCCAACGGCAGCAAGAAGTTCCGCGAGGCCATGCTGGAGGCCCGCTGGGACGACTGCGTGGAGATGGCCCGCGACCAGATCCGCGAGGGCGCGCACATGCTCGACCTCTGCGTCGACTACGTGGGCCGCGACGGCGTGGCCGACATGTCCGAGCTGGCCGGCCGCTTCGCCACCGCATCGACCCTGCCGATCGTGCTGGACTCCACCGAACTCCCCGTCCTGCGGGCCGGGCTGGAGAAGCTGGGCGGCCGGGCCGTCCTCAACTCGGTCAACTACGAGGACGGCGACGGCCCCGAGTCCCGCTTCGCCAAGGTCACCGAGCTGGCGGTCGAGCACGGCGCCGCGCTGATCGCGCTGACCATCGACGAGGAGGGCCAGGCCCGCACCGTCGAGCACAAGGTCGCCATCGCCGAGCGGCTGATCGAGGACCTGACCGGCAACTGGTCGGTACGCGAGTCGGACATCCTCATCGACACCCTGACCTTCACCATCTGCACCGGGCAGGAGGAGTCGAGGGGCGACGGCGTCGCCACCATCGAGGCCATCCGCGAACTCAAGCGCCGCCACCCGGACGTCCAGACCACGCTGGGCCTCTCCAACATCTCCTTCGGCCTCAACCCGGCCGCCCGCGTCGTCCTCAACTCCGTCTTCCTCGACGAGTGCGTGAAGGCGGGCCTGGACTCGGCGATCGTGCACGCGTCCAAGATCCTGCCGATCGCCCGCCTGGAGGAGGAGCAGGTCGAGGTCGCCCTCGACCTGATCTACGACCGCCGCGCCGAGGGCTACGACCCCCTGCAGAAGCTCATGGAGCTCTTCGAGGGCGTCAACATGAAGTCGATGAAGCAGGGCAGGGCCGAGGAACTCATGGCGCTCCCGCTGGACGAGCGCCTCCAGCGCCGCATCATCGACGGCGAGAAGAACGGCCTGGAGGCCGACCTCGACGAAGCGCTCCAGGACCGTCCGGCCCTGGACATCGTCAACGACACCCTCCTGGAGGGCATGAAGGTCGTCGGCGAGCTCTTCGGCTCCGGCCAGATGCAGCTGCCGTTCGTGCTCCAGTCCGCCGAGGTCATGAAGACCGCGGTGGCCCATCTGGAGCCGCACATGGAGAAGACGGACGACGACGGCAAGGGCACCATCGTGCTGGCCACCGTCCGCGGCGACGTCCACGACATCGGCAAGAACCTCGTCGACATCATCCTGACCAACAACGGCTACAACGTCGTCAACCTCGGCATCAAGCAGCCCGTCTCCGCGATCCTGGAAGCCGCCGAGGAGCACAAGGCCGACGTCATCGGCATGTCCGGCCTCCTCGTCAAGTCCACGGTGATCATGAAGGAGAACCTGCAGGAGCTCAACCAGCGCAAGATGGCGGCCGACTTCCCCGTCATCCTCGGCGGCGCCGCACTGACCAGGGCGTACGTCGAGCAGGACCTGCACGAGATCTACGAGGGCGAAGTCCGTTACGCCCGCGACGCCTTCGAGGGCCTGCGCCTGATGGACGCCCTGATCGGCGTCAAGCGGGGTGTCCCCGGCGCCGTACTGCCCGAGCTCAAGCAGCGCCGGGTGCCCAAGCGCGACACCGCCGCCGTACTGGAGGTCCAGGAGCCCGAAGGCCCCGTCCGCTCGGACGTCTCCACCGACAACCCGGTCCCGGAACCGCCGTTCTGGGGTACCCGCGTCGTCAAGGGGATCCAGCTCAAGGAGTACGCCTCCTGGCTGGACGAGGGCGCGCTCTTCAAGGGGCAGTGGGGGCTCAAGGAGGCCCGCAAGGGCGAAGGCCCCACCTACGAGGAGCTGGTGGAGAGCGAGGGCCGCCCGCACCTGCGCGGCTGGCTGGACCAGCTGCACACCAAGAACATGCTGGAGGCCGCCGTCGTCTACGGCTACTTCCCCTGTGTGTCCAAGGGCGAGGACCTGATCCTCCTCAACGAGGACGGCAGCGAGCGCACCCGCTTCACCTTCCCGCGCCAGCGCCGCGGCCGTCGGCTCTGCCTAGCGGACTTCTTCCGCCCCGAGGAGTCCGGCGAGAGGGATGTGATCGGCCTTCAGGTGGTCACCGTCGGTTCGAGGATCGGCGAGGCCACGGCCGAGCTGTTCGAGGCCAACGCCTACCGCGACTACCTCGAACTGCACGGTCTCTCCGTGCAGTTGGCGGAGGCGCTCGCCGAGTACTGGCACGCCCGGGTGCGCTCCGAACTCGGCTACGCCGGTGAGGACCCCTCGGACGTCCAGGACATGTTCGCGCTGAAGTACCGCGGTGCGCGCTTCTCGCTCGGCTACGGCGCCTGCCCCGATCTGGAGGACCGGGCGAAGATCGCCGAACTGCTCCAGCCCGAGCGGATCGGCGTGCACCTCTCCGAGGAGTTCCAGCTGCACCCCGAACAGTCCACCGACGCGATCGTGATCCACCACCCCGAGGCGAAGTACTTCAACGCCCGGTAGGGCTCCCGCCCGGATGGTGCCGGACCCGTACCGCGCGGTGCGGCCGGGCGCCGGTGTCGGGACCGATGGCGGGGCGCGCCCGGCCTTCCGGACGTACACTGGTCGGTCCAGTGCGGGCCGGTCCTCTCCCCGGCAGGGGGAGGGGGACCGGCCCTCATGTCCCTCCAGGAGGTGTGCCCGGATGACCAGTACGGTCCCTGCGCTCAGTACCCGTATGGCCGAGGACTCCGTCCTGCAGGCCGTCTTCCTCGACATGGACGGCACCCTGGTGGACACCGAGAGGTTCTGGTGGGAGGCCGAGGTCGAGGTCTTCGCCGGTCTCGGGCACCAGCTCGACGAGGGCTGGCAGCATGTCGTGGTGGGCGGGCCGATGACCCGCAGCGCGGGATACCTCATCGAGGCCACCGGCGCGGACATCACCCTTCCCGAGCTCACCGTGCTGCTCAACGACGGCTTCGAGGCGCGTATCTCGCGCGGGGTCCAGCTGATGCCGGGAGCCATGCGACTGGTCACCGAGCTGGCCGCCCACCGCGTGCCCACCGCCCTGGTCTCCGCCTCGCACCGGCGCATCATCGACCGGATCCTGATGTCGCTCGGCCCGGACAACTTCTCGCTGACGATCGCGGGTGACGAGGTCACGCGTACGAAGCCGCACCCGGAGCCCTATCTCGCCGCCGCAGCCGCTCTCGGGGCCGATCCCGCGCGCTGCGCCGTCATCGAGGACACCGCGACCGGGGTGGCGGCGGCCGAAGCCGCGGGCTGCCGGGTGGTGGCGGTGCCCTCGGTCGCACCGATCGCCGCCGCGGACGGCCGGATGGTCGTGGGATCGCTGGAAGAAGTCGATCTGGAATTCCTCAAGGCCCTGGTCAACGGAATGCACCGGGACGGATACTGACCGGGTTTCTTTCGCTTTGACGTGAATCGGTGCCCGTCGACCTTGTGTTTTTCATGTGCACGCGAGAGCAGTTGGCGCTTTGCGAAAGACCGGGCGGGAGTGACGTTCGTCACCTGGTGAGGCGTCGACACGGGCTCATGCGCGTGCTGTCGCGCCGGAGCTCCGCTCTGCACATGCCCATGTGTCCCGATTGGTGAAGCGGTGCGTGAATCATTTCGGTGGTCGAATATGGACGCTCCGCTATTCGTGAAGATGATGTGGATACGGCTCAAGTCGCCCCCGTTCCAGGTTTCCTGACGTTCCCCACTAATCTCGTGGCGAGAACTTCGCCGTACACTTCCGTGCCCCCTGCGCCCGCAAAGCTGACGGGAACACTGGACCGATCGCTCTGTACCCGGCCCGATCGCCCCGCCCCGAACGGGCGGCAGCGGCGGAGTGTCTGTACATCGCTGTATCCCAGTGCCGGATGAGGAGAACGTCCAGAATGAACCGCAAGACTCTGGTGCTGCCGGCCATAGCGGGCCTGCTCACTCCGGTACTCGCCGCGTGCGGCAGCACGGACAGCGGTGGCGGAGGCGGCAAGCCCATCGTCGTGGGCATCACGGACTCCTTCGTGGCCACCAAGAAGGCTCCGGCGCCGCTCGACCCCGCTTACACCTATGACACGGGCGCCTGGAACATCCTGCGCCCCACTCTCCAGTCACTGATGCAGATGCCGCGCGGCGGCGGCCTGCCCATCCCGGACGCCGCCTCCGGCTGCCGGTTCACGGACAGCGAGAACGAGAGCTACCGCTGCAAGCTGCGCAGCGGCCTGGAGTTCTCGAACGGCCACCGCCTCACGGCCGCCGACGTGAAGTACTCCCTGGACCGCGTCACCCACATCCACGACCCGAACGGGCCGGCCGGTCTCTTCGACAACATCGACACCATCGAGCCGGTGAGCGATCGGGAACTGGTCTTCCACCTGAAGACCCCGGACGCCACTTTCCCGTACAAGCTGGCGACCCCGGCCGCGGGCATCGTGGAGAAGGCCGCCTACGCGCCGAACAAGCTGCGCAACGGCTTCGAGATCGACGGCTCCGGCCCGTACACCTTCAAGGCGGAGGTCAGGAACAACCGCCTGGAGAAAGCGGTCTTCACCAAGAACCCCCGGTACAAGGGGGCGTTGAAGCTGCAGAACGACAAGGTCGAGATCCGGTCCTTCACCGGCGCCGCGGCCATGGGCGCGGCGCTGAAGTCGGGGAAGGTCGACATGATGACCCGCGCCATCTCCCCTGAGCAGATCAAGGAGTTCTCCGCCGGATCGTCGCCGGACATCAACTTCGTCGAGAGCCAGGGTCTGGAGATCCGCTACCTCGGCTTCAACACCAATGACCCGTCGGTGAAGAACAAGGCGGTCCGCCAGGCGATGGCCGCACTCGTCGACCGCGGCCAGATCGCCAGCCAGGTGTACGGCGCGACGGCCGAGCCGCTCTACTCGCTGATCCCCACCAGCGTCGGCGGGCACACGAATTCGTTCTTCAACAAGTACGGCGATCCGAGCAGGGCCGAAGCCACCCGGATCCTGCGCAACGCCGGGATCACCGACAAGGTGCGGCTGACGCTGCATTACACGAACGACCACTACGGCCCGAATACGGCGAAGGAGTTCGCGCTGCTCAAGAAGCAGCTGAACGCGTCCGGGCTCTTCGACATCACGATCCAGGGCACCCAGTGGGATCAGTTCCGTCCCGCGGAACTCCACGGTGACTACGCGGTCTACGGCATGGGCTGGTTCCCGGACTTCCCCGACGCGGACAACTTCATCTCGCCGTTCCTCAGCAAGGGCAACTTCCTCAACCTGCCCTACGCGAACAGCACCATCCGCGACAAGTACATCCTGGATTCCCGGCGGGCCTCCGACCGCACCACGGCCGTGATCCCCCTCCAGAAGATCCAGGACATCGTCGCGGACGACGTCCCTGTGCTGCCGCTCTGGCAGGGCAAGCAGTACGTCGCCGCCCGCGACGACCTGACCGGGGTGGAGTGGGCGCTCAGCAACTCGTCCGCCCTGCAGATCTGGGAACTCGGCCGGGGCATCAGCTGACCTGTCCGGCCCCGGACGCCGACGGGTGTCCGGGGCCCCTCACAGGCCGGAACTCACGGACCGGACCTCACGCCTGGGCGCCGCCGGGTGTCACTGCTGGGCGCCGGGGCGCACCAGCCCGCTCTCGTACGCGTACACCGCGGCCTGGACCCGGTCGCGCAGCCCCAGCTTCGTCAGCACATGCCCCACATGGGTCTTCACCGTGGTCTCGCTGACGAACAGGTCGGCGGCGATCTCCGCGTTCGACAGGCCGCGCGCGACCAGCTTCAGCACCTCGACCTCACGCTCGGTCAGCGTGTGCAGGGTGTTGGGCACGGGATCCTCGCCGGACGGCAGGTGGTCCGCGTACTTGTCGAGCAGCCGGCGGGTGATGCTCGGCGCCAGCATCGCCTCGCCCCCGGCGACCACCCGGATCGCCTGGACGAGTTCGTTGGCGGGGGCGTCCTTCAGGAGGAAGCCGCTCGCACCGGCGCGCAGCGCCTCCACGACGTACTCGTCGAGGTCGAAGGTGGTCAGTACGAGAACCTTCGCGGGGCCGTCCCGGCCGGGGCCGGTGATCTGACGGGTCGCCTCGACCCCGTCCATCCGGGGCATCCGGATGTCCATCAGTACGACATCGGGCTGAAGCGCCCGGACCTGGTCGAGGGCCTGCAGACCGTCCCCGGCCTCGCCGACCACCGCGAGGTCCTGCTCTGCCTCCAGGATCATCCGGAAGCCGGTGCGCAGCAGCGGCTGGTCGTCGACCAGTAGGACGCGGATCGCCACGGGATCTCCTTCGATAGACCAGCCCCATTCTGCCCTGAGCGGCCCGCCCGGACTCCTGCGGGGCGTATCGCCGGACGGCCGGGGAACGGCCCGGCTCAGGCGGGCTCGGCCGCCCGGACGACCGTCAGGGGGTACACCGGAGGCGTACCGCCGAATTCGGGACAGACCGCCTGGTGGTCGCACCAGCCGCACAGCTTGGTCGGCCGCGGCTGCCAGTCGCCCGTCTCGGTGGCCTTCTTGATCGCGTCCCACAGTGCGAGCAGCTTGCGCTCGACCCGCTCCAGATCGGCCTCGACCGGGTCGTACGTCACCACCTCGCCGTTCCCCAGGTACACCAGCTGGAGCCGGCGCGGCACGATCCCCTTCAGCCGCCAGACGACCAGCGCGTAGAACTTCATCTGGAACAGCGCGCCCTCCGCGTACTGCGGACGCGGCGCCTTCCCCGTCTTGTAGTCGACGATCCGCACCTCGCCGGTCGGTGCCACATCCACCCGGTCGATGATGCCGCGCAGCCGCAGCCCCGACTCCAGCTCCGTCTCGACGAACAGCTCGCGCTCGGCCGGTTCGAGACGGGTCGGGTCCTCCAGCGTGAACCACCGCTCGACCAGCGACTCGGCCTCCGAGAGCCACTGGGCCAGCTGCTCGCCCCCGGCGTCCTGCGCGAACAGCTCGGCCAGCTCCGGCTTGGCGGCGAGAAGCCGGTCCCACTGGCCGGGAACCATCGCTCTGGCACGCGGAACCGTCCGGTCCGCAGCCGGGTCGTCGAACATCCGCTCAAGCACCGCGTGCACCAGGGTGCCGCGCGTCGCCGCCGGGCTGGGCTTCTCCGGCAGCTTGTCGATCACCCGGAACCTGTACAGCAGAGGGCACTGCATGAAGTCGCTCGCCCGCGACGGCGAGAGAGACGTGGGCTGCTGGGCGGTAGTCATGCTCCAGACCCTACGACCCGCCACTGACACAGAGCCGCATACCATCGACGGTAGGCCCCCTCGCACTGCATGATCAGGACATCGCGGTAAGCAGCGATGGAGAATGGTCCGAGGGACACGAAGGATACGAAGGGACATCGTGGACGAGAGCGGCGACAGCGGGCGCCCGCAGTCCGGCGCGGACGGGCCCGGCCCCGGTTCCGCGCCCGAGGGCGGCAAGCCGCAGCGCCGGGACGCACCGGGCGGCGGGATCCTGATGGGCCGCCCCTTCGGGGTCCCGGTGTACGTCGCACCCAGCTGGTTCCTGGTGGCCGCGCTCATCACCTGGGTCTTCGGCGGCCAGCTCGACCGCGTCCTGCCCGAACTGGGCAACCTCCGGTACCTGGTCTCGCTCTTCTTCGCGGTCGCCTTCTACGCCTCCGTACTCGTCCATGAACTGGCACACACCGTGGCGGCCCTGCGCTTCAAGCTCCCGGTGCGCCGCATCCAGCTGCAGTTCTTCGGCGGCGTCTCGGAGATCGAGAAGGAGTCGGACACCCCGGGACGGGAGTTCGTCCTCGCGTTCGTCGGACCGCTGCTCTCCCTCGTGCTCTCCGGCGTCTTCTACCTCGGCATGAAGGCCGTGGAACCCGGCACGGTGCCGGGTGTGCTGCTCGCGGGACTGATGATCTCCAACCTCATCGTGGCGATCTTCAACCTGCTGCCCGGCCTGCCGCTGGACGGTGGCCGGATGCTGCGCGCGGTCGTCTGGAAGATCACCGGCAACCCGATGAGCGGCACCGTCGCCGCCGCCTGGTTCGGCCGGGCGCTCGCCGTCTCCGTACTCATCGGCCTCCCGCTGCTCACCCACACCGGCTCCGACGCCGACGTGGGCGGTATGGAGACCGTGATGGACGCGCTGCTCGCCGCGATCCTCGCGGCCATCATCTGGACCGGTGCGGGCAACAGCCTGCGGATGGCCCGACTGCGCGAACACCTCCCCGAGCTCCGCGCCCGCACGCTCACCAGGCGCGCCGTCCCCGTCGAGACCGGCACACCGCTCTCCGAGGCGCTGCGCCGGGCCAACGAGGCCGGAGCGCGCGCACTGGTCGTGGTGGACAGCCACGGCGATCCGACAGCCCTGGTCAGGGAAGCGGCCATCGTCGGCGTCCCCGAGCACCGGCGCCCCTGGGTCGCCGTGAGCGGGCTCGCCCAGGACCTCACCGAGGGCATGAAGGTCCCGGCCGAACTGGCCGGCGAGGCGCTCCTCGACAGGCTGCGGGCCAGCCCGGCCACCGAGTACCTGGTGGTCGAGGAGAGCGGCGCGATCTACGGAGTCCTCTCCACCGCCGATGTCGAACGTGCCTTCGTCCAGGCGATGGCGCGACCGGGTTCCTGAGGCCGGTAGGCTGCTCGTATGTCCGAACCGACCGGTGCCGCCCGCCGACGTGGGCCCTTCAAAGTCGGGGACCAGGTCCAGCTCACCGACCCCAAGGGACGCCACTACACCTTCACGCTCGAAGCAGGAAAGAATTTCCACACCCACAAGGGTTCTTTCCCGCACGACGAGCTGATCGGTGCCCCCGAGGGCAGTGTTGTCCGTACCACGGGGAACGTCGCCTATCTCGCGCTGCGCCCCCTGCTCCCCGACTTCGTCCTGTCCATGCCCCGCGGCGCTGCCGTGGTCTATCCCAAGGACGCGGGCCAGATCCTGGCCTTCGGCGACATCTTCCCCGGCGCACGGGTCGTCGAGGCGGGAGTGGGCTCCGGCGCACTCAGCAGCTTCCTGCTCCGCGCCATCGGCGAGCAGGGCATGCTGCACTCGTACGAGCGCCGTGAGGACTTCGCCGAGATCGCCACCCAGAACGTGGAGCGCTACTTCGGTGGCCCGCACCCGGCCTGGCAGCTGACCGTCGGCGACCTCCAGGACAATCTGTCCGACACGGACGTCGACCGTGTGGTGCTGGACATGCTGGCTCCCTGGGAATGCCTGGAGGTCGTCTCCAAGGCACTCGTCCCCGGCGGCATCCTCTGCTGCTACGTCGCCACCACCACCCAGCTCTCGCGCACCGTCGAGTCCATCAGGGAGATCGGCTGCTTCGCCGAGCCGCAGCCCTGGGAATCGATGGTCCGCAACTGGCACGTCGAAGGCCTGGCCGTCCGTCCCGACCACCGGATGATCGGCCACACCGGCTTCCTGGTCACCGCCCGGCGCCTCGCCGACGGTGTGGAGGCCCCGCTGCGCCGCCGCCGCCCGTCCAAGGGTTCGTACGGCGATGACTACTCCGGACCAGGAGCGACCGCCTCCCGGGCGAAGTCCGGTGCGGAATCCGGGGGAGAAGCCGACCCCGTGACCGAAGCCTGACCGGTACAACGCACGGACGCCGCCGCCGAGTTCCCTCCGCACGAAGGGGAACTCGGCGGCGGCTTCTTTATGTTGGCCGTACGGACCCCGCCGTTCCGAACTCCTGTGACGTGTGGCACCATTCTGGCCACCCCCTCCGGTACTGCCCCACAGGAGACCTCCCGCGTGCAGCCCTCCGCGCTCCCGGACCTTGCGCTCCCGGACCTCGCGCACACCCGGACCAGTCCGGTCCACTGGCTGGCCACGGCCACCGCGATGGCCGCCGTCGTCGCCGTGGCGGGCGTGCTCACGCCCGGCCCGGCCACCGCCTCCCAGCCCGATCCGAAACCGGCCACCGCGGCGGCGCCCGACGCGGCAGCCGCCACCTTCCCGCTGGACTGCGGAAGTGTGGGAACGGTCGTCACGAAGAAGGCGGTGGGCGACCTCGACCGCGACGGGAACCCCGAAACGGTGGCCGCCGTGCGCTGCGACGCGGGATCGGGGACGCCGCCGAGCGGGATCTACGTCCTCACCCGGTCGAAGGCCGGGAACGGCCCGCCACGGGTCGTCGCGACGCTGGTCGCCCCGTCCGAGCAGCAACAGGTCGGTGCTCTCGCCGTGGAGGGAGGCGCGGTGACCGCGACGCTTCTCGGCTACTCCTCGCCCGACGTGCCGCGCTGGAAGCCCGATGTGCGGCAGCAGGCCAAGTGGCGCTGGCAGGGCGGGAAGTTCGTACGCTCGGCGCCGTCCCAGGCGCGGAGCGTATGACGCGTCACCCGGCAGCGGGGCCGTAGACCTCGACGCTGTCCGAAACGCGGCGCACATGAATGCAGTCGCCCGGACACTCCTTGGCGGAGTCCACGACGTCCTGGAGGAGCGGCAGCGGCACGGGCGTTGTGGCTCCGGTCTCCTGCAGCAGCTCGTCGTCGGCGCTCTTCACGTACGCCAGTCCGTCGATGTCGAGCTCGAAGACCTCGGGCGCGTACTGGGCGCAGATACCGTCGCCGGTACAGAGGTCCTGGTCGATCCAGACCTCTAGCGCCTCTGCGGCGTCACCGGTGGGAGCCTCGTCCTGCACGGTCATTTCTCCTGCCGTTCCTGCGCGGTTGAACCAATTGAAGCCAGCCCTGACGGGTGTTGAACACTTCGACGATACAACCGGCCGCTTTCCGATGTTGATGGGTGGGTATTCCCAAGGCGTGAGGGAGTACGCAAGGGTGAAGATCAGACACACCCCGACGGTCTTTGTGATCTAGGGGTTTCAATCACCAGCCGCCCAGGTAGGGTCAGGAAGCGTCCAGCTCCCCTTGGAGGAGGTGAGGACCGTGGCAGCCCACGACGATGACATCAACCGCGGCATCCGGCCCGCGCGAGGGTCTGAGGACCCCGCCGGCCAGGTTGCCTATCTCGAGCAGGAAATCGCCGTCCTGCGCCGCAAGCTCGCCGACTCTCCGCGTCACACGAGGAATCTCGAAGAGCGGATCGTCGAGCTGCAGACCAACCTGGCAGGCGTGTCCGCGCAGAACGAGCGGCTCGCCAATACGCTCCGCGAGGCCCGCGACCAGATCGTGGCTCTCAAGGAGGAGGTCGACCGGCTCGCACAGCCGCCGGCCGGCTTCGGTGTCTTTCTGCAGTCCAACGAGGACGGGACGTGCGACATCTTCACCGGGGGCCGCAAGCTCCGGGTGAATGTCAGTCCCAGCGTCGAGCTCGAAGAGCTCAGGCGCGGCCAGGAAGTCATGCTCAACGAAGCGCTCAACGTGGTCGAGGCCATGGAATTCGAGCGCGCCGGGGACATCGTCACCCTCAAGGAAGTACTTGAGGACGGCGAGCGCGCCCTGGTGGTCGGGCACACCGACGAGGAACGGGTGGTGCGGCTCGCCGAGCCTCTGCTGGACATCACCATCCGCCCCGGCGACGCCCTGCTGCTCGACTCCAGGTCCGGTTACGTCTATGAAGTGGTGCCGAAGAGCGAGGTCGAGGAGCTCGTCCTCGAAGAGGTCCCGGACATCGACTACGACAAGATCGGCGGTCTGGGCGACCAGATCGAGCTGATCCGCGACGCGGTCGAGCTGCCCTACCTCCACCCCGATCTGTTCAAGGAACACGAGCTGCGGCCGCCGAAGGGCATCCTGCTCTACGGCCCGCCCGGCTGCGGCAAGACACTCATTGCCAAGGCCGTCGCCAACTCCCTTGCCAAGAAGGTGGCCGAGGTCACCGGCCAGCCCGCGGGGAAGAGCTACTTCCTCAACATCAAGGGCCCCGAGCTCCTCAACAAGTACGTCGGTGAGACCGAGCGGCACATCCGCCTGGTCTTCCAGCGCGCCCGGGAGAAGGCGAGTGAGGGTACCCCCGTCATCGTCTTCTTCGACGAGATGGAATCCCTCTTCCGCACCCGTGGGTCAGGCGTCAGCTCGGACGTGGAGAACACCATCGTCCCGCAGCTCCTCGCCGAGATCGACGGGGTGGAGGGCCTGGAGAACGTCATCGTCATCGGTGCCTCCAACCGTGAGGACATGATCGACCCCGCGATCCTGCGGCCGGGCCGGCTCGACGTCAAGATCAAGATCGAGCGTCCGGACGCGGAGGCCGCGAAGGACATCTTCGCCAAGTACCTGCGGTCCTCGCTGCCGCTGCACACGGACGATCTGGCCGAGCACCGGGAGAACCCGGAAGACACGGTGAGCGGCATGATCCAGTCCGTCGTGGAGCGGATGTACACGGAGTCCGAGGAGAACCGGTTCCTCGAGGTCACGTACGCCAACGGCGACAAGGAAGTTCTGTACTTCAAGGACTTCAACTCCGGCGCGATGATCCAGAACATCGTCGACCGGGCCAAGAAGATGGCCATCAAGGCCTTCCTGGACCAGGGACAGAAGGGTCTCCGGGTCTCCCATCTCCTCCAGGCGTGTGTGGACGAGTTCAAGGAGAACGAGGACCTGCCGAACACCACCAACCCGGACGACTGGGCCCGAATCTCCGGCAAGAAGGGCGAGCGGATCGTCTTCATCCGCACCCTCGTCACCGGAAAGCAGGGCGCGGACACCGGGCGTTCCATCGACACGGTGGCCAACACCGGTCAGTACCTGTAAATGGCAGGGCGGCTGCGGGGCTCCTCGACGGGTCCCGCAGCCGCCGTGTTTTCCGGCCTTCGGCCGCAGGAACAGCAATGCCTGTAATGATCTCCCCACCGGCGCAACGGCGTTCTAAGGTCTTCGGTACCACCGGGTCGCGCAGCGCGGGGAGGGGTGACCGCGCACGCACCGGAGAACCAGCGGTACTTGAGCGACGTCCCCGCAAGGGGCGCTGCCGGGCAAGGAGGGCCGCATGACCGTACGGCGAGTAATGGGCATCGAGACGGAGTACGGCATCTCCGTCCCGGGTCACCCGAACGCCAATGCCATGCTCACCTCG